>CAZCOX010000070.1:6403-8849 GCA_964500115.1 uncultured Rhodobacterales bacterium
CGGATCAGCGGCAGCCACACGGGGCGCGGGTATTTGGAGATGACGGGATATGAGTGATCCAAACGATCTGGCCGATTTCCTAACGCTGGGCTGGCAACGCCTGACGCGCGGAGTGGCCGACCGGCGCGCCCCCGCGCGGCACCCGGTTTTGGCGACTGTCTCCCCCGGCGGATTTCCCGAAGCACGGACGGTCGTGCTGCGCGCCGCAAACCGGGCGGCGGGCACGCTTGAGGTGCACACAGATGGCGGGTCGTCCAAGATGGCCTCGCTGAAAACCCTGCCACACGCCCAATTTCACGTTTGGGATGAAAAACCAAAACTGCAATTACGCATCAGCACCGAAGTCACAATGCAAAGCGGGCCGTCGGTCAGCGACCGGTGGCAGGATGTGCCGGACGGATCGCGCATCGCCTACGGAGCAGCTCCCATTCCGGGCACGCCCATCGCGCATGCACACGCGTATGAAAAGCTCGCCAGCAAAGACTGGTTCACGGTGCTGACCTGCCGAATCACAACCATCGAATTGATGCAACTGTCCGACGTTCATCGCCGCGCAGTATTTTCCGCAGACAATGACTGGGCCGGGCAGTGGATTGTCCCATAAGAAGGTGCCGCCAAACGCCCGACATCATCCCGTCACATTTCTGTCAAATTTTATCTTGCCTTGGCGTCAAACATCAGTAGTGTCCCGACAGCGCCTAAAAGCGCGCCAGATATGCAGCCGATTGCGCCCGAAAGTGGCAGCGATCGAAAGAATGGGACAGCAGGGGAGAGCTGTCCCATTTTTTATTTGGCGGCGCGCCATTTGGCCCAGGCCTCTGGCGTGTCGAGGTCGGTGATCGCGTGGTTGTCGGGCAGGGCGACAAAGACCCTGCGGTCCGCGTTGGCTTTGACAATGGACCGCGCCCCTTCATCCCCGGAAAGATCGCCAAAACCGCGCGCCAAATCCGCCGGAAACAGCACCGGGTGACCCGGTGTGCCATCCGCGCTGGTAGCCTGAACGATAGATGTCGCCACCTGATCCTCGAAAGCCTGCACAACACGCGCGAGATCGTCGCGCGAAATGTCCGGCATGTCGGCGGGCAGGATCAGCACGCCGCTGGCGTCTTTTGGTATGTGCCGTGAAGCCGCGCGCAAGGAGGCGGACATGCCAGTATCGGCATCCGCGACCTCAATCGTTTCGACGTGCAGACCCTCAAGAGCGGCTGCGCGGTCTGGCCGGTCAAGCGGCAACGTCACAAGAACTTGCGCGGAAATTTCCAAAGCGCGCAGCGCCATCACGCGCAGCAGGGGCGCACCTGCGACCGGTTCCAACAGTTTGTCTCGGCCCCGCATACGGCGGCTGGCTCCGGCGGCGGGAATGATGATGACGATTCTGGTCATACGGGGCACGTTACCCGCGCATCATCGCCCCGTCCGCATCATAAAGCGGTGTTGTAATCAACGTGGCCGCGCGCATCTGGCCCAGAATTTCGATCTGCCCTGTTAGACCTTCAGCAGCGACGTCGCGCGGGATCAGACCCAGCGCTATGGATTTGCCCGCATGGTGCGAATACCCGCCAGAGGTGCAGAAACCCGCCACGGCCCCATCAATCCAGATCGGCTCATACCCCTGGACATCCGCATCCTCCGCATCAACTTCGAATGCGCACAACGTGCGGGCCGGTGGCTTGGCCCGCTCCGCCTCTGCAGCCGCGCGCCCGATGAAATCCGTGTTCTTTTTGAACGCGATGAAACGGTCCATCCCTGTTTCGGCAGCGGTGTAATCGGGCGAAAACTCCGACAGCCAGGACCCGAAGAACTTGTCGAGCCTCAGGGACATCATCGCACGCATGCCAAAGGGGCGCATGCCGAAGTCTTGGCCCGCATCCCAAAGCGTTTGCCAAAGCTGTCGCTGTGCCACCGCATCGCAATATATCTCGTATCCCAAACCGCCGGTATAGCTCACGCGCTGCACCAGACAGGGTGTCATGCCGATGGTCATCGGGCGCACATCCATGAACTTGAGGTCAGTCGCGTCGCGCGTGACGGCTTGAAGCACATCCAAAGCCTTTGGCCCCGCAATCTGGAACCCCGTGAGCGTGTCAGAGACATTTCTAACGCTAACACCATCCTGCCCGTTCTGTTCAAACCACCGCATGTGATAGGCCTGAGCGCCGTAGCTGGCTGTCAGTTGGAAATGCGTGTCCGACAGGCAGGACATGGTGAAATCACCGATCAGCCGCCCTTTGTGAGACAGCATTGGCGTCAGCGACAACCGCCCCGGTTTCGGCACCCGGCCTGCCATGACCCGGTCGAGCCAATCGCGGGCATTCGGCCCGGTCACCTCATACTTGCCGAAGTTCTGAACCTCGTTGATGCCAACAGCCTCGCGCACCGCCCTGACTTCCCGCGCGGTGGCGTCCCATGCATTGGAGCGCCGGAAGCTTGGCGTTTCAAAGCGCGG
>CAZCOX010000070.1:8949-13587 GCA_964500115.1 uncultured Rhodobacterales bacterium
ACGATGTACTGGTGTTCCATCGGGTGCAGCGGCAAGTAGACGCCCGCCATCGCGCCAACTTCGCGCGCCCACAGACCGCCTGCATTGACCACATGCTCTGCATGGATTGTGCCTTTGTCGGTGACCACGTCCCACGTGCCATCCGCGCGCGGGTTGGTTTCCTGCACCATGACATGCGTTTCAATCGTAGCCCCACCCATGCGTGCGGCCTTGGCATAGGCATGTGTGGTCCCTGAGGGGTCAAGATGCCCGTCAAGCGGATCATAGAGCGCCCCAAGGATGCCGTCGGTGTTGGTTATGGGGGCGATTTTTGCAATCTCGTCCGGGCCGACAATTTCGGTCTCAAGCCCCATGTAGCGATGCTTCGCCCGCTCCGCGAGCAGCATGTCGAACCGGTCACGGTTGTCGGCCAGTGTGATGCCGCCGACGTGATGCAAACCGCAGGACATGTCGGTGATCTCTTCCAGTTCCTTATAGAGCCGGATCGTATACCCCTGCAGCGCCGCCATATTGGTGTCGCCATTCAGCGTGTGAAATCCGCCCGCCGCGTGCCATGTGGACCCAGATGTCAATTCGGACCGCTCGACAAGAATCACGTCCGACCACCCCAACTTGGTCAGGTGGTAGAGCACCGAAACGCCCACAACCCCGCCACCAATCACCACCACGCGCGCCTGCGTTTTCATCGCATTCCCCTCAACCATCCAGTTGGCACAAAAGATGTTTGGTTTGGTGCAGGTGGCCTGTCAGTTCACGACACCTGTTGTCGTTTATCGGGTTTGCGCGTCAATCACCCGCGCACCAAGACTGTGCCTGTGCAGCTTTTTCCTTAAGCCAAAGCAGATCAAACCCGGCGATGACCCGATAGCCCCGGTCAAAGATCGCTTTGGCCTGTGCCTCGTTAAGCGCGGCGTTGCCAAGCGGGATGTTGGCCGCTTTCGCCGCGGCCTCGACCTTGGCCATAGCAGCAAGCAGGTCCGGGTGATCGAATTGCCCCATAAGGCCAAGGTCCGTTGACAGGTCGAACATGGCGGGCACCAACAGATCGATCCCCTCAACCGCGCAGATCTCCTCGATGTTCTCGACGGCGTCTGCGGTTTCGACCAACAAACAGCATGTCTGGTTGTCCTCCATCTCTGCGGGATACCCGGTCAGCGGCGCGTCCCACCGCGAATGCGCGATAAACGGGCCAAACCCGCGCGTGCCTTTCGGCGGATAACGCATGGAAGACACGGCGCGCTGCGCATCCTCTGCTGTGCGGATCAGGGGAAAAACAATACCCTCGGCGCCAAGGTCTAGCACACGTTTCACCAACGCAGTATCGGTCACGGCAATCCGCACAAGCGGCGCGCAGTTCGTGCCATGGGTGGCCGCGATCATGGCGTGCGCTTCGGGATACCCGACCGCACCATGTTCCATATCGATGATCACGGCGTCCGTCCCGGCGGCGGCCATCGCTTGTGTGACGGTGGCCGACGGGATGGTGCAGATGTGCGCGCTCATCTTGTCATTGGTCTGGTGCAAACGGTGTTTGAAGTATGGCAAGGCGTGTCTCTCCTCTCGCAGCGGCTTTGCAGTGTAGCCTAGCAGCAATTTCCCAATGCAGAAGAATTTACGTGTCGCGCGCTCTTGGGCTGTTTTCGACATGAGGTGTCGTCAAACGGCGATACGAACATGTCACTTGCGGGGTTAGGCTGGGGCGAACGGACAAAAAGGAAATGTCATGCGCATCCATGCCCAGGCCGTCGTGATCGGAGGCGGCGTGATCGGCTGCTCGATTTTGTACCACTTGGTAAAACTGGGGTGGACGGACGTCGTTCTGCTCGAACGCGATGAACTGACTAGCGGCTCCACCTGGCACGCCGCCGCCAATATCCATGGGCTGCATGACAGTACGAATATCAGTCGCATCCAGCACTACACGATGAACCTCTACAAAGAGCTCGAGGCCGAAACCGGTCAAAGTTGCGGTGTCTATCAACCCGGGTCACTCTACCTCGCGCAGACCGAAAACCGTGAACACCAGCTGCGTCTGCAAGAAGCAAAAGCGCGGCTCTATGGCATGAACTTTCACGAGGTGTCACGGGACGAGGCAGAACGCCTGCACCCGCTGGTCAATTACGACGGCATCCGGTGCATCATGTTCGAACCCGATGGCGGTAACGTTGACCCATCGGGTGTAACAGCCGCCTACGCCGCTGGCGCACGGCAGAAGGGGGCAGAAATCCATCGCTTCACCCCCGTCACGGCGACAGAGCAGCAGCCGGACGGCTCCTGGATTGTGCGAACGCCCAAGGGGGACATCCACACGCAATGGGTTGTGAACGCCGCCGGGCTTTGGGGGCGCGAGGTGGCGGCCCTTGCAGGCATCGACCTGCCGCTCCTGCCAACCGAGCACCAGTATTTCGTGACTGAAACCATTGCCGAGATCGACGCAATGGATCGGCGCCTGCCCTCGGTCGCGGATCGTGATGGGGAGTACTACCTGCGGCAGGAGGGCAAAGGGCTGCTCGTCGGCGCCTACGAGCGTGACATGCGCTTCTGGGCCGAAGACGGCACGCCACAAGGCTTTGGGCACGAATTGTTTGCCGATGATCTGGAACGGATCGAAGACAACATGATGCGCGCCATTGATCGCGTTCCGGCGGTGGGTGAGGCCGGGATCAAGCGAGTGATCAACGGCCCGATGATCTGGTCTCCAGACTCGAACGTTCTGCTGGGGCCGGTACCGGAAAAGCAGGGCTATTTCTGCTGCAACGGCATTATTCCGGGCTTCAGCCAGTCCGGCGGCATGGGCCTGATGGTGGCGCAATGGATCATCCAGGGCGAAATGCAGTACGACATGTTCGCATGGGACATGGCCCGCTTTGGTGACTGGGCCGACAAGGCCTTCACCAAGGCGCGCGTCGGCGATCAATACGCGCATCGCTTTGCCATTCACTTCCCGAACGAAGAACGCGCGGCGGGCCGTCCGGTGCGCACGCGACCGGCTTACGAGATGCAGCGCGAGATGGGCGCGGTCTTTGGCCTCAACTATGGCTGGGAGCATCCGCTTTATTATTCAAAAGACGTCGCCGAGACATCGGGCTTCACACGTCAGGCATGGTGGGATGTGGTCGGCACCGAAGCGCGTACGCTGCGCGAAAAGGCCGGGATCATCGATATCTCGAACTTCGCCAAATACCGGGTGACCGGGGCGGGCGCCGAAGACTGGCTCAACGCCGTCTTTGCCAACCGCATGCCGCGCGAGGTGGGTCGGTCATGCCTCACGCCGCTGATCGGCAAGCGCGGCGGAATTGCGGGCGACGCAACGGTCACACGGATTGCCGACGACGAATTCTGGATCGTCAGCTCCGGCATGGCGGAACGCTACCAGAAACGGTTCTACGATGCCGTGCCGCTGCCCGAAGACGCCCGGTTTGAAAGCCTGACAAACGACTGGTGTGGCTTCAACGTTGCAGGCCCAGAAAGCCGCGCGTTGCTGCAACGGCTTACCAACACGTCCCTCGAAACGTCCGATTTCCCGTTCATGCGGTCTCGGATGATGGAGATTGCGGGCGTCGAGGTGATGGCATTACGCGTGTCCTTCACCGGCGATCTGGGTTGGGAACTGCATTGCCGCGCCGGGGATCAGGTGGCGCTCCTGACGGCGCTGCTGGAGGCTGGGCAGGAGGTCGGCGCAGTGCCGGTCGGCAGCCGCGCACTCATGAGCCTGCGTCTTGAGAAAGGCTACGGGTCGTGGGGGCGCGAATACAGCCCGGAATACTGGCCGCAGGAATGTGGGTTGGCGCGGCTGTGTAAGACAGACAAAGACTACCTCAATCGCGATGCGGCCTTGGCCAATATGCAAGAAGCACCGCGCGAGCAGATGGTGCTCTTGGCGCTGTCCGAGGCGGACACCGCCATGTCAAACGCCGATGCAACCGGAGGAGAGCCGATCTTCAAAGACGGGCAAGGCATTGGTCGCGTGACCTCCGGCGGGTACGGATATCACGTCAATCAATCCCTCGCTCTGGGATACGTGAAAGACGCACAACCCGGAGACACGGTCGACGTGATGGTTCTGGGCCGACCACACAGCGCAACCATCCTCGATCAGCCACCCTTTGACCCAAGTGGGATGCGACTGCGCGCCTGATCTTCTCTGGTTCACAAATACCTTTGGGGTTTGGGGTGAAACCCCAAGCGGTTCCCGGACGGGAAACGCGAAAATGCTTTGAAGCATTTTCCCCCGCTATTCCACGGTCAGTGGCCTGATCTTCAGTGCCGTGATCCGGTTGTTCTCACGCTCGGCCACTTCAAAGCGGAAGCCGTGAAAGCTGAAACACTGTCCGGGTGTTGGGATCATCTGCGCCTCGTGGATCACGAGACCCGCGACAGTGTTGGCCTCATCATCCGGCAAGGACCAGTCGAGGGCCCGGTTGAGGTCACGAATGGTCATCGCGCCCTCGATCCAGTAATTCCCGTCATCCGCGCGTTTGACGTTGTTTTCGTCATCGGGATCGAACTCGTCGGTGATCTCGCCCACGATTTCTTCGAGGATATCCTCCAGCGTAATCAGACCCTGCAGCGCGCCATATTCATCCACCACCAGCGCAAAATGCGTGTGGCGGCGCAGGAACTGGCGCATCTGGTCAT
>CAZCOX010000071.1:0-1424 GCA_964500115.1 uncultured Rhodobacterales bacterium
GCAACGGCGGATTTGCCCCAAGCTTTGACCAGCCTGTTACGCAACCATTTTGGAAGGCGCGTTACGGGCGCATCTTGCCAGACCTCGGGCTCCAACCGCGTCACGTTGCGGAGCACTGCGTTGACCATCCCTTTCAAGGGGGCTGTTTTGCGGTTGCGCGAAGCCAGCGTGACCGCCTCATTCACAACACCGTGCGCCGCCCCGCCAGCCATCAGTTCAACCGTCGCCATGCGCAACAAGTTCAACACCCGAAGTGGCGGTTGGCGTTGCAAGAGCGGTCCGAGTACGTGATCTGCCGGCCCGAGGGATCGAAGCGTTTGCACAATCAGCCGCTGTGCTGTTGCCCGCTCGGCTCCGGACAGCGATTGCCAATCCGCGTCAGCCACAACGTCAGACAGCATACGGCCTTCGCCGATGATCTGGCTGAGGCCATCAAGGGCAACATGCCTTGCGGATTTGGAGGGCGGCATAGACAGATCCCTTGCTGGCGGCACTTGTCGCGGACCGAAAGGCGGGTATATCAAACCCTGCAAGTATGGAAGCCTGATATGAGTTCTGACACCACAAAAGACCTGCCACCGGCGGCGCAGCGTGCACTCGCCGAAGCTGAAGAGCGGCGCAAAAAGGCGGACGCTCAAGAACCGTTTCCCACGGAGTTGGGTGGGCGCGCCGGGCCCGAGCCGGTGCGTTACGGCGATTGGGAAAAAGGCGGGCTCGCGATCGATTTTTGATCAGCGAAGGCGGAAATCAGCAGACTCGCCACGGCCTTGGTCGGAGGTGAAGCGCATATCGCGCCCATTGGCGCGGACCTCTTGGCAGTTATAGCCAAGCTCATCGCCACCCCAATTGAGGTCACGGCAAAAATAACCGTTTTGCCAACTCCACGAGCCCGTCACATCCCACCGCACACCACGTCCGGAGATGCTGCCGTCTGCACCGACAGAGAGCTTGACCAGCGGGCGGGACAGCGTCTTGCCTTGCACCAGCGACACGAATTCAGACCGGCTTTCGACCCGCTTGAGTTCAGCGGCTGCGGCCTGCGGCAGTGCGAGTGCTGCGAAAGCTGCGGCACCGATGATAGCGTGACGGAACATGTATTACCCCCGATCTGCGTACTTGGCTTAAGGTACGGAGGAAATGCACGAATGGATCACTGGTTCCCAATTGGGTCAGCAATAGATCGCCAATCGACACTTTTTTGTTGTCGCGGATCAGTCGTCAGACAAGCCAAGAACATCTAGCATATCGTATTCGCCGGGCGATTTGTCCTGCCCCCACAAAGCGGCCTTCAGCGCGCCGCGTGCAAAAAGCGACCGGTCGCTGGCAACGTGGCGCAGAGTAATGCGCTCGCCTTCGGCGGCGAACATGACATCGTGTTCGCCGATGATGTCACCACCACGGATTGCGGAAAACCCGATATCGCC
>CAZCOX010000071.1:1524-4529 GCA_964500115.1 uncultured Rhodobacterales bacterium
CCGGTGAGGTAAAGTCGATTACCGCTTGCGCGCGGGCAAAGCTTTCCAGCGGGTCATCCTCGACCACAACGCCCAGCGCGGCACCACCCATAGCGATGCCGACATCCTGCCCGACCCAGTCGTGACCTGTCCGTTCAATTGCGCCCACAAGCTTGAGTTTCGGGTGCTTTGTAATCTCGCCAATCAGCATCTGCCCCATCCGGCCAGACGCACCCGTGACAACAACACCAGTTTCTTCGCTCATCGCGCACCTCGGTCAGCTTGATTTCGCCTCCTTAACCGCTGGCAGGACGCTTGGCAAAGCCCGGAAGACGTCATATGTGGCGATAATGGCGAAAAACCGATTTCATAACTCAGCCGGACCGTCCCAACGCCAGTTGCGCGTGGGCGAATTGATCCGTCGTACCTTGGCCGAAGTGTTGGCACGCGGTGACATCCATGATCCGGACCTGAACCGGTATTCCGTGACGGTGGGCGAAGTACGAACTTCACCCGACCTCAAGGTCGCGACTGCATATGTCGTGCCGCTTGGCGGTGAGGGTCAGGACGAGTTGCTTGACCTGTTGCGTCGCAATCGCAACGAACTGCGCCGCGCCGTGTCAAAGAACCTGACGTTGAAGTTTTCGCCGGAGTTGCGTTTCCAGATCGACGACACGTTCGACCGGATGGACGACACCCGTCGCATGTTTGCGCAAGACGATGTGCGCCGCGATGTCGAGACTTAGCCATCTTTTCGCATTCAGCTTTGCAGCGCTGTTCTGTGCGAGCGCAAGCCTTGCATCCACATCCTGTGAAAACAAAAGCTTTGACGGCATCAGGTACACGGCTTGCACGGTCGATGTGGCTGAGGCGGACCTGCGGCTGTTTCTCAATGATGCAAACGGCGAAAAGTACGGGCAATTCACAGCTGTTGAAACCGCGCTCAATGCGACGGGCGAGCGCCTTGTTTTTGCGATGAATGGCGGGATGTATCACGACAATCGCGAACCGGTTGGACATTATTTGGAAAACGGCCGCGAAGTGATGCGGGTGATCCCGAACGCAGGGCCGGGAAACTTCGGATTGTTGCCAAACGGAGTGTTCTGCATTCGCGAAAAACGCGCGGACGTGATTGAAACGCTGACCTATTTGGCGAACCGGCCCGATTGCCAATACGCGACCCAATCTGGCCCAATGCTGGTCATTGATGG
The DNA here is from genome assembly GCA_964500115.1 of uncultured Rhodobacterales bacterium. Classification (GTDB taxonomy): domain Bacteria; phylum Pseudomonadota; class Alphaproteobacteria; order Rhodobacterales; family Rhodobacteraceae; genus Marivita. The sequence continues at coordinate 2,715 of CAZCOX010000071.1, forward strand.
CGCGCTTCATCCCAGGTTTCTGATCGACAGCACGTCGCGCCACATTCGAAATGGTGTTGGCACAACCGAGGATGGTCAAACCGCCGTCTTTGTCATTTCCGATGACCCAACCACGTTCCACGAGTTCGGGCGCATTTTTCGCGATGACTTGAAAATGCCTCAGGCGCTCTTCCTTGATGGGCGCGTATCCCGGCTTTACGCGCCATCACTCGATCGTTTCGATTTTGGGCGTTGGATGGGCCCAATCGTTGGCGTTGTTACCCCACAGTAGAAGGGTTGCAGCCGCGAGGTTGGCGCTCTACCTCTGACCGAACGACCAGACCACGTGCCGGAGAGCCTATGACACAATCGCTGGAATCCCTGTCGCAGGCCTTGCTGGATCAGGCAAAGTCAGCCGGTGCCGATGCGGCGGATGTGTTGGTCGTCAAAGGCAGTTCGTCAAGCATCGACGTGCGCAACGGCGCGTTGGAGCAGGCCGAACGGTCTGAAGCGACCGACCTCGGATTGCGGGTGTTCGTGGGGCAACGCGTTGCGAATGTATCGTCGTCAGACGTACGACCCGATACGCTCGCCATGATGGCTGAACGCGCGGTGGCCATGGCGCGTGAAGCGCCGGAGGACCCGCATGTCGGGTTGGCAACTGCGGATCAGCTTGCTTCGAACGTGAATTCCGGGCCGCTTGAACTCTACGATCCAAGCGAAGAACCCACGCCTGCTGAATTGGAGGCGGATGCCAAGGCGGTTGAGGCTGCCGCATTGGCCGTAAGCGGCATCACACAAGTTTCTGGGGCATCTGCCGGGTACGGAACGCAAGACATTTTCCTGGCGGCCAGCAACGGATTTGCTGGCGGGTACAATCGGACGTCACGCTCAACCTCCTGTGTTGCAATTGCCGGAACGGGCACTGAAATGGAGCGGGATTACGACGGTGATCAACGCATTTACCAAAGTGATCTGCGTACGCCGGACGAGATCGGAAAACGCGCGGCAGAGCGGGCCTTGGCGAGGATGAACCCGCGCAAACCCAAGACGGGCGCGTATCCGGTGCTTTTTGATGAGCGGATTTCATCGTCCCTCATCGGCCATTTGCTGTCTGCCATCAATGGCGCGTCCATCGCACGACGGTCATCCTGGGCGCTTGACTTGATGAACGAGCAGGTTTTGCCCGAGGGCGTATCCTTGACCGAAGACCCGCATCGTGTGCGGGTTAGTGGATCGCGGATGTTCGATGCCGAAGGACTGGCGACAGCCAAGCGCAATATCGTTGACGATGGCGTTTTGACGGGTTGGACACTTGATCTTGCAACCGCGCGCAAACTGGGTTTGGCCTCATCCGCAAACGCGGCCCGCGGAACATCGTCTGGTCCGTCGCCCAGCGTTGGGAATGTGGCCCTGACGCAGGGCACTAAGACGCAAGCAGAGTTGATTGCAGATATGGGAACGGGCTTGGTCATCACCTCGATGATCGGGTCCACGATCAATCCGAATACAGGCGACTACTCGCGCGGTGCGGCTGGGTTTTGGGTGGAAAACGGACAGGCGGCGTATCCAGTCAGCGGCGTGACCGTCGCAGGAAACCTGCGCGAGATGCTGCGCCAGATGACACCTGCAAACGATGCGCGCACATGGTTAAGCCGCGTTGTTCCCTCGCTCTTGGTTGAAGGCCTGACGCTTGCCGGTGAGTGACCTTGAGCTTTTGATTGATGCGGCGCGCGAGGCGGGTGAGATCGCGTTGCGGCACAAGGCCAAGGGTTTGGATGTCGAAGAAAAACCCGATGGAGCCGGCCCTGTCACTCAGGCCGATTTGGACGTTGA
>CAZCOX010000071.1:4629-13510 GCA_964500115.1 uncultured Rhodobacterales bacterium
CAACTGACCCAGGCGCGCGTTCTGGCAACCAGACCAAACATGGATGCCAAGCATTGGCACTCTGGTACACCGACATTCAAACGATCGCACCGGCCCTCGCTCGCCTATCGACTGTGTCTGGTGGCAGAAGGGCGATACGACGCCATGCTAACACTCAGGCCAAGCTGGGAATGGGATATCGCAGCGGGCGCAGTGATCCTGCAAGAGGCTGGCGCGACGGTCACAGATCGGTCTGCCGCAAAACTGATGTTCAACAACGAAACACCACAGACAGCAGGTGTCTTGGGGGCTGGTCCAAACCTGCACCGTCAGATCTCGGATGCTTTGATCTACGGCGCGGGCGTCTAAAGCACTTCGATTACATCTTTGTCGATGGCCAGCATATAGCCCCGCCGCGCGATATTCTTGATCAGAAGTTCGCTGACCAACTGGTTGCCCAAGCCGTCACGCAAACGTTTGATCCGCGTTGCTCCCGCTGCTTCGTCGCAATCAGATTCGAGCTTGCCTGAGATCATCGCCTCGATCTGGGCGCCGGACAGCAAATCATCGTCAAGCCGTGCTTCAGCCAAGATCGAGATGGTCTCCATCATCGCGTCGGTCAGTTTGAAGCCCATCGTGTTCAGGTAGACGGTGTTTTCCTCGCGGCTCACAATCAATGAGTTCACCTGAATACCGGACCTTTCGATCTGGGCCATGCGCCGGTTGAGGATCACGAGCATCACCAAAAACACCAATGCGGCGATCAGCATCGCGGTCGCAAAGATCAGCAAGACAAAGATCGTTGTTCGGTACCCCGCCAGCGTGTCGGAAAAGGCCGTCCCTGACTGCGCGAGGATTTCGAGCAGTTTAACCTCGGCCTGCGAGGTCAGGTCATCGTTTTCGACGAATATCTGTTCGACGCGGGTGTTGAAGGCGTTCGCGTCCGGAAGCGTCAGCACCAGAAAGACCCCGGCGATGGCCAGCAACGCGACAATCCCCGCGATCCCTATCGCGACGATCCGGGTTCCAGAACGGCGCGCGTCAGTAACGGAGGAAGTGTGGTCCGGCACTTTCTTTCCTTTCGGCAAGCCCCTCTTGCCCGAAAACGGACATGACGTTCAAAAGCGTCCAACCTTGCGCGGCCAATCGCGATTGCAAAGCCGCTGTTGCGGCTGATGCGGTGCAAGGTTCCCCAACCTCGGCAACGCCGTAGTGCAACCTTAGTGGGTTGTCCTGCTTGGCCTTGTAATCTGCATAGCACGCGGCCTCGGCAGACACTGGCACAAACAGGGCGGCACAAAACAAAAGGGCAAATGCGTGTTTCATGCGGTCAACCTGCGAGGGAACGGGCCGAAATTCAATAACGAGGGCGCTGATATCCAATAACCAGACGGCGATATTGCCTGTCTTTGGCATATGACCCGAACTGATTGGCGCAGGCTTTGTCCATGTAGGACCAGCCAAGGAAAACCCGCATCGGGCCCAATCCAGGGAAGGAATAGACGCTATGTCACGCAAATTCATCGCTGCCGCTTTGATCGTTTCAACCACAATCGCCGCGTTTTCGGCAGCCCCGGCGCGCGCCGCTTCGGATGAGGATATCGCAAAGATCCTCGGTGCTGCTGCCACGATCTTTATAATTGGAAAGGCTATCGAAAGCTCTCGCAGCAACGACAGCGATAAGAAAACCAAAAAGGTTGTCATCCACAACAATAAGCACGTGGCGGCCAAGAACCGCAGTCATATCCCAACCGTTGTGCCGCGCGAGCATCGCCCGCGCCACAAGCAGGTCGCACTGCCTAGGAATTGCGTACGCAAGATCACCGGTGGCGACGTGCGCCGCGTGATCATGAAGCCTTGCTTGCGTCGCAACAATGTGCGGACAGATGTCCTGCCTCGGGCCTGCCGCATCACTGTCGCGACGAACCGGGGGCACCGCCAAGCCTATAAGCTGCCCTGTTTGCGCAATCGCGGATACACGCTCGCCCGTAACTGATCGGTGACGAGCATCGGAAGGGGCTTTTGGTCCTTTGTCCCTTCCCCACTGGCGCGCATGATGACCCCACATCATGCGCGCTTTTTTGCTTTGCTCCCGACATGGACCAAATTGTGAACGAGCACTGGACGAACGCATTTGCGTGGAACGATGTTCACCTGCTAGAGTTATGAAAAAGAAAAACGAGGTTTGGGGCGAATGAACGGGCTGAAGCGCACGTTATTGTGTGTATCGTTATGCGCGATGCCTTTTTCGGCATCGGCCCAATCGCTTGATTTGACTGTGAACGGCGGCGGTGAAGAGCTCCGCGACGAGCTGACACAGGCGATGTCAATGACATCGTTGTTGGCCGGAGATGCGCCCACTGCGCAGTCGCTTTTGGCGGCTGCCCAGGCCGATTACGCAAGGTTGGTGGCCGCACTTTACGACGTAGGACGCTTTGGTCCTGTCGTGTCGATCAAAGTCGATGGACGTGAAGCCGCAGGCATCTCACCTTTTGAAGCGCCCCGTTCCATCCGATCCATTGACGTCACAGTTGATCCCGGTCCGCGCTTTCGATTTGGCCGTGCCACGATTGCACCTTTGGCGAACGGGACGGAAATTCCGGAAAGCTTTGCGCCCGGCGCGCGGGCAGGCACGGCCCCCGTGCGAGACGCTGCGCGAGCTGGCGTGAGTGGGTGGCGCAACGTAGGTCACGCCAAGGCCCGTGTCTCAGACCAGACAATCACGGCCAACCACGATGCTCGGGAACTGAATGCCGATCTGCGCCTCGACCCTGGCCCGCGGCTCCTTTTTGGTCAAACGATTGTAACAGGCAATGACGGCATCCGGCGGACCCGCATCAGGGAAATCGCGGGCATCCCGGAAGGCGACGTTTTTGATCCCGAAGAGATCGAACAAGCGGAACGGCGCTTGCGCGAAACCGGCGTGTTTAACTCCGTGGCGGTCTCCGAAGCGGACACGCCCAATCCGGATAATACCCTGGACCTGACCGTGCAGGTAGCCGAGCAAAAAGCGCGGCGCTTCGGCTTTGGGGCCGAAGTTTCCACACAAGAAGGCGGAAAGATCAGCGCGTTTTGGCTGCACCGGAACCTGTTCCAGGGCGCTGAGCGCCTGCGCGTCGACGGCGAGATTTCCGGCATCAACGCCGACGGAACGGACATCGATTACAAACTTGGCCTTACCTACAGTCGCCCGGCAACGTTCACACCCGACACAGAGTTCTTTCTGAATGCACAGCTCGAGCAGTTGGACGAGCCGGGATATGAAAGCACGCAGGCCAGCATCAGCGCGGGTTTATCACACCGTTTCAGCGACATTTTGAGTGGCAGTTTTGCCCTGGGGTATCGCTATATCGATACCTCGGACGCGTTTGGAGACCGGGAATTTCAACTTCTGACCGCCGACATCGGGGCGGAACTTGATACGCGCAATGACACACTGAACCCGACATCCGGCTTCTTTGTATCCGCCAATGGCACACCGTTTCTTGGTCTGGATGAAACCGAAAGCGGGTTTCGTTTGACCTCTGACATGCGCGCGTATCGCGGGTTTGGTACTGATAACCGATTTGTGCTTGCAGGCCGTATGCAGATTGGTTCTGTCTGGGGTCCATCATTGGAACAGACCGTACCTGATTACCTATTCTATTCCGGTGGCGGCGGAACTGTGCGTGGACAAGCGTATCAGTCACTCGGCGTCACTGCCGACAACGGTGAATTCACTGGCGGTCAAAGCTTTGCAGCTGCGTCTGCGGAATTGCGGGCAAACCTCAACGGCACGTTCAGCCTCGTTGGATTTTACGACGCGGGTTTTGTGACCGATGAAAGCGGTTTTGCCGGGAATGACGATTGGCATGCCGGTGCGGGCGTTGGAATTCGGTACAACACAGGGATCGGCCCGATCCGGGTGGATGCGGCGACACCGGTGACTGGTGATGATGCCGGCCAAAGCTTTGAGCTTTATATCGGTATCGGGCAGGCGTTCTGAGATGCGCTGGCTGATCCTCTTTCTGTCGCTCCTGTGCCTGCCGTTGGTTGCATTTGCGCAGGAGGATGAGGATCCCGGGTACCTTGCCGGTCTATTGCAGGATGCCTTGTCCACAGACGACCAGAACGTGCGTATTCGCGGATTTCAGGGGGCACTGTCCAGCACGGCATCTATCGCGCTGATTGCGATATCTGACGACGATGGCGAGTGGTTTCGTGCCGAAAACGTTGTGCTGGCTTGGAACCGCTCTGCTCTTCTGCGCGGCGCGGTCGATGTAAACGCGTTTACGGCAGAACGCGTTGTTCTGTCGCGTTTGCCTGCGGGAGAAGAACAAGCCGTCAGTGCCGAGGCAGAACCTTTTTCCATCCCGCAGCTTCCCGTGTCGGTCAGCATTGGCGAGATCTCTGTCCCGCTCGTTGAACTGGGTGCTCCTGTATTGGGGGAAGCGGCCACGTTTTCGATAAGTGGTTCCGCGTTGGTCGAAGACGATGACCTGGATGTCGCGATTGATTTGCAGCGAACGGATGGTCGAGACGCTGAAATCGTCTTGGAGACGAGGTTTATTCCGTCAACGCGCGTCTTGACGGTGACATTGGACGCCAACGAAGCAGCGGGCGGTGTCGTCGCGCAATTGCTGGGCATCCCGGATGAGCCAGCGTTGTCGCTGCAGGTGCAGGGTGATGCACCGATTGATGACTTCACGGCCACCATTGCTTTGGCAACAGACGGGATCGCACGCATTTCCGGCGACGTGACGCTGTTGGCGCCCGAAGCCGCAGGCGGTTGGGATGTGGAGGTTGATATTTCGGGTGATCCTTCACCGTTGTTGACCGGCGCTGCACGCGATTTCTTGGGTACCGAGATTGCTTTGCTCGGGCGCGTTACCCGTGATGCCGCAGGCCGGACGGAGTTGCAGAATTTCGAACTAGCCACACGCACGCTGACACTGGATGGCCAAGCCGAAATTAACGCGAGCGGCTGGCCCGAGTCGCTTGATGCGAGCGGGCGTCTGGCCAACCCCGACGGCACGCCAGTTGTGCTGCCGTTCGGCAATGACGACACGCAAGTCGCCGAGGTGACCTTTGATGCACAACTGAATGGCGATTTGACGTTCGACGCCGTGCTGTCCCAACTGGAAAATCCAGCCTTGACGCTTGAAGAAGTTCGGTTGATCGGGCGGGGCGATATCGATCAAGCAAGTTTCGCCGAGGATGGCACGTTCGAACTGAACCTCAATTGGGATGCAGAAGATATCCAAATGACCGATGCGTCATTGGATGCGGCGATCGGTGACGCGCTACGGGGGTCGGCCCGCGTTGATTACCAAAGCGGTCAGTCCGTGCGGATCACGAGCCTTGAGACCAATGGCGAAGACTACGGAGTCAGCGGGTCTGCCGTTTGGGACTTTGAGAGTGATATTCCGTTGAACATCGACCTGCGGCTGGCTGCGCAGGATCTGATACGGTTTTCTGGCGTTGCAGGACGCGATTTGGCTGGACGCGCGGATGCGCGCATTTCCGGCGCGGTTGCCCCGGTGTCGGGCATGGTAGATGTCGCCATTGACGCCACGACGTTGGATCTCGCGATCAACCAGTTACACGCAGACCGATTGTTAGCTGGCGTGGGAACGGCGCGTGTTGACTTGCGCCGTGACGAGACCGGAACCACCCTGCGGTCTGCAACCGTGATCACCTCTGCCTTGCGCCTGAACGCTACTGGCAATGTGACCAGCGAAGAAAGCGCATTTCGGTTTGATGGCCGATTGAATAGCCTCGACCGGTTGTTTCCCGGCGAAGCCGAAGGCGCGGCAAACCTCAACGGCGCGGTTCGAATTTCCGAAGGGCAACTCAGCACCGTCGAGGTGGATGCGGCCCTCGAAAACGCGTCGGGTCGGGTGGTTCTGCCCGCTTTGGATGGTTTGTCGCTTGATGACGGCTCCATCATTTTGAAGCTGACAGGTGGTCCAGACGGGGCGTGGACGACCCGGTTCGTGGCAAATGACATTGTATCAGGTTTGGGTCGCGCCAGCGCTCTGACAGTGGCGGGCGAAGGTGGGTTGTCGCAGACCGATGGGCTGATCCCGAATACTGCCAACGGCACCCTGTCACTCGACGGGTCGGGCGTGGTGCTCGCAGATGCCGGGTTCTCGCAAGCACTGGGGTCCGTGCCAAAGATCGAGACACAGTTCGCGTGGGAGGCAGAGCCGCAGCGGCTGTCCCTGTCTTCCGTGACCCTCACTACCGACGCTGTCACGGCCACTGGAACGGCGCGGATCAATGACCTGCTCAGCGCACCGTCTGCCCAGTTTTCGACGAGCCTCTCCGCCGACAGTCTTTCGCGATTCTCGAGGCTTTTGGGCCTTTCGCTGCGCGGGAGCGTTCAGACGGACATCACAGGCACGTATGACACAGATGGCCCATTCGATATTCGCGCTGTTGGGAGCGGCACGAACATTGGCATAGGTAATTCAACCGTAGACCGACTTGTCGCTGGCGCATCTCGTTTTGACACCCGTGTCGTGGGCAACGCCAATGCGCTGACCCGGATCGAAGCAGATGTTCAGACGGCTGAGATTAGTGCAACTGTTTCCGGCCCGCTCAGCAATCTCGATGTCGATGCGCGGTTGCGAAACGTGGGATTGCTGGCGCCGGACTTCCAAGGCCCATTGAGCCTAAACGGAACAGTCGGGCAGCAGGCCAATGCTTTCCAGGTCAATCTGGATCTGGATGGACCGGGCGGCACCACGTTGCGCGTCGACGGCCAGGCGAGCGGCGGTTCGAACAACAGCCTTTCGATCAACGGCGCGGCGCCGCTTGGTTTGGCGAATGCTTTTATCGAGCCGCGTCGCCTGAACGGGCGCGCCATGCTTGACCTCCAAATGCGTGGCCCGCTGGCGCTACAGAGCCTTTCGGGCACAATCACACCCGACGCCGCGCAGTTCAGTGCGCCAACACTGGGGATCATCCTCAACCCCATCTCGGGGGTGATCCAATTGGCCAATGGTGCCGCCCAACTGGATTTGCGTGCGCCGGGGAACAACGGCGGTACGCTTGGCGTGACGGGACGTGTGGGTCTGGCATCGTTTGAGGCTGGTCTAACCGCATCTCTTGATCGGTTCGGTATTCGGGACCCATCGCTTTACGACACAAGTGTGACTGGTGCTGTGCAACTGACCGGTCCAATCGGGCGCAATTTGCTGATCAGCGGGGATTTGCGGGTCAACGAAACAGAAATTCAGGTTCCCACCTCCGGACTATCGTCATTAAGCGACATCCCCAATATTGAACATCTGGGCGCAACCCGTCCTGTAATGCGCACAATCGAACGTGCCGGATTGACGAACGACGCCGAGAGCAACGCTGGCGGCGGAGGCGGTTCTACCACGCGGCTTGACCTTTTGCTGACCGCGCCGGCGCAAGTATTTGTCCGTGGTCGCGGTTTGGATGCGGAACTTGGTGGCTCTTTGCGCCTGACCGGCCCGACGTCTGACATCATTCCCCAAGGTGGATTCGAACTGATCCGTGGGCGCTTGGATATTTTGAACCAGCGCTTTGAATTGGACGAGGGTCGCATTCAGCTGAGCGGGAGTTTTGATCCGGTCTTGCGTTTTGTTGCTGTCACCGAAGCGAATGATATCGAAGTTCGGATCATTCTGGACGGTCCGGCCTCCGCACCGGACATCTCTTTCACGTCTTCACCGGAATTGCCTGAAGACGAAGTCTTGGCGCAGCTGCTGTTCGGGCGAAACCTGTCAAATTTGTCGGCTCTGCAAGCCTTGGAATTGGCCAGCGCGGTGGCCACGCTTGCCGGTGGCGGTGCAGGTGGATTGTTGTCCGACCTACGCGACAGCTTTGGTTTGGATGATCTCGATGTTTCTGAAGGTGCCGACGGCGGCACTGCAGTGCGCGCAGGCAAGTACATCTCCGAAAACATCTATTCAGATGTCGTGGTCGAAAGCGGCGGGCGAACGGAGATCAATCTGAACCTGGATATCACGACCGACATCACCGCCCGCGGCAGTGTCGACAACACGGGCAATTCGTCGCTGGGTATCTTTTTCGAGCGCGATTACTGAAGACAGGTGACAAAGTCCTCTGTCATGGCGCGGATCAGCCCTGGGTACAATCCCGCACCCTGTTCTAAATCTGCTCCAAGCGGATCGAGTTCGACCGTCTTGGCATCGGTGCCTTCGATCACGGTCCGAACGAGGGCGTCACTGAATTGCGGTTCGGAGAACACGCAAGCTACGTTATCCTCGCGAATTTTCGACTGGATTTCGGCGACATGCGATGGGCTTGGAGGAACAGCATCGCTTAGCGAGAGTGCGCCGGCTGCCGTCAGCCCGAATTCGTTTTCGAAATACTGATAGGCATCGTGAAAAACGACAAATGGCTGGCTCGCCACTGCTTCAAGACTGTTTGCCGCAGCGTTAATCTCCGATTGAATTGCCGTTTGACCGGCTGCTGCGTTGGCTTTGTATGCCTGTGAATTGTCAGGGTCGATCGTCGACAACGTCTCGGCCATATATGCCAGCCAAAGTTGCGCGTTGGCAGGGTTAAGCCAGGCATGCGGATCTTTGCCGACATGATCTTCGTCACCATGATCGTCATCAGCATGATCGTCATCGGCCTTTTTGGATCGCCCCCCGAATGCATCGATCTCGCGAAATGCCAACGTGGCGGTACCTTCGACGTCAAGCAGCACGCTACGCACCGCGCTGGAGGCCAGCGTTTCGATCGGGCCTTCCAACCACGGCGACAGCTCTTCGCCGATCCAGAAGACAACATCAGCGCTTTGTAACGCGTCGGCTATTAAAGGGCGTATCGCATTTGTATGTGGCCCTGCTCTGGGATCTATTATCAGGCTCGGCTCGCTAATGCCTTTGGTCACCATTGAAACGAGGCTGTGGACCGGTGC
>CAZCOX010000072.1:0-13480 GCA_964500115.1 uncultured Rhodobacterales bacterium
GCGGTTACCTGCCCAGTGAAGAAGCGGCAAAACTTGTTGCCCGCCTCGACCATGGCGCGGTAACCGCCGATGTTGGCCATCGAGGACAGCGCGTCCATTTTCTGTGCGCGGCTGATGCGCGGCACCATTTCCATCGCAATAACGTTGGCACCGGCCTTTTTGGCGGCTTCCATGCCGTCTTCGTTAGCGGCTGGGTTGAAGAACGAGATCAGTGTTTGACCGTCACGCAGGCGCTTGAGTTCGGTGTTGTCCGGCTGGCGGACCTTTGCGACAATGTCAGCCTCTTTCCAAAGCGCCGCGGCCGTTTTGATGATCGTGACGCCTGCCTCTTCATACGTCGCGTCGGAAAAGCCCGCATTGGCCCCCGCGCCGCTTTCGATCAAGCAGTCATATCCGAGTTTCTGGAGCTGTCGGGCGCTGTCGGGCGTCATCGCCACACGGTTTTCGCCCTCGAACACTTCTTTGGGTGTCCCGATTTTCACCTGAGCCGTCCCCCTTTTGCGTCATTTCATGGTGCCGTAGCGGCAGGCTTGCGGTGATGGGTCTACATTGCTGACCTAATACAGACAATGCACCCGCCCCCGCGAACCGGTCACTTAGAACAGTTGGTCGCAGGCGACTAGAGCCAGCGTCGTGTTTGTTTCTCATATCGTGCAAATTCCGCACGAAAATTGCGCCTGAGACGCTTTTCTTCTGCGATTATGAAGTGTCGCTCGATCCACCAGACAAAGATCGGGATTAATGTGAGCGATAACACGGCATCCCAGTAGAGGATGAAGCCGGTCAGGATCAGCGAATCAGCAAGGTAAATGGGATTGCGGCTGCGCGAAAAGATACCGGTGGTCACAAGCGCGCTTGGCTCTTGGTGCGGTATGATCGTCGTGCGGTGACGGCGAAACTCGTAGGCGGCCAGCAAAATCAGTAATACGCCAGCGCCGACAAGAAGACCGCCCAGCAGGTCCGCCCAGACAGGGCCAAAGTTTAGTCCGAGGGAAAAGTAGGACTTTTGCAGCCACGCGAGCAGAAGCGCGACGCAAAGCCAGATCGGTGGTAGATCGAGGTACTTGAGCATAGCGCAGGTATATCAAGCGTCTGGGGAGGACGCGACCTGCGCTTAAAGGACATAAAGACGCCGTTGGGGTTCGGCGCATCCATGATCACATCTTAACGCAGCCCAAAATCTCGTTCTGAGGGATGCGGGCCACCATCACGCCGCCGGTCACACGTTTGACGTGGTACCCGTACCCGCGCATCCGGAATTTCCACTCCGCATCCGACAGGGTTTTTTGGCGTTCGGCCACCAGAAAGTGGCGCAATTCGCCCAGATCCGGGCGGGCAGTTGTATCAGCTAACATGGGTTTCTCCTCGTACGCTAACTGCCTCTTTCTTCATGTGGAATTGCGGCGAGACTTGGAAAACATCCCGGTTTTTTGCCGATTTCGAAACAGTGAATTATGGCAAACGAAACAGTCGGCTCAGGATTTGCTTTCGTTGACTAGCGGCGTGACCCGCGCATTCCGCAGAACAGCCTCGCGCCATGTGATGAATGCAACCGAAGCCATGATCACCGCCCCACCGAGGATCACCCAAGGGTCCGCGGGTTCGGCAAAGAACAGTGCGCCAATCAGCACTGACCAGACCAGTTGGAGAAAAGTCACCGGTTGCGTGACCGTCACCGGGGCGGCCGCGAAAGCGCGGGTCATGCAGTAGTGCCCCAAAGTGGCGAAACAGGCTACAGCCGCAAGGATCACAAGGTCCATCGGTTGCGGCGGCACCCAGACCGCAACGGCAAATGGCGTCAGACCAATGGTGACGGTGATCGACAAAACGGCAACGACCATGCTTGCCGGCACTTCACCCGACATGATCTTGGCGCTCAGATAGCTGAAGGCAAAGAAAAGCGCGGTGAAAAGCATGGCGATATGGCCGGGATCAAGCTCTCTGAACCCGGGGCGCAGGATAATCAGCGCACCAATCAAAGCCGCCACAACCGCCATCACCCGCCGGATCGCCAGCTTTTCCCCCAACACAAACACCGCCAGCACGGTCACATAGACCGGGTTCAGGTAATTCATCGCCGTCACCTCGGCGATGGGGATACGCGACATGGCATAAAACCACAGGATCACGGCAAGGCTGTGAAACACGCCCCTGACGCCGAAAATGGTCATCTGTCTGCGCGTGAGTCGCAGCGATATCAAGTCACGCCACACCGGGATCAGAAACACCAGCCCGAGCACATAGCGCAAAAACGCCGATTGGGCCGCCGGAATGCGCCCGTCCATCACCTTGACGAGCGCGGTCACGGCCACAAAGCACAGACCGGTGGTGATCATCCAAAGGATGCCAGAAACAGGACGATTGGCGTGGGAACTCATCCGCGCAAAGGACAGCAAGCGTCGAGAATTGGCAAGGCAAAGCGCGACGAGGTGCACAGAAATCCGCGGACTCACGTCGACATGACGGTCAAGGCCGTGCAGTTTGTGCCAATGAACTTCGACAACGATTTCGGCCTGATCCGCGAGACGGTTTTGACCACCGACACTGCATGCGCTGCGGTCGATTTTGGCATCAGACGCGATGCTTTGGCGGAGTTAGAGAAGATTGCTCAAACCGCCGACCGTGATCAATTCCTGCTGGCCGCGATGCGCGTTGTCGCCTTGGCGGGCAATGGCCACACGCGGGTCATCCCGAATGCCGCGATCTCTGTCTTGCCTCTGCGGGTATTGGCGCTTGGTGGAGGGTTTGGGGTCGTCGATGCGATGGGCGAATACAGCAAGTTCGTCGGCGCAGACATCGCCGCTGTTAACGGTATGCCTGTCCACCGCTTCATGCAACGTGCACGCCAATCCCTTGCTGGTACGCGCGCACGGCAGAACGTGATCGGTGCGCTGCATTTGACTTGGCCCGCAGCCGTCAGAACGATAGCCGGCGATGGATCGAGCAACGACGTGCATTTCGACTTGCGCCTGCCGGACGGCGGCGCAGAGACGCTCGCTCCAGACTCCCATGATATCGTCCCGGCGCTTGATCTCTACCCAATCTGGGAACACGGGCAGCGCCATGTCAAAGACACCCGTCCCGTGATGCTCTGCGAGCGCGCGCGAAACGGCGCGTGGTACATCGCACTGCCCACGTTTAACGACCAAAACGGGTCGCAATTAGAAGACGCGCTTAAGGTTTCTGCCACCGACATTGCACGTGACCCAAGCCAGAACCTGATCTTTGACCTGCGCGGCAACACCGGCGGGGATTTCACACGCACTCTGCCGTTTATGGAACGGGTTCAGCAATTCTGGACCGGCCAGAAGATCGCTGTGCTTGTGGATGCGTTCACCTTTTCCGCCGCCATTGTCTTTGTGGCCCTGCTCAAACACCGATTTACACATGCCGTTGAAATCGTCGGCGAAGACATGGGCGACGGACTGCGGTTTCACGCCGAGGGTGATATGCTTGACCTCCCCGACAGCGGCGCACATCTTCGCTTTTCAACCGGTTGGCACGATTGGGCAACTGGTGTTCCAACGGATGAGACACCTGTTGAGGTGAAACCGCATATGGTGGGCGTCGGCGATCTGACCCCAGATCATCAGGTGTGCCGAACGGCGCGCGATCTTGTTCAAGGCGTTGACCCGCAACTGGCGCGGGCCCTCGCGATCACCTGATCACAGGAACAACAGCTTCAACGCAATCGCCCACATAACTGCACCGATCAGGCAATCAAGGATCTGCCATGACCGGGGTCGCGCGAAAAGCGGTGCCAAAAGTCGTGCGCCGTAGCCGAGCGAAAAGAAAAAAACAAAGCTTGCCGTCATCGCGCCGATGGCAAAGGCAAGTTGCGATGGATATTGCGCCGAAATCGCGCCGAGCAACACGACCGTGTCGAGGTAAACATGCGGATTGAGCCAAGTCAGCGCGAGGCAGTTCAGAAGGGCCGCGCGCAGCGATCCAGCCTCCTCCCCTGCCGACAGCGCCTGCCCGCCCCGTCGCGCGGACATGAAGGCGCGCCAGCCGTACCAGAACAGGAACGCCGCGCCGAGCACGCGCATGGTCCATTCAAGCCCCGGCAAAGATTGGGTCAACAGGCCGAACCCGGCGACCCCCGCCGCGATCAAAAGCGCATCCGACAGCGCGCAAGTCTGGCACACCGCAAAGACATGCGCGCGGCGCAGCCCTTGGCGCAGCACAAACGCGTTCTGCGCACCGATGGCGAGGATCAGGGACAGCCCGAGGAAAAACCCGGGAATGGCAGAGGCGATCACAAAGCGCGCCACCCGATATCGCGGCGATAGAACCCTTGCGGCCAGTCAACCCCGTCCGACAAGGCATACGCCCTGTCGCG
Organism: uncultured Rhodobacterales bacterium; assembly: GCA_964500115.1. GTDB lineage: Bacteria > Pseudomonadota > Alphaproteobacteria > Rhodobacterales > Rhodobacteraceae > Marivita. The sequence goes on from CAZCOX010000072.1 coordinate 4,343, forward strand.
CGCCTCTTGCAGCGTTGCACCGCGCGCAGTTGCGTTCAGAACCCGCCCGCCGGTCGCGGTGATGTCGCCGCCGCTGGCAGACGTGCCTGCGTGGAACATCATGTTGAAACTGTCTTCTGGCAGGTCACCCAAGCCACCAATCACCGACCCTTTTTCGTAAGCACCGGGATACCCTTCGGCAGCAAGCACGACCGTCATCGCGTGGTCATCCGCCCAGTTCACCCGCGCGTCGGCAAGACGCCCTTCGGCGCAGGCATGCATCAAATCCATCGCCTGCGCCCCAAGGCGCATCATCAGAACCTGGCACTCCGGGTCACCAAAGCGCACGTTGTATTCGACAAGTCGCGGCTGGCCGTCTTTGATCATCAGCCCGACATAGAGCACGCCTTGATAGGGCATCCCCCGTTTGGCCATCTCCGCCATCGTAGGTTTGACGATCTCTTCCAATGCTTTCTGCGCAACGGCGTCATTCAGCACCGGCGCAGGGGAATACGCCCCCATCCCCCCGGTGTTCAGCCCTGTATCGCCTTCACCCACGCGTTTGTGGTCTTGCGCGGTGCCGATAGGCAAAACATCGGTGCCATCGCACAGCACAAAGTACGATGCTTCCTCGCCTTCCATGAACTCTTCGATCACCACCTCGGCTCCGGCCCCGCCAAAAGCACCGCTGAACATGTCGTCAATCGCGGCTTCCGCATCCGACACAGTTTCCGCGATGATCACGCCTTTGCCCGCTGCAAGGCCATCGGCTTTGACCACAATCGGCGCACCCTGGTCGCGCACGTAAGCCTTGGCGCTCTCGGCATCGGTGAAATGCCCGTAACCCGCCGTCGGCGCACCCGCCGCATCGCAGATTTCCTTGGTAAAGCTCTTCGAGGCTTCGAGACGCGCGGCAGCCTCGGACGGGCCAAAGACAAGAAAACCCGCGTTGCGCAAACGGTCAGCGACACCAGCAGCCAGAGGCGCTTCGGGGCCGACGATCACAAAGTCGATGCTGTTTTCCTCGGCAAAGGTCACCACAGCGCCGCCATCCATGATGTCGAGTGCGGCGCAATCGGCGATCATCGCAATCCCGGCATTGCCCGGAGCCACGATCAGCTTGTCACATTTGGGGTTCTGCATCACCGCCCAAGCCAGGCTGTGTTCGCGCCCGCCACTGCCAAGGATGAGAATGTTCATGGCCGCCGCTCCGTCTTCACCTTCGGTTGCGCGCGTTCTAGGGTTGCGCCGACAGAAGCGCAAGCGAGGCCCGATGTCTGATCTGATCGACGACCCGGTTCCCGGGCAAAACATGCCCGAATACACCGTCTCCGAAGTGTCCGGCGCGGTGAAACGCACGCTGGAAGACACGTTTGGCCGCATCCGTGTGCGTGGCGAAGTGGGCCGCGTGTTCACGGCACGGTCGGGGCACCTCTATTACGACGTCAAAGATGACCGGAACGTGCTGGCCTGCACGACATGGAAAGGTCAGGTCTCGCAGCTTTCCGTGGTGCCAGAGGAAGGGTTGGAGGTTGTCGTCACGGGCCGCATGACCTCGTTTGGCGGGCAGTCGAAGTACAATCTGAACGTCGATGAAGTGACCGTCGCGGGCGAAGGCGCGTTGATGGCGATGCTGGAAAAGCGCAAAAAGGCGCTGGCGGCCGAGGGGTTGTTTGACCCTGCGCGCAAGAAACCCCTGCCCTACCTGCCCGAGATCATCGGCGTGATCACCTCGCCTTCCGGTGCCGTCATTCGCGATATTCTGCACCGGTTGCGTGACAGGTTCCCAAGCAAGGTGCTGATCTGGCCTGTGGCGGTGCAAGGCGCCAATTGCGCGCCAGAAGTTGCGCGCGCCATTGCCGGGTTCAACGCACTCACGCCCGGGGGTGCTTTGCCCCGGCCTGACCTGATCATCGTCGCGCGCGGCGGTGGCAGCATTGAAGACCTTTGGGGCTTCAACGAAGAGGTTGTCGCCCGCGCCACGGCTGCGTCTGACATTCCTCTCATTTCGGCTGTCGGGCACGAGACGGACACAACCCTGATCGATTTTGTTTCTGATCAACGCGCGCCCACTCCCACGGCTGCTGCGGAAATGGCCGTACCGGTCAGGCTCGAACTGCTTGCATGGGTGCAGGATCAGGAAGCGCGCATGACCCGTGCGCTCGGGGGACGGATGGACCGCAGTCGCGAACGGCTGCGCGATCTGTCCCGTGCTTTGCCACGGCCTGACACTCTGCTCTCTAACCCGACCCAGCGGCTCGACCTGATGGCCGACCGGCTGCCACGCGCGTTGACGCGCTCGGTCGATATCCGGCGCGGGCGGCTGATCGAAACGACAGCCGCATTGCGCCCGGCGCTTTTGGTCCGGTCGATTGCCGAACAAAAACGGCTCTTTAACTCCCTTGCAGGTCTTTTGGCACCCGGCCTGACCCGCGTGGTGGACCGCAAGCGTGAAGCGTTGGCGCGGCGGTCTGACCGGCTGACGCTCAAACCGATTGATCGCGACCTGGCGGTCAAACGCGACCGTTTGCAGGCATTGACACAACGCCTGTCAGCGGCGGGTCAAAACCAAACGAAGGACTGGCGCGCGCGGCTCGACAGCCTAGACCGCCTGCGCGAAACGCTAGGCTATAAGGAAACGCTCAAACGCGGCTACGCCGTCGTGCGCGGTGACGGCGAGGTTGTCACATCCCGCGCGGCAGCGAAGAAGGCCACCGCGCTGGAAATCGAATTTGCCGATGGGCGCTTCACACCAGACGCCCCCGCGAAACCAAAGTCAAAGCCCAGCGCCAAAGCCAAGCCACCAGAGCAAGGGTCGCTCTTTTAGGCTGCCTTGCGGCGCGGGCGGCGACGGTTGTTTGGCCGTTTGCCCTGACCACTGCCCCGGTTCGGGCGCTTGGGTTTGCGCGCTTCAACCTGTCCCGCCGGTGCGTCACCGCTGGCAACTGGGATGTCGCGCTTCATCACCTTCTGGATGTCTTTGAGCAAGCCAAATTCATCCGCCGCACAGAACGACACCGCAATACCATCGCGCCCGGCGCGGGCGGTGCGGCCGATGCGATGCACGTAGTTATCGGCCACCTCCGGTAGATCGTAGTTCACCACACAGGACACTTCGGGAATATCGATGCCACGTGCAGCCACATCAGTCGCCACGAGGATCGACGCGCGGCCATCGCGGAATGCCTGCAAGGCGCGGTCGCGCTGGCCCTGGCTTTTGTTGCCGTGAATGGATTCTGCATTAAACCCGTCCGCCACCAGCTGTTTCTTCATCCGTTCCGCACCGTGCTTTGTGCGGGAAAACACCAGCGTGCGTCCGTCCATCTGATCGCGCAGCACCTCACGCAACAGCGCGGGTTTGCCGGGCTTTTCGACGAAATGTACGGCCTGATCGACCTTGTCCGCAGCTTTGCCCGGGGGGGAGACCTGAACACGTTGTGGCTTGTGCAGATACGCTTTCGAAAGCTCTTCCATCTTTTTCGGCATCGTCGCGGAAAAGAGCATTGTCTGGCGCGGTTTGCCCAGCGCAGGTTCGATCCGCCGCAGCGCGTGGATGAACCCCATGTCAAGCATCTGGTCAGCCTCATCCAGCACCAGAAACTGAACCGTGCGTAGGTCGACAGCGCGGCGGTCCATCAGGTCAATCAGCCGACCGGGTGTGGCGACCAAGATGTCGGTACCTTTGCCCAGCGCGTTGATCTGACGGTTGATCGACTGGCCACCCACGACGGTGACGATGCGCAGGGATGACTTCAGGATGAACGGTTTCAAGTTATCGGCGATCTGGTTCACCAACTCCCGCGTCGGCGCGAGAATAAGCGACCGCACGGTGCGCGGCGCAGGTTTTCCGTCCATCGCGCGCAGGTGGTGGTTAAGCGGCAGACCAAAGGCCAGCGTCTTGCCCGTACCGGTCTGGGCGAGGCCCAGAATGTCATGCCCCTCCAGCGCAAGCGGGATCGCCTGTTTCTGGATCGGTGTTGGTGTCTCAAGCTTAGCAGCGGCCAAGGCCGCAAGAATGGGCTTTGCCAGCCCGAGGGTGTCAAATTCTGACAATGTAAATCCTTTCGGCGCGCCCGTTCGGACGCGCGCATGGTGGAACGCCACGGGTCTCTCCCGTGACAAATAAGGCTCTCGCAGGCCAAATCGCACAAAGCGCATCTTTGAGCGCGGCCTTGCGTCTAGAACCCTGCGTGATGGGGAACCGGAAAATCGTGCTGCATTGAAGGGCTTGTCTTGAGTGCCTTCCTTCACGCCGCAGCTTGACCGCGCATCTGCAGCAAATGCTGCACCGCGTCAAGGCATTGCGTAGAATTCGCTCTTTGCTTTCGCCAAACCCCAGACTAAGCCGGATCTCATGAGAACACTTTTCCTTGGCGATGTGATGGGCCGCGCGGGCCGCAAAGCGATACTCGAACGGCTGGGCGATTTGCGCAGCCGTCTCAAGGTCGATTTCTGTGTAGTGAACGGCGAAAACGCGTCAAGCGGCGTTGGGCTATCTGGCGCACATGCCAAGGCATTGCTGGACGCGGGCGTGGATTGCCTGACACTCGGGGATCATGCCTTTGATCAAAAGGACATGCTCAGCTTTATCGACAGCGAACCGCGCGTCCTTCGCCCACTCAACTTCGCCAAACAAGCGCCCGGTCGTGGGCATCGGCTGTATACGGATGCGCGTGGCCGCAAGATTCTCGTCCTGCAAGTGCTTGGCCAGGTTTTCATGAAGCGCGCCTTTGACGATCCGTTTTCTGCCGTAGACGCTGTCCTGCGCGCGCATCCCCTTGGCGGACAGGCGCAAATGATCCTTGTCGATATGCATTGCGAGGCGACTTCGGAGAAGATGGGCATGGGCCATTACTGCGACGGGCGCGCGAGCCTTGTCGTCGGCACACACACGCACATCCCCACTGGAGATGCGCAGGTTCTGCCCGGCGGCACGGCGTACCTGACCGATGCCGGTATGTGCGGCGATTACAATTCGGTCATCGGCATGGACAAGGCCGAACCGATGCGCCGTTTTGTGACCGGCATGGGAAAAACGCGGTTTCAGCCAGCACTGGGGGAAGCAACGCTGTCCGGTGTCCTGGTCGAAAGCGACGACCGGACCGGCAAGGCAACCGCGATCCACATGATCCGCGACGGTGGGCGCTTGCAGCCAAGCTTGCCATGACACGCTATGCGCCGGTTCTGGTCCTTCTGCTGGGCGGTGCTGCGTGGGGGGCGACCCAGCCGCTGGCGAAAATCGCGGTCAGCGAGGGGTACCGCCATTTCGGCATCCTGTTTTGGCAATTGAGCATCGGCGCGGCGGTCTTGGGGGCAGTCTGCGCGCTCCGGCATATGCCGCTGCGGTGGGAGCGGCGGGACATACGCCTATACGTCCTCGTCGCACTCATCGGGTCGGTTCTGCCGGGCATGGCCTCCTACTCCGCCGCGGTGCATTTGCCTGCGGGTGTGCTGTCAATTCTGCTCAGCTCCGTGCCCATGCTGGCCTTTCCCGTTGCCCTTGCCATGGGTCACGAAACCTTTCGCTGGCGGCGGTTGGCGGGGCTGAGCCTGGGGTTCTTTGGCATTTGCCTTCTGGTTCTGCCGGAGGCCAGCCTGCCTGAAAACGTGGCGGTTTTCTGGGTGTTCATCGCGCTTCTCGCCTCGCTCTGTTACGCTCTGGAGGGCAACACCGTTGCCGCATTGGGCACCGGTGGGCTGGATCCGGTGCAGGTGCTTTGTGGCGCCTCGCTCATTGGTGCTGCTGTAACTCTGCCGCTGTCGCTGGCAACAGGTCAATTCATTCACCCGACACAAGGTTGGGGCGCGCCAGACACTGCAATCGTCGCCTCATCGCTTTTGCATGCCGCTGCCTATACCGCTTACGTCTGGATGGTGGGCCGCGCGGGCCCGGTCTTTGCGGTGCAGATCAGCTATCTTGTGACGCTTTTTGGTGTGATCTGGGCGATGGCGTTTCTGGGCGAAAGCTATTCGCCTTATTTCTGGGCGGCGCTGGTCGTGATGTTAACCGGCGTCGCGTTGGTTCAGCCGCGCCCCAAAGCGGCGCTTGTGCCGCCAGCACAACCCGGTCACACTGAGACCCCGTAAGACCAAGGGACACTGGCCCGTGCTGACCACCCTGTTTGACCTGAGCCAGACCACACAAGCCCTGATGGCACTGGGCACCGTCGTGGTCATGTTCGCGTTGTTTCTGCGCGAAACCTACCCGACCGAAGTGGTGGCCATCGGTGGCGTCGGGTTTCTTTTGGCCTCGGGTGTGCTGCCCTACAATGACGCGCTGAACGTCCTATCCAACCCTGCCCCGTGGACCATCGCCGCAATGTTTCTGGTCATGGGCGCGCTTGTGCGCACCGGGGCGCTGGCCGCGTTCACAACGGCCGCACAATCCGCCGTTGAGAAAAGCCCAAAGCGCGCGGTTGCAGGAATTTTGCTCGTGGTCATCCTCGCCTCCGCTTTCATGAACAACACACCCGTCGTGGTGGTCATGCTGCCGCTTTTTGTCCAAATCGCCAAAACGCTGGGTCTTTCGCCCTCAAAGCTGCTGATCCCACTCAGCTATGCTGCCATCCTGGGTGGCACGCTCACGCTGATCGGGACCTCGACCAACCTGTTGGTCGATGGCGTCGCCCGCGCGCAGGGGCTGGAGCCGTTTACGATCTTTGAAGTTACGCCGTTGGCGGTTGTTCTGATCGCCTGGGGCATGCTTTATCTCTGGCTCTTTGGTCGCTATCTCTTGCCCGACCGCACCAGCATGGCGGGCATGCTGTCTGACCGGTCCAAGATGAAGTTTTTTACCGAGGCCGTGATCCCCCCCGACAGCAACCTGATCGGGCGCGACGTGTTGGGAGTGCAGCTTTTCAAACGTGAAGGTGTGCGTCTGATCGACGTCATCCGCGGCGACGCGTCTCTGCGCCGCAACCTGCAAGGGGTGAAACTGCAGGTCGGTGACCGGGTGGTGCTGCGCACGCAAATCACCGAGCTGCTCAGCTTGCAAAGCAATAAGGAATTGCGCCGCGTTGATCAGGTATCTGCTGTTGAGACCACCACAGTCGAGGTGCTGATCACCCCGGTCTGCAAGATGGTGGGTCGCAGCCTCGGTGCAATGCGCTTGCGGCGGCGCTACGGCGTTTATCCGTTGGCCGTGCATCGGCGGAATCAAAATATCGGGCGGCAGTTGGACGAATTGGTCGTGCGCGTCGGTGACACGCTGCTCATCGAAGGCGCACCCGAAGACATCCGGCGCATGGCGGATGATCTGAACCTTGTGGATGTGGCCAAACCCTCGGCCCGGGCTTACCGGCGCAGTCATGCGCCAATAGCACTGGCAGCTCTGGCCGGTCTGGTGGTTCTCGCGGCGCTGGGCGTCGCCCCGATCCTTGCCCTGGCCGTCATCGCCGTCGCGGTCCTGTTGCTGACGAAATGTGTGGATTCCGACGAGGCGTTTTCCTTTGTCGAGGGTCAATTGCTGGCGCTCATCTTTGCCATGCTGGCGATTGGGGCCGCTTTGGAAGCCTCGGGGGCGGTCACCCTGATCGTCGAAGCGCTGGCGCCTTACCTGATGAACCTGCCACCCTGGGCCATTGTCTGGGCGATTTACCTGCTAACGAGCTTGCTAACAGAGCTTGTGTCGAACAACGCCGTAGCAGTTGTGGTCACCCCGATTGCCATTGGCCTCGCGCAGGTGATGGGGTTTGATCCGCGCCCGTTGGTTGTGGCAGTGATGGTGGCGGCCTCCTGCGCGTTTGCCACGCCGATTGGATATCAGACCAACACACTCGTTTACGGGCCTGGCGGCTATGCGTTTTCGGATTTCCTCAAAGTCGGCGTGCCGCTGAACCTGACAGTGGGCATGTTGGCCTCCGCCCTGATCCCACTCATCTGGCCGTTGACGCCGTAGCGGGTTTCGAATTGCGCGCTGCGCAATCCGACAGGTTGGGGGCGCTGCCCCCAAACCCCCGAGGTATTTCGGGCAAGAGGAAAGAGAATGGTCAGGTGGCGCGGTAGCGCTCTACGAAGCGGCGCAGGATCTCAACCGGAACGGTGACGTCAGCGGCGTGGCACTTGGCGATCAGCTCATCGGCCTGATCGGGGTCAAAATACCCTCTGTGCCGGTAGATGTTGATCCGGTTCTCGAACACGCCGCCATCCGCTTCGGGGTGGAATTGCGTCGCGTAGACGTTGTCTTTGTAGCGCACCATCTGGAACGGGCACGGGTCCGAGGCGAGGAGATGGGTGCAGCCCTCGGGCAATTCCTGCATCGCTTCTTTATGGCCGACAAACGCATCGAACCTGCGCGGCAGGTCGGCAATCAGCGGATCGTCCCCCACAACCGAACAGGTGACTGGGCCCACCGGTTCGCCATACCGGCGTTTGGACACTTCGGCCCCCAGATGGTGACCGAGGATACCGATGCCATAGCAGCAGCCCATGAACGGCATGTCGCGATCCGTGACCTCGGGCATGAGCGACAGGATGTCTGCCTCAATGCGCGCCTCAATCGGATCTTTGGTGGCGGGATCGTCCGAGACGCAGCCCGGGCCACCACCGACGATCACGCCCGCATAGTCCTCAAGTCGCAAATCGGCCGGCAGCGGTTCCTGATCGAGGCAGATGCGATGCACTTCTGCTTCCCTCAGACTACCCTTATCGAGAAACGCCGCGAATTCGCCGTCGCTCGCGTCTTTCTCGGGGCGCAACTGGAGGATCAAAAACCGTTTCATGCTCCCGTCATACGCAGGCTAAGACAAAGGCGCAAACCCATCACCTGCGCCACTTGTTCCCGGCGCAGTTTCTGCGATACACAGCGGCGAACTTCGGACAGACAGACAAAGGGTGGAACCATGGCAGGCCATTCCAAATGGGCAAACATCCAGCACCGCAAGGGCCGTCAGGACAAGGTGCGCGCCAAGCTATTTTCCAAGCTCTCCAAAGAGATCACGGTTGCCGCCAAGATGGGCGATCCGGACCCCGACAAGAACCCGCGCCTGCGTCTTGCGGTGAAAGAAGCGCGCAGCCAGTCGATGCCAAAAGACAATATCGAGCGCGCGATCAAAAAAGCGTCTGGTGGCGAGGGCGAGGACTACGAGGAAATCCGGTACGAAGGCTACGGCCCCAATGGCGTTGCCGTCATCGTGGAGACGATGACCGACAACCGCAACC
>CAZCOX010000073.1:0-13473 GCA_964500115.1 uncultured Rhodobacterales bacterium
GTAGGAACCGACCGCGACCTTGATATTTTGGCAGAGGCATTGCCGAAAGCGCTGGTAAAGGCGCGAAACTAGGCACGCGCGCCGCGTTCACGAAAAATTTTTGGATTTCTGGGCAGAACGGGGCTGACGCCTCGGGGATCTGCGCTATTCTGACGCAGGTACGGTCGCGATTTTGGTCGGAGAGTGAGATGGAACGGCAGCATCCCAAACGGGTTGAGGATTACACCAACGCAAACCTCATCCTGATTTTTGTCAATCTGCTTTGGATCTTTGGTGTGATCTGGGCCAATTTTGGCATCGTTGCTGTCATTCTGACAGGGTGGGCGCTGAACCTTGGTATCACCAAGCTCAAGCAGTTCAAAGACAGCCGCGAAATTCAGTGGCCGTCACGCACCTGAGATCACCTGAACCGCAGCACTAACGCCGCCCGGTTTGTGCGGGATGTTCAGTGCAGCCAAACCAGCCTCGACACTGCCTAACAGACCCAGGATCATGTGCGTGTTCACGTGACCCATGTGACCGAAACGGAAGAAGCCGTCGCTGTTCGGATCGTCCTCGGTCGCCATGCCCAACCCGATGCCAAGCGTGACGCCCGCGTTGTCTGCGCACCATTTGCGCAACTGACTGCCGAGCGGCTTGCCGACAGAAAGGGCTGTCACCGCATGGCTGCGTAGCGCAGGGTCTTGCACGTTCAGGCGCAGCGGCCCCTCTTGCCCCCAATGTTCACAGGCGGCCCAAATCGCGCGCGCGAGGGTCGCGTGGCGTTGCCAGACGGCCTCCACCCCTTCGCCATGGATCATGTCGAGCGCAGTGCGCAGACCGTAAAGGTGATGCGTGGGCGCGGTACCGCAGAAATACTGGTAAAACGCCTCGGGGTCAGCGCGCGGTTTCCAATCCCAATAGGTGCTCACGCGCGCCATTTTTTTGCGCACGTCTGCAGCGCGGTCGCTGAAGAACACAAAGCCGCAGCCGGGAGGGCACATCAGCCCCTTCTGGGAGCCGGTGATCACTACGTCCACGCCCCACGCGTCCATCTCAAACCGTTCGCAGGCCAAAGACGCGATGCAATCGGCCATGAGCAGCGCCGGGTGGTTCAGATCGTCAAGGAGTGCACGCAGCGGGGCAAATTCATTGCGGGTGGAGCTGGACGTGTCGACATGGGTCGCCAGAACCGCTTTGTAGCCGTGCGCCTGATCGGCCCGCAGAGCGTCTGCGACGCGGTCGAGATCAAAGCTTGAGCCGTTGGGGCTTTGAACAACGTCCACCTCAATCCCGCGCGCCTCAGCCAGCCAGCCCCAGGCGTCTGCAAAGAACCCGGTGGAGAGCAGAAGCACCTTTTCGCCGGGTGCAATGGTGTTGGCGAGGGCCGCCTCCCACGTGCCGTGGCCGTTGCAGATATAGATTGCCGCGTTCTGATCCGTGCGGGCCACCCGTTTCAAATCGGTCATGAGCCCGGGCATCATGTCAGGCAGCGCGCCTTCGTAGATATTGGGCGACGCGCGGTGCATGGCTTGCAACACCGCGTCGGGGACCACGGAGGGGCCGGGAATGGCAAGATAGGTGCGGCCATGAGCAAGCGACATGGGGTATCCTTGGAACCGGGGTTTGGGAGTTGATCATCTGCGACGCAGACAACCGGACACTAGCGTCACGGGCCGTGCCGTCAACACGGGTTGTCCACTTGCCAGCCTGCCCCGCAATCTCTACATCCGCGCCTGATGTAAAGGGGACAAGATGCTCGCCGAATTTTGGTCAAAAGTGGAAGATGCCGAACGCAAGGTTCGGCGGTCGTTCGGGAAGGATATCTCCACCCCCGGCGCGCGGCGGTGGTCGACATTCCATTACCACGTCTTTGACCACGCGTTTCTGCGCGTCTTCTGGACCAACTTTTTCCAGATCGCCCCAGGTGTGTACCGGTCGAACCAGCCCACACATGCGCGGTTCGAAAAGTACAAGGCAATGGGGATCAAGACGGTTGTGAACCTGCGGGGGGCGGACAAGTTTGCCCACTACCTGTTTGAGAAAGAGACCTGTGAGGCGCTTGGCCTCAAGCTGATGAATGCGAAACTGTGGGCGCGGAATGCGGCGAGCCGCCACCGGATTGTGCATGTGATCGACACGCTGCGCGATGCGGAAAAGCCGTTTGTCTTTCATTGCAAATCGGGTGCCGACCGCGCCGGGTTTGTGGCGGCGATGTACCTGATGATCTTTGAAAATCAGCCGGTTGAGGTGGCGCGCAAGCAATTGTCGCTGAAATACATCCACCTCGATTTTACCGCGACGGGGGTGCAAGATTACATCCTTGACGTTTACGCCGCGCGAAACGCGCGCCAGCCCATTGGGTTCGAGGACTGGATCCGGTCGGAATATGACGCGACGACCATTCAGGCGGGGTTTGATGGCAAGATGCCCGCCGAGACGCTGAAGCTGCCAAGAGCGGCGGTTTCGTGACCCAGCCGGACGTCAATCCGCGGGGGCTGCTCCTGTGGGTGTGGCGCGGGTACCTCGCCAAGCATTGGCAGCTGCTGATCATCGCGCTTGTGTTCATGGCGCTGGAAGGCGGCATGTTCGGCGCGCTCAGCTACATGATGAAGCCGATGTTCGATCAGGTGTTCGTTGGCGGCAATGCGGATGCCATTGTCTGGGTCGGGCTGGTGTTTCTGGGCATTTTTGTTGTGCGCGCGGTGGCCAGCGTTGTGCAGAAAGTGCTGCTGACGCGGATATCGCAGCTGTCTGTGGCAGACATTCGCCAGGATTTGCTGGCGCATCTGATGGTGCTCGACACCGCGTATCACCAGACGCATTCGCCCGGATATCTGATGCAGCGGGTTGAGGGGGATGTCGACTCTATCGCCAAGGTGTGGCGGGTGATCATCACCGGGGCCGGGCGCGATGTGATTGCACTGTTGTCCTTGTTCGGGGTCGCACTGGCTATTGACTGGCGCTGGACCCTGATCGCGCTTTTGGGCGCGCCGCTGATGGTGCTGCCATCGATGGTCTTGCAGCGCTATGTGCGCAAGAAAGCCCGCCGTGCGCGGGATGTGGCCGCCAAGCTTTCGGTGCGGCTCAATGAGGCGTTTCACGGGATCATTCCGGTGAAGCTCAACGCGCTGGAGCGATATCAGTCGGAGCGCTACCGGGTGCTGACTGAGGAGCGGGTCAAGGTCGAGACACGCACCGCTTTGGGGCAAGCTACCATTCCCGGCATGATCGACATCATGGCCGGGCTTGGCTTTATGGGCGTGCTGTTTTTCGGGGGTGGCGAGATCTTGTCGGGCGACAAAACGGTCGGCGATTTCATGGCGTTCTTCACGGCCATCGGTCTGGCGTTTGAACCGCTGCGGCGGCTCGGGAATGTGGCTGGTGTCTGGCAAGTGGCTGCGGCTGGCATTGAGCGGATACGGCAGATCCTCGACACCGAACCAACGCTGAAATCCCCGGCGCAACCGGTAGCGGCGCCCGCAGGCGTGCCTGCCATACAGTTCGACGATGTGCATTTGCAATATGGCGACACGGGTGTGCTGAGTGGGTGCAGCTTCGTCGCAGAGGCCGGGAAAACAACTGCGTTGGTCGGGCCGTCTGGTGCTGGGAAATCCACCGTTTTCAACGTGTTGACCCGGCTGGTCGATCCATCTCGTGGTGGCGTTTCGATTGGAGGCGTAGCGGTCTCGGACATGGATGTGGCGGACTTGCGCGGCTTGTTTTCGGTCGTCTCGCAGGAGGCGCTTTTGTTCGACGACACGGTGCGCGAGAACATTCTTCTGGGGCAAACCAACGTGTCAGACGCGGCGTTGAATTCTGCGCTGGCGGCCGCGCATGTGGCAGATTTTCTGCCGCAGCTTTCGGACGGGTTGGACACGCCCGTCGGCCCGCGCGGGTCGGCGCTGTCCGGTGGTCAGCGACAGCGGGTCGCCATTGCGCGCGCGCTGTTGCGCGACCGGCCGATCCTTTTGCTCGACGAGGCGACCTCGGCGCTCGACACCGGGTCTGAAGCCAAGGTCCAGGCCGCGCTGGATGAGTTGTCGAAAGGGCGCACGACACTGGTGATTGCGCATCGTTTGTCGACTGTTCGCGACGCGCATAGGATTGTGGTCATGGATCAGGGGCGTGTGATTGAGCAGGGCACGCATGACGCTTTGCTTGATCAGGGCGGTACCTATGCTGTGCTGCATCAGATGCAGGTTCGTGGGTGATGGGCGGCGCCATTGGCTTCAGTTTGGCGGAAAAATGTTTGTGTCAGTCAGTTGCCGTGAGACGCGGTTCAAATCACTCGGGTATTATCAAGACTTGAGACGACACTGTTCGGCTTTCACCAGAATTTAATAGGCGTTCGCCAGAATCTTCGTACGAAGATTCTGAGGCGTCTCTAGAAAAATCTGGGTGGCGGAGGCCTATGCATCGTGCGCACAAGTGTTGCGCAAACCGTCAAACCCCGAGTGCCGATCGCGTCGCTGCATCCCATCCCAGGTAAAGCGTTTCACCGTCCGCAATCAGCGGTCGCTTCATCAACTTCGGATGCGCAGACAAAAGCGCCAGCGGCTTCTTCGCGCGCTCGTCCTCTGACAACCCCCGCCACGTGGTCGACCGTGTGTTTAGAAGTCGGTCTCCAAAGGTTTGAAGGGCGCGCGACATCAGGTCGGGCGGCAGCGGCGTGACAGAAACATCGACCAGTTCGGCATTTGGCAATGCCTTCAACGCTTTGCGGCAGGTGTCACAATTCTTCAAACCGTACAAAATCATGTATTTTCCTCGTATGTTTGCAAAGCGCCCGAATTTTGGGCGCGCAAAAAGCGCGCATCACCCTTGTCTTTATGCGTTTGCGGCCAATCTCTTTTGTGTAGCGCGGGGTCGCAAGCCCAATTCGCGCACGCAGACTGAAACGCCCCTTGCGGGGTTCACGTGACGACAGAGGAGACACGGAACAATGCCCAGCGGCACCGTGAAATGGTTTAACACAACCAAAGGTTATGGCTTCATTTCGCCCGAGGACGGCGGGAAGGACGTGTTTGTGCACATCTCGGCGGTTCAACAATCCGGCATGGACGGTTTGACCGATAATCAGAAGGTCAGCTTTGAAATGACCGAGGGTCGCGATGGTCGGATGATGGCATCAAATCTCGAGGCCATGTAACGGCTAGACGTTTTGCAACCGGGTTGCCTCTTGCGTGGCAAGCCGGATCAATTCTTTCACATACGGTTTCTCGGCATCCGCATCGCGGGTTGCTGCGTAAAGGCGTCTTGTGATCCCGGTGCGGGTCAAAGGTCGGGTCACGTAATCCGAGCTGTATTTGACCTCGCGCACAACCCAATCGGGAAGCACGGACACGCCGCGGTTGGACGCGACCAAAAGCAGGATCACGGCGGTTAATTCGACCTGCCGCACGGCGGCCGGCTCTACCTTGGCGGGCATCAAAAGCTGGCTGAACACATCGAGCCGCGACCGCTCCACGGGATAGGTAATCAGGGTCTGGCCGCGAAAATCCTCGGCCTCCACAAACGGTTTCTGCGCCAGCGGGTGTGACGCAGCAGCCACGAAAACCGGATTGTAATCAAAGAGTTCTGCGAAAGTGACTTCTTGGATGTCTTCCGGGTCGGAAGACACCACCAGATCAACCTCTTCCTTTTGCAAGGCTGGTAGCGCGTCGAACGCGAGGCCCGGGCGGATATCGACATCGACATCGGGCCAGTTGCGTCGGAACGCTTCGAGCACTGGGAAGAGCCATTCGAAACAGGCGTGGCATTCGATGGCGATGTGCATGCGCCCCGATGATCCGTCGCGCAGGCCTTGGAACTCTGCCGTCAACGCCTCGACCTGCGGCAAAACCTGGTTGGCCAGACGCAGCAGACGCATCCCCGCCGCAGACAGGCGCATGGGTTTGGAGCGGCGCACGAAAAGCTCGACCCCGGCCTGATCTTCAAGCGCCTTGATCTGATGGCTGAGCGCCGATTGCGTGATGTTCAGCTGATCCGCGGCACGGGCCACGCCGCCACATTCGTGGATGGCTTTGATGGTGCGGAGGTGGCGGAACTCAATGTGCATTATTTATCAGGCTCATGTTGGTGATGAGATTTATGAGTTTGTCTCACAATGCGACGCGTGCGACAAGAGCCTCAGATTTTCTGAGGACCGCTCTCATGCCCGCACCGACCATTTCTTTCGAATTCTTCCCGCCGCAAAATCTGGAGGCGTCTTTCCGGTTGTGGGACACGGTGCAGGCGTTGGCGCCGTTGCAGCCCCGGTTTGTGTCGGTCACCTATGGCGCGGGCGGCACGACGCGTGATCTGACGCGGGAGGCTGTGGCGACACTGCACAAATCCTCTGGTCTGCCGGTTGCAGCACATCTGACCTGTGTAGACGCCACCAGGGCCGAGACACTGGAGATCGCGCGCGGATTTGCCGAAGCGGGCGTGACAGACATTGTCGCGCTGCGGGGCGATCCGCCGAAAGGTGCTGCGGGTTTTGTCCCGCATGCGCAAGGCTTTGCCTCAAGCGTTGACCTGATCGCGGGACTGCGCGATGCGGCGGATTTCAACATCCGTGTCGGGGCCTACCCGGACACACATCCTGAAGCGACAGATGCGCAGGCCGATGTGGCGTATCTCAAACGAAAATTCGATGCTGGCGCGTCAGAGGCATTGACGCAGTTCTTCTTTGAGGCCGAGACGTTTTTTCGCTTCCGCGATGCCTGCGAAAAGGCAGGGATCGACAAACCGGTCACCCCCGGCATTCTGCCGATTGAGAACTGGAAAGGCGCTATGCGCTTTGCCAAACGCTGTGGCACGCGGATTCCCGGATGGCTGGTCGATGCGTTCGAAAAGGCCGAGCGCGACGGGCGCGAAGACTTGCTGGCAACCGCGATCTGCACAGAGCTATGTTCCGATTTGCTGGATGGCGGCGTCGATGCGCTGCATTTCTATACGCTCAACCGTCCAGAACTGACGCGCGATGTGTGCCACGCGCTTGGCGTGACCCCAAAGACTGAACTGCGCAACGTTGCATAGAACGCCGTCCAGAAAACCTGATCCAATTCTGCTTACCTGGGCTGGATGTCAGCGGTGGGCACAGGTAAGCCCTTCGGGACGGGTCATTTTCACCCCTGACACGTCGCCGCCTTTCCGTCAGATAGCCCCGCTATCCTCCGGAAATGCGGCTTGGTCAGGTGCGAAAATGGCCACGTCAGAATGGGTCAGGTTTTCTAGACGGCGTTCTAACGCGCCACGCCACCCAGCGCTTCGGTCAATCGCCGGGCCATGTCTTTGACAGCATCCGCGAGTTCTGCGGTTCGGCTTGGCGGAATGCGGGCCGATGGGCCTGAGATTGAAATCCCCGCCACGGGTTCTCCGTTGAGATCAAACACCGGGGCTGCGATACAGCGCATGCCCTGATTTTTCTCTTCTTCGTCAAGCGCATAGCCCCTTTTTCGCGTTGCGTTCAGGTCTTCTGCCAACGCCTCTGGCGTGGTGAGGGTCTGGTCTGTGAATCGCGTCAGTTTGTGCTTTCGGATGATCCCCGCGATGTCTTTGTCAGGCAGCTGCGCGAGCAGCGCCTTGCCAATGCCGGAGGCGTGCATCGGCGACATCGCACCGGGCGGAAAGAAGGCGCGGATGTTGTGATGCGTTTCGACCTGGCTGAGAAACAGCACCTGCCCGTCGCGCATCATGCCAAGATTGGCGGTCTCCTGCGTCACCTGCATCAACTCGCGCAGGAAAGGCCGCGCGCGTTCGACCAGTGACGTGCGGCGCAAGAAGCGGGATCCGATCTGAAACGCCCCTGACCCGATATGCCAGGTTTGCGCGCCTGCGTCGAAATCGACCATGCCGCGCGCCTCGAACGTATAAAGCACGCGGTAGACGGTTGCGGGCGATTGCTTCAGGTCTTCGGCCAGATCGGTCAGCGTGGCGCCGCCCTTTTCCCCAAGCCGTTCGAGGATCACCAAAGCGCGATCCAGCGATTTGATGGTGTTCTGAGCGGTCGTGTCGCCCCACGCTCGGGGCCGCCCCCGCGACCGGCGGTCGGGAATCGTGTCTTCGCTCATGATTGTCTCGATACAAAAAACATTTTTACAATCTGAAAAATACCGGGTTGAGATGCAAGCCGAATTGCCAACTGGTCTGCGGTCGATGTTGAGGGCGTGTTATGCGGATTGTCATTCATGGGTTTGGTCGCATTGGCCGCGTGATCCTGCGGCAGATTTTGAGCGACCCAAAACATACGGATATCGAGGTTGTTGCGATCAATGATATCGCCCTGCCCGACACCTGCGCCTACCTGTTCAAATATGACAGCGTATTTGGCCCCCTGCCCGGTGGTGCTGAATATGTGGATGGACATTTGCATGCTGGTGGACGGGTGATCCCGCTGCTGACCGGAGCGCGGATGTCAGACTTGCCACTTGGCGGTGTGGATCTGGTGCTCGATTGCACCGGCGCGTTGAAAGACCGCGCAAGCGCCGACGATGCATTGGCGGCAGGCGCTCGGGCCATCCTCGTGTCCGGGCCTTCGGAAATCGCCGATACGACGATCGTCTTGGGCGCGAATGAGCATGAGATCGGATATGCGCGCGTGATCTCGAACGCGTCGTGCACGACCAACGCTCTGGCACCGCTGATGCGGGCGCTCGATCAGGCCTTTGGTCTTATCCAGGGCCACATGACCACGATCCATTGCTATACCGGCAGCCAACCCATGGTTGACGCCCCGCGTGGGCCTGACCTTGCGCGCAACCGCGCCGGTGCTGTGAGCATGGTGCCCACCACCACAAGTGCCGCGCGGTTGATCGACCGGGTGCTGCCGGAGCTTGCGCGGCGCGTGACAGGGGCTGCGGTTCGGGTGCCTGCCATCAGCGTCTCTGCCGTTGACCTCGTGGTGCGACTGAACCGGATGCCGGACGATGCAGCGAGCGCTTTGCGGAAGCTCGCCAATGACAGCGACGTAATCGGTCTGGTTGAAGATGCCTGCGTCTCGGTCGACTTGCGCGCGCGGACCGAGTCGCTTGTCATCGCGCCACGTGAGACGCATGTCACAGGCGATCAGATGCGGATTTTCGGCTGGTATGACAACGAATGGGGCTTTTCCGCCCGGATGCTGGATGTCGCCAGAATGATGCATGCGCGCCGGTACTGACGCGGGATTCTTGCCAGAACGGCCCGTTTCGATTCTAATGCCTGCCAATAACAGACGCAGGTCGGCCAAAGGCCATCGGAGCAGAAGATGGGCACGCATACCGAAGTCACGCAGCGCGACGGCGTTGCGACCGTGGTTCTGGACGGAGGACCAGCAGCACGCTTGACCGCCTCTTTGTTGGCGGGGCTTTCCGAAACGGTGGCCAAGCTCGATCATGAAGCCAATGTGGACGTGATCGTCTTGTGTGGAAAAGGCGCATTCCCTTCAGGTGTGACCGCGCCGTCTTGCGGCGGCGATGACCGCAAGAACCTGTTGGCAAAAGTCTGCGTCGAGATTGAGAATTCGGCGAAACCCGTTGTCGCGGTGTTGACCGGGGCTGTCATTGGCGGTGGCGCTGAACTCTCCCTCGCCGCGCATTACCGGCTTGCGCAGGACACCGCGCGCTTGGGTTTTCCCTATGCGCGGCTTGGCCTTGTGCCGCGCGCAGGAGCGACCCAGCGTTTGCCGCGATTGGCAGGCGGGGCTTTGTCGGCGGAGCTTTTGCTGGGTGGTAACGTGGTGATGCTGTCGGAGAACAGGATGGCCCCGTTGGTTGATGGCGTGTTCTCGGATGATGCGGAAGCTGCGGTGCGACGGCTTATTGAAAGCCACGCTGACGGCAAACTGCCAACGCGCCCGACGTCACGCCAACGCAAAGGCTACGCCGACCCGCAGGCGTTTCAAGCCGCTTTGGGACAAGCCAAATCCGACGTGCAGGCGTCACCTGAAACCGCACCCAAACAGATCCTTTCGGCGCTCGAAGCGTCATTGCTGCTGCCGATTGAGGCCGGTCTGGCATTTGAGGCCGCCGCAGCCGAGGATTGCGCGGAAACGGCGCAAGCGCGGGCGCTGTCACATCTGTTTCGCAATGAACAGCGTGTGAACGCGCAGACGCGGCGTACGGACTTGCCGACGCTAAACCGCATCGCCGTGCTGGGCGGCGGACCACACGCCGCGCACCTCGTTCTGGCTGCATTGCAGGGGGGTCTGGAGGTCAGCTGGCTGATCAAAGACCCCGCGAAACAGCGCGAAAGCGTTGGGCTTGTTCACGGCCTGTTGCAACACAACGTTTTGAACGCTCGCCTGACTGCAGACGCGGCGGCCAGGTGCCGCGCGGCGTTGCAGTGTGGCGAAGACATATCCACCGTGTCTGGCGCTAACATCGCGCTCCGCGCGGCGCGGGGCCAGCGCGGCGTGACATTGCCACCCGACCTGCGTGTGGCGCATTGCCTGCCCGGCACCGATACGCGGCTGAGCCTTCAGTTTTCCATGCCCGCCGGCGTGTCGCCTTTGGTTGAGGCGATTCTCGGCCCCGACGCGGATGAGCGTGATCAGGCCCTTGCGCTGTCGGTGGCCCAGCGCCTCAACAAAGTTGCGGTGGTCGAGAAAACCGACAAGACCTGCATCCACGACCGCCTGTTGCAAACACTATGGCGGGCGTCAGACGCACTGATTGATCGGGGCCAGTCACCATACGCCATAGATCATGCGATGCGGGACTGGGGCATGGAAACGCCGCCCTATGCTTTGGCCGACAGCGTCAGCTTCACAGCTGTCGCAAAGCACGACCGGTTTGAGGGATGCCACAATTGGTCAGAGATACTGGTCGAGACTGGCCGCGACGGGGTTGCATCCGGTCAGGGCTTCTACGCCTATCCCGCAGGCCAAGCCGCGCGGACCGACAAAGCGGTGCTTGACACAATCAATTCCGCCCGCCCGGCCCAGCCATCACTGCCAAAAGACCAGATCGCGACCCTGCTGATCGGTGCGATGGCAAACACCGGTGCCAAAATCCTGCGGGAGGCGGTGGTGCCACACGCAAGTGACATCGACCTTGTTTCCGTGCTGTCGCACCTCGTTCCGCGCTGGCGAGGCGGCGTGATGCATGCGGCAGGTGCGTTTGGATTGCTGCATGTGAGCCGCGCAATGCAGGGGTTTGATCACCCCGACCGGGCGATTTGGACGCCAGATCCTGTATTCGCGGACCTGGTCAAATACGGGCGCAGCTTTGATGATCTGTAGTCTTAGCTGAAAAAGATGCCCAATATCACCATCATCAACCCAAAGACCGACACAAAAAGCGACCCTAGGTTGACCGGCATGACCGACTTGACCTTGTCGCGCAGATCGTCGTCGCTCAGCCCGGATTTGCGCGCCTTGGCGACGGTCACGATGCAATAGACAAGGCCACACAGCCCCAGGAACGACAGCGCCGCGCCCGACCAGATCAGAATGTCCATAGCGTGCCCTCGCATCCTTTTGGTTTCGGGGTCGCGGTAATTCATGGCGGGCGCGGTGACAAGCCCTTGAAGGCCACCGCGCGCCCCGCTACCACCGGCGCAACAGGGCCAAGGAGTTGATCATGGACGACAGCGCAATCGAATCCAGCTACCGCGTGACAGCAGATGAGCTGCGTCAGTTCATCGAACGCTTCGAGCGGCTGGAGGTTGAAAAGAAAGACCTCGCCGATCAGCAAAAAGAGGTGATGGCAGAGGCCAAGGCCCGCGGCTATGACACCAAGGTGATGCGCAAGGTGATCGCGCTGCGCAAACGCGAGCCCGATGATATCGCCGAAGAAGAAGCCGTGCTCGACATGTACAAAGAAGCACTTGGGATGACCTGATACAGCGTCAGGGCGAAATCAGCGTCACCCCGGGCAGGCGCGAGATTTCAAACATGTCATTGTCATATTCGTCAGTCAGTTCCGCGACGAACTCTTCCGTCCAGTGCGGCACATCAAGCTCTGCCTCGACCACGGACGGGTCCGCGTATTTGTCGAGAAACGCAACCATCACGCGCCGGATTTGTGCCTCGTTCAGATCGGGCCGGTCAGCCAGATAGGCGCGGAACCGGTCCATGCCCTCCTGGGTCATGATGTCCGCCAGTCGGGAATAGGCACCGATGATCGGATGGTTCGGTTCAACGCCCAGGATGTCCCGCACCAGCTCGCCCCAGATGAGCGGGCTGTCCTCATCGCTCCAGACGGTGATTGGCGTGCCGGGCATCGCTTCAGCCACGCGTTCTATGAAGCCTGACCACAACACTTGACGGGGATCGAGACCGCTTAACAGTGCCGTAACGCTGTCATGCGGTGTCGCCGCCATCAGGGCAGGAAGAAACGTTGCCGGATTGCGAACTGAAATGAAGATCTCAAGTGCATCGGTGTCGAAGATATCCTGCAATACTTCGAGCCGCTGTTCGGCCTTGCGATAGATCATGCCACCCTGAAAGGCGATCTTGGGCACCGAAAAGAAATGTTCATGCGACAGGATCAGCCGGTCAACGTGACCCGCGTCGTCATCCAGAATACTATCGAGCAACACGTCCCGTGCATCATCCGAGGGAGGCTGCCCCCCCAGCGCGTTCAGCATCTCGGAGATCAGCTTGCGGTATTTCCCCGGCCCCGGGATTGACACGCCCAACGGCCGCATGGCCTCGCGATTGCGCAACAACGTCTTGAACAGACGATCGCCGTCGGTCTGATGAACGCCTGCGTGAAGGACAACCTGCATCGGGTTTTGTCTCTTTTACCTCACGGGCAGTATAGGCGCTTTGACCCGGAAGAAAACCGCGTTCGCCCAGAGTTCAGAAAATCGGCATTTGGCGCAAAATAGCCTCTTGCACCGCACGCCAAGTCTGAGTAATCAGCCGCGCAGTGCCCCTATAGCTCAGCTGGTAGAGCAACTGATTTGTAATCAGTAGGTCCGCGGTTCGAGTCCGTGTGGGGGCACCATAATACATATCTCAAAGCAGATACCTTGTGCACTTTGCAAGCGCTGCGGCGCAACGAGACCCATTAGTCATTCTCGCCCAGTTGCACAGACAACGTCGCTAAAGCCAAAAGCCCGGCAACGCACCGCTGAATCATGGGGGGTTGATCCCACGGTTTGAAGGTGTGTGACCTTCTCAGTAATGGATGAAAGCATTGCGGGACGCGTTAGCGACCAATGCGCCAGGACCGTGTACGCCGCGCGCGCTGCAATACAGCGATTGCAGGTTATGCGCTTGGAGTGAAAACGGCGCGATATCGCGAAGGTCTTCAAATTCATGAACGCGATAGTCTTTCAAAATGCCGATGGTCTGTTCCTCGCTGTAAACGGCTGGTTTACGCCAAAGCTGGATGAATAGGTCTGAGCGGAGCAGGTTTATGTTTGAATTTTCGACGAAACGTAGAACCCTTCTTATTGCCAGTAATTTGCGAATTTCGGATTGAGCGCCCCTGTGGCATTGGCGTGGCGATCAAAGGGCTATGAGCTGTCTGACGTCAGCGCCCATGGGACAGTTTAGGGTGATTTGATAAGAGAGGGTTC
>CAZCOX010000074.1:0-5691 GCA_964500115.1 uncultured Rhodobacterales bacterium
ATCAGACAAAGACCGACCATACATCTCCTCGTAACCAGACAAATCAACATGGGCGTTTTTCACCATCTCCTCAGATGGCGCGTAGGTCTTATTGGTCATCTGGAATCCTCCTCTTTCCGGAAAGAAAAACCGCTCCAACCCATGAAGGCAAGAGCGGTATTGGTCGCAGTCTCACGGGCCAAGGCCTTTAGATTGCGAGGTATTCTGCGCGCAGGCTTTCGTTTTCCAGCACTTCCTCCGCCGTGCCGTCAAACACAATCGACCCGGTGTCAAGTATGATCGCCCGGTCCGCCAGTTGCAGCGCGCGAATGGCGTTTTGCTCGACAAGGATCGTGGTCATGCCCTGTTCTTTGATGTGGGTCAGCGTCTTTTCAATCTCGTCCACAATCACTGGCGCAAGGCCCTCATAAGGTTCGTCCAGCAAAAGCACCTTGATATCGCGTGCCAAAGCCCGGGCAATCGACAGCATCTGCTGCTCACCGCCGGACAGGGTTACACCCTCTTGCTTGCGACGTTCGCCAAGGCGAGGAAACAAATCGTACAACCGTTCAATGGACCAGCCGATGGGAGGCGCGATTTGTGCCAGCTGCAGGTTCTCCTCAACTGTTAAACCGGGGATGATGCACCGATCCTCGGGCACGAGACCCAGCCCGACAGACGCGGCTTCATAAGATGCCATCTTGTGCAGCGGTTGGTGGTCGAGCCAGATCTCACCGTGATTGACCTGTGGGCTGTCCATGCGGGCAATCGATCGCAGCGTGGTGGTCTTGCCCGCGCCGTTGCGTCCCAACAGGGCGAGAATTTCACCTTCATGCACGTTAAAGGAAATGCCCTGCACAATATAGCTTTCGCCATAATAACTGTGCATGTCCCAAACCGAGAGAAAGGCCGGAGCGGTTTCGGCGCGATTGGCACCTTTGGAAAAGTCGGGTCTGACGTTCATAGCGGGGTCCCTTCTGAGGGGGCCGGGGGTTTGCCCGGCGAATAGGTGTTAGGCGGCTTCGCCAAGATACGCTTCTTTGACCTTTGGGTGGCCTTTGATGTTCTCGGGCGTATCTTCGACCAACGGTGTGCCTTGCGCCAGAACAGTGATCCGTTCGGCCAAGGAGAACACCACGTGCATATCGTGTTCGATGATCGCAATGGTGATGTCACGCTTGTCTTTGATCTCTTTGAGAAGATCGATCGTGTTGTTCGTGTCGGCACGCGCCATACCCGCCGTGGGTTCATCGAGAAGCAAAAGCTTTGGGTTTTGCACGAGACACATCGCCATCTCGAGCCGCCGTTTGTCGCCGCGCGACATGGACGCCGAATGCATGTTGCGCTTGTCGAGCATGTTGACCTCGTCAAGCATTTGTTCGGCTTGGTCACGAAGCTCCGCCTCGGAAAACACGGTGCGGATTCCATGCAACGCAAATGAGCCGTCGCGTTTTGCGAAACACGGTATCAGCATGTTTTCCATGACAGTCAGGTCGCCAAAGATTTCCGGCGTTTGAAAAACGCGGCTGATGCCCATCTGGTTGATCTCGAACGGTGTGCGCCCGAGAACCGATTGACCATCGAACATGACCGAACCGGTGTCAGGGATCAGTTTCCCAACAAGACAGTTCAGCAAAGTCGATTTCCCTGCGCCATTCGGTCCGATGATCGCATGAACCGTGTTGTCGGCCACGCTCAGATTCACATCGCCCAAAGCTTGCAAACCACCAAACCGTTTGTTGACGTCTTTGACTTCAAGAATTCCCATCTCAAAATCCCCTTATTCTGCCGGTTCGGTGCTGGCGGATTTTGGCTCTTCGGCCTTATCGCGACGCACCAGTGCTGCGAGTTTTTGTCCGCCTTGAACAAGGCCACCAGGCAAGAAGATGACGACCAGCATGAAAACGATGCCCAAGGTCAGGTGCCAGCCTTTGCCGATGAACGGATAAATCATGCTCACAACCAGGTCTTCCAACCCGTCGGGCAAGAATGCGAACCAACCGTGCAGGATGTCGGAGTTGATCTTGGAGATGATGTTTTCCATGTACTTGATCATGCCGGCACCGAGAACCGGGCCGATCAGAGTGCCAACGCCGCCTAGGATCGTCATCAGAACAACCTCACCAGAGGCAGTCCAGAACATCCGTTCCGCGCCAGCAAGCGGGTCCATCGACGCCATCAGACCGCCAGCGAGGCCTGCGTACATGCCCGAGATCACAAACGCGGCAAGCGTATAGGGACGTGGGTTGAGGCCCGTATAGTTCAGGCGTTGCTGGTTGGACTTCACCGCGCGCAGCATCATGCCAAAGGGCGACCTGAAGATGCGGATCGATAGGTAGAACGCG
Source organism: uncultured Rhodobacterales bacterium (assembly GCA_964500115.1). Classification (GTDB taxonomy): domain Bacteria; phylum Pseudomonadota; class Alphaproteobacteria; order Rhodobacterales; family Rhodobacteraceae; genus Marivita. Next base: position 2,325 of record CAZCOX010000074.1, read on the forward strand.
ATCAACATGATCACAGCGCTAAAGTAGTAACCCACGTTGAAGGTAAAGACCCAGCTGCCCAGCATCATTTCGGTGCTGTCGCGCATTTCCAACCCGAAAAGGCTTGGCACAGGGATGTTACCTTCGGCGGTTGTCGATGCACCCAGAATGCGGGGATCGTCGAGCGCAAGTTGCAAACCTGTTTCGCCACCTGTGATGGGCGTAAGAACGGAGTAGGCAAGCGCAAATGACATCTGTGCAAAGGCCAGTGTCAGGATCGAGAAGTAAATGCCCGAACGCCGCAGGCTTACATATCCAATGATCAGCGCGAACACGCCTGCTGTGATGACCGCAAGAATGATCGCGGGGATCACGTTCATGCTCAGCAGTTTGAACATCCAGACCGCCGCGTAAGAGCCGACACCCAAGAAGGCTGCGTGACCAAAGCTCAGATAGCCTGTGAGGCCGAACAGGATGTTAAACCCGATGGCAAAGATGCCAAAGATCACGAAACGCTGCATCAGATCCGGGTAGCCCGCGTTGAATTGCGCCATGGCCGAGCCTTCAGGGAAGGGGTTCAGGAAGAACGGCGCGAACGCCACCAGAACCACCACCAACAGCAGGAGGGATGTGTCTCTTTTGTCCAGTCCAAACATGGATCAGTCCTCCATCACGCCTTTGCGACCCATCAGGCCACGTGGACGTGTCAACAGAATGATAATAGCAACAAGGTAGATGATGACCTGGTTGATTCCGGGGATGATCGCGATCACCTCGCGCATGGACGCAAAGCTTTCGAGGATGCCAAGCAGAAACCCAGCAAGGACAGCCCCTGGAAGCGACCCCATGCCGCCGACAACCACAACCACAAAGCTCAGAACAAGAAAGTCCATGCCCATGTGGTAGTTGGGGGAGTTGATCGGCGTGTACATCACTCCGGCGAGACCCGCGACCGCCGCCGCCAAACCGAACATGATGGTGAACCGTTTGTCGATGTTGATGCCCAACAGGCCAACCGTTTCGCGGTCTGCCATGCCTGCGCGCACCACCATGCCGAATGTCGTGAATTGCAGGAATGCAAAGACGGCGCCGATAATGAGGGCGGCAAAGGCGAAATATACAAGACGCCAGTAGGGGTAGATAATCGAGTTCGGCTCAAAACCAATCATCGCGCCGAAATCGAACGACCCGGTAAAGGCTTCCGGGGCAGGTGTCGGGATTGGGTTCGCCCCGTAGTAATACTTGATGATTTCCTGCAAAACGATAGCGAGGCCGAATGTCACCAGGATCTGGTCGGCGTGCGGACGTTTGTAGAAGTGCTTGATCAACCCGCGCTCCATGATCACACCGATCAGGATCATCACGGGGATAGCGAACAGGATAGACAGTGGAACGACCCAGTCGATGATGCCCGCGCCCAGCGTTTCGCCGAAAATGTCATAGATGTATGGCACGTCGCGCATTTGTGGATTGCCGAGGAAGTCGACTTCGCCCGGGACGGCGACTTCGTGACTCAGCGTCAGGATGCGCGAGAGCGTCACAGCGCAGAAAGCGCCAATCATGAACAGCGCGCCGTGAGCGAAGTTCACAACGCCCAGCGTGCCAAAGATGAGTGTCAGGCCCAATGCGATCAGTGCATAGGCCGAGCCCTTATCGAGCCCGTTCAGAATTTGCAGAATTATGGCGTCCATTGCCCCACCCTTTGCGGTCCGAAGTGTGGAAATACAGACAGCCCGGATAACCAACGGGCTGGAGAGAGAGTAGGGTGGGCTTTTGCGCCCACCCTGTGATGCAGCGGCTTACGCGCCGTTGTTGCACGAACCCAGTTCGCCACCAAAGATCGAGGGATCGTAGGTAACCTGAGCAGCCGGAGTAACTTCAACGATTTCCAGAAGGTCAAACTCGGAGGATGGGTTTTCTTTACCCTTCACGACGAGAACGTCCTTAAAGCACTGGTGGTCTTCGGCACGATAGAGCGTTGGGCCGTTCCCCATGCCGTCGAACTCAAAGCCTTCAAGCGCTTCTGCAACGGCACACGGTGCAAACGAGCCTGCACGTTCAACGGCATCTGCGTAGAGCAGCGCCTGAACGTAGCAGGTGTGCGCGGCCTGCGACGGCGGGAAGCCGTACTTGGTGCCGAAGGACTGAACGAATTGCTTGGAGCCTTCATCCTGCAGCGACCAGTGCCAGTTGGTTGAGCCAAAGATGCCCTTAACGTTGGCACCCGCACCCTTCGCCATGAGGCGGGAGTAGAGCGGAACGATGATTTCGAAGTTCTTGCCGTTGACGAGCTTGTCGCGCAGGCCGAACTGAACCGCGTTGGTCAGCGAGTTCACCATGTTGCCGCCGTAGTGGTTCAGAACCAGAACGTCTGCGTCAGACTGCAGAACTGGCGCGATGTAGGACGAGAAGTCAGTCTGCGTCAGCGGTGTTTTCACCGCGGCAACTGTTTCCCAACCCATGGCTTCGGTCGAGGTGCGCACCGCTTCTTCCGTGGTGTAACCCCAGTTGTAGTCCGCTGTCAGGTGGTAAGCCTTACGGTCTGTGCCGTAGTTGTTCGCCAGAATTGGGGCAAGCGCCGCACCAGACATGTAAGAGTTGAAGAAGTGACGGAAACCGTTTGCTTTTTTGTCTTTACCGGTTGTGTCATTGGAGTGCGTCAGGCCAGCCATGAAGATGATGCCAGCTTCTTGACACAGGGCCTGAACGGCAACAGCCACACCCGAGGACGAACCGCCTGTGATCATCACAGCGCCGTCTTTTTCGATCATCGACTTGGCAGATGCGCGCGCCGCGTCAGACTTTGTCTGCGTGTCGCCTGTCACGTATTCGACCTTTTTGCCCAGGATACCGTTACCCTGCAGCGCTTTGGACGAGAAAGTGTTCATCATGCCGCCATCGCCTTCACCGTTCAGGTGCTCAACGGCAAGTTCGTAGGCGCGCAGTTCGTCAGCACCTTCGTCTGCGTAGGGGCCAGACTGAGGTACGTTGAAACCCAGTGTTACGGTGGAGCCGGTAGGTGCGTTGGTGAAACCTTCGTGGCCAGCAGCCGACAGATATGTCGGGACCGCAAGGCCCGCACCGGCGACTGCGCCGGATTTGAGCACGCCACGGCGTGTCAGGTTGCCTTTGGACATTTAATCCTCCCAATGTCTTTTAAGGGTATGGCGGAGTTCCTGCACCGCCAGAACCGCACATATGTGCTGATTGATTATCGGCTATGCAGTGAAAACATAGCAATAAGCGCTTTTCACAAAACGATTTTTCTGTCAAAAAATGTACACTGCAATGCAGAATTCTGTAAAAAAGTTTCTTCTGCGGTGCAGAAAGCAATTGATTCAGCAGTGGATTTGCATATGGCCCGCGACACTCTGACAGGCAGCCGCAT
>CAZCOX010000074.1:5791-13467 GCA_964500115.1 uncultured Rhodobacterales bacterium
CGTTTCCCCGGATGGGCTGCCTTGCTGGAGCAGAGCCAACGAAAGGTAGAAACGCTGCAACGCAGTGTTGAAACCTTGACCGACAGGCTGACCCACGACCCGCATCTTGCCGCGTCCTTGCATGAGATGTTGTCGACCGTCACAGCGATCCGATCCGCGGCGTCGATTCTTGCCGAACCCGGCGATATTGAGCCGGAATGGCAGCGACGCTTTAATCGGAACATATACGAAGACAGTGAGCGTTTGGCTGATACCAGCCGCGGTCTGGTGCATTATCTTGAGAAATCGGATGCCGATGCATCCGAAACCAACGCGCCACAAGATGAGGTTGACGCGGTCTTTCAGAAAAACGGGTTTTTCTTTCCCGCGCTTGAGATCGATGACTGCGACATAGGATCGGAAATCGCGGAAATCGGGTCAGGCTTGTCCAGTTCCGCGCAATGGTTGCTAAATGAAACGCTTGAACGCTATCAAACGGTCGCGAAAAAGATGCCGTTAGACGCGTGTCGGGAGGTGATCCCAAGAATAGGGTCGGACCCGTTGGCGCTCGCTGAGCACTTTGACGTGGATGTGGCAAGTGCCATGCGCCGGTTGGCCCATCTACCCGAAGACATCGTGACGGAACCCGTCGGCCTCGCCATTTGTGACAGCGCTGGGGTTACCAAGTTTCGAAAGCCGTTGCCTGACTTTCCTCTCCCTCGTCTGGGTGCCGGATGCGCGCTCTGGTTGCTCTATCGCGCATTATCGCGGCCGATGGTGGTCCTATCTGAACGCGTCCAGCAATCGGCACGTGCATCCACACACTACCGGTCTATTGCTGTGGCCCAACCCTTGCGGCGCCCGAAGCTCGGGGAAGAGCCGATCCTTGAAAGCCATATGTTGATCGTGCCCGATACCACCACTGACGGCGCCGACGACGTTCGGCGCGTTGGTCTGACCTGCCGCATCTGCCCAAGGAAGACCTGCGAAGCGCGACGAGAGCCTACAATTTTGGTGGGATAAATGCAGGTGAGGTTTTGACACATTGCCTGCGCTTCGCGATAGTCTATGCCAAGCAGACCAAAGCGTTTGCACATTATAGAACAGGCACTTGCTGCACCGTGGGAGGGGGCGCATGTCGAAACAGGTTCTGTTGATCGAGGATGAGCCGAACATCATCGAAGCGATCAGCTTTATTCTATCGCGAGATGGCTGGACGGTTAAAACGCATTCGAACGGCGCAGATGCCGTAGACGTCGTGAATGCACGCCAGCCGGATGTTGTTATTCTTGACGTGATGCTTCCGGGCAAATCGGGCTACGACATCCTGCGCGAACTGCGGGGGGATCCGGCGAATGCGAACCTTCCGGTGCTGATGCTGACGGCCCGGGGTCAGACCAAGGACCGCGAGATTGCAGAGCGTGCAGGCTGTAATGCGTTTATGACCAAACCATTCTCGAACGCTGACGTGTTAGAGACCGTGAGGTCGCTGGCCGAAAAATGACGGAACCGGCCGACAGGCCCAGTTCGCCGCCGGTTTTTCACGAAAAGCGCACCTATCGCACGCGCCGCCTGATGGACGCAGCGCGGCTGGCCCCTTTGCTCGCGCTGCTGCTTTGGCTCATTCCGATGATCTGGCCGCAATCCGGCGACGACACGGTATCTAGCGCCTCGGCTCTGATATACATCTTTGTCGTTTGGGGTGCCGTGATCGTCCTGACTTGGGGCCTGTCCCGCGCCATCGGGCGTAACGTATCCGATCCATCGGATAGTGATACATGAGCACGCTCAATCTGCTCTTTGCGGTCTGTATCGGTTACGTTCTGTTTCTGTTTGCCGTCGCCTTTGCGGCTGACCGGATGGCCTTGCAGGGCAAGAAGGCGTGGTTGCGCTCGCCATTGATTTACACGTTATCGCTGTCCATCTACTGCACGGCCTGGACGTTTTACGGGGCTGTTGGCTCTGCCGCGCGAAATGGGTTCGAATACCTGACAATCTACTTGGGTCCGACCCTCGTCATGGTCAGCTGGTGGTGGCTGCTTCGCAAACTCATTCGGATTGGGCGCACACAGAAAATTACATCCATCGCTGACCTGATCTCGTCACGCTATGGCAAATCGAGCCTTCTGGCCGCAGGGGTCACGATCCTCGCAGTGATTGGCACGACTCCGTACATCGCACTTCAACTCCAATCGGTAACGTTGTCTTTCTCCGTTTTCGCCGCGGAAGCCGAAGGCACAGAGCAAAACCAGGCGAACCTTGCTTTGTGGCTGTCGCTTGGTCTGGCGCTTTTTACGGTTCTTTTTGGAACGCGCAATCTTGATGCCAAAGAACGCCACGACGGCGTGGTCATGGCCATTGCTGTCGAAGCTGTTGTCAAACTCGTGGCTTTGCTTTCGGTCGGCATTTTCGTTGTTTGGGGGGTGTCCGGGGGATTGTCCGACGCGCTTTCGCAGATTGATGCATCCGAGTTCGGACAGTGGCGTTCTGATCGCAGCCGATGGGCCGGGCTGATCTTTCTGTCCGCCGCCGCGTTTCTGTGCTTGCCGCGCACCTTTCAGGTGCTTGTCGTTGAAAACGACGACGAAAGCCATCTGCGCACTGCCAGTTGGGCTTTTCCGCTTTATTTGGGTTTGATAAGCCTGTTTGTCGTCCCGATTGCGGTGGTCGGCCTCGAGTTGCTGCCAAAAGGTTCGAATCCCGACCTCTTCGTTCTGACAATCCCATTGGCATTGGGCGAAAACGGCCTGGCCATGCTGTCATTCCTTGGTGGGTTCAGTTCGGCCACGTCAATGGTCATAGTCGCTGCCATTGCGCTGTCGACTATGGTGTCGAACCACATCGTGATGCCGATTTGGCTGCGTCTCAGCCCAGAGGGGGCAAGCGTGTCCGGCGACGTGCGGCATGCCGTCCTGATGGCGCGGCGCATCTCGATCGTTGGGGTCGTGATGCTTGGGTATCTGTATTACCGCATGTCCAGCGGTGGTGAGGCATTGGCCGCGATTGGCCTCGTCGCATTTTGTGGATTGGCTCAGGTCCTTCCAGCCATGTTGGGCGGCATGTTTTGGCGGGGTGCCACACGAGCGGGGGCGTTCGCCGGTCTGACGGCGGGTTTTGTTCTGTGGCTCTACACGCTTTACCTTCCCAGCTTTGGGGCAGGTGCGTTTCTGCCGGCGTCGATCATCGAAAGCGGTCTCTTCGGATGGGCATGGCTCAAGCCAGACGCGCTCTTCGGTATCTCGGGTTTGGATCAGCTGATGCATGCCCTGCTGTGGAGCATGGTGTTCAACGTTCTGGCCTTTGTGACTGTTTCGTTGGTGACCTTTCCGTCCCCTTTGGAGCGGTTGCAGGCCGCTCAGTTCGTGAACATTTTCGAGCATTCAACAAATGCGCGCAGCTGGTCGGGCAGCAGTGCGCAAGCCGAAGACCTTATGGTTATGGCGCAACGCATTTTGGGCGCGCGCGAAGCGCAGACGCTTTTCTCCAGCTACGCGCGGGAACAAGGCGCAAGCGGCGATTTGCCAATCCCGACGCCCGACTTTCTGGAGGAACTGGAACGCGAGCTTGGATCGTCGGTCGGGGCTGCCACAGCGCACGCCATGGTGGGCCAGATCACGGGCGGTATGGCGATCTCGGTTGAAGACTTGATGGCGGTGGCAGATGAGACCGCGCAAATGCTGGAATATTCGGCGCGGCTCAAGGAACAGTCGGATGAGCTGAGCCGCACCGCTTTGGAATTGCGCAAAGCGAACCAAAAACTGACACGCCTGTCGATCCAGAAAGACGCGTTCCTGAGCCAGATCAGCCATGAGTTGCGCACACCCATGACTTCGATCCGGGCGTTTTCCGAGATCCTGCGCGACACGGACCAGATGGAGCCGAAGGATCAGTCGCGTTACGCGTCAATCATCCACGATGAAGCACAGCGTCTCACGCGCTTGCTAGATGATTTGCTGGATCTCAGCGTCATGGAGAATGGCCAGGTCAACCTGAACCTCCGCGAAAGCACACTCAAAGACGCGCTGGATCGCGCGGTCTCTTCTGCAGCAATTGGCGAAGATGGCGTTCAGTTGGATATTGAGCGTGACGCGCAACGCGAAGACATCACGCTTTTCACTGACCTTGATCGCCTCAGCCAAGTGTTCATCAATCTGATTGCCAATGCGCGGAAATATTGCGACGCGGCCGACCCCAAACTGGTTATCCGAGTAATGCAAGAGGCAGACCGTGTTGTCGTTGACTTTCAAGACAATGGGTCGGGTATTTCGGCCGAAGCTGCTGATATGATCTTTGAAAAGTTCGCCCGGGTGAGCGATCAAAAAGCTGGCGGTGCTGGCCTTGGTCTGGCCATTTGTCGGCAGGTTATGACGCGATTGGGTGGGTCAATTGATTACGTGCCTGCCGGGCGTGGGGCCACGTTCCGGGTGGTTCTGCCGTATCGATTGGCGATGGCGGCACAATAGCTCCGACCCCGGTTTTGCTAAACCCTTGGTAACCAATTCACGCGATAAGCGAGGGACTGGATCATCGGGTAAGCTCTGAATATGGCCGACAAAGCGGCACCTTCACCAATGGAGCAAAAGGCCAAGGCGCAAAGGCGCGCGATGGGCGGCGGCTCCATATCGCTGCCGCGTGCGCTGGGTCGCAGCCTGTCACTTGCGGCCGACGCGATGTGGGGTCTGGGCCTCGCAACGGAACTGGCAGCGGATGATGTTCTTTCGGCAGAGCGTGCGGTGCCGCGGGTACCGGATGATGAACTTCTCATTCTGCTCGACGGCCCCGACGGGCGCAAAGCCTTGGTGGCGCTCGACAGACAGATCGTCACGGGTCTGGTCGAGGTTCAAACGCTGGGCAAGGTGACTACGTTTCCTCTGGATAGCCGCCGCTTCACACCGACAGACGCCGCGATGGTTGCGCCGTTGTTCGATGCGGCCTTGCCGCGCTTGTCTTCGATGCTAGTCGGAACGCCGGAGCTAGCGCATATATCAGGCTATGCGTTCGGCATGCAGGTTGATGACGCTCAAACCGCAGCATTGGCATTCGACTCCAACGCCTATCGCAACGTTGTTGTCGCGGCGTCGCTTGCCAGCGGAACGCGTCAGGGGCGGGTCACCTTCTTTTTCCCAGAACCAGAGCCGCAACAGAACGCTGACGCAGCGGCCAAAGACGGTAAGTACGAGGCGCTGTTCAAGACCGTACCCGCCCCGATGCACGCCATTCTCACTCGCATCCATCTTCCGCTTGTTCGGGCGCAGGCTTTGCGGCCTGGCGATAGCCTTGAAATTTCGACCAACGCTGTTGGTGCGGCAACGCTTGTGGGTCAGAGCGGGCATATCGTGACACGCGGAAAGCTTGGGCAGATGAACGGATTTAGGGCTCTACGCATTGGGGATGCGCCGCCTATGGCGCAGCTGTCCAAAATCACTCAAGACTTGGGTGGCGAACCTTCCGCGCCAAAAGATCGGGAAGCGGAAGCGCAGAATATAATCCTGACTGACGATCCAACTCCCGTGGCAGCAGAGGAGGAGGTTGTGAACGTGGCGCTTGATGCGCCTCAGGACTGACGCCCCATCGCAGCCGCGGCTGCATCAAGCGTCGCGCGCATGGCTGACAGATCGTACCCGGCCCTCGCAACGCTGTCCAAGATCTCGTCCGAAGCCAAATGGCCGGCCTGAGCCAAGGCCCAAATGATCGAACACCGCGTGCCCGATGCGCAATAGGCCAGAACCGGGCCGTCAGACGCGTCCACCAAGGCCTGTTGTTCGGCAATGCGGTCAGGCGTCATGGTTTGGTGTGTGATTGGCAAGACTTTGAAAACCAAGCCTTCCGCTTCAATGGCAATCCGCATGGCATCAGCCTGATGGCTCGGTGGCACTTCGGCATCCGGCCGGTTGCAGATGACGGTTTTGATGCCCGCAGCTTTGATACCCGGCGCGTCCGCAGGATCAATTTGCGGGGATACGGCGTAGCGGTCTGAGATCTGTCGGATGTCCATAAAGAAAGTCCTACTTTGCGGGCATTAAGCTGTCCAGTCGCGCGCGTAGGGCGGGCATCGCGCCCATTCCGACAAGCATCGCAGCAAGGAACACCATGCCTTCGGGTCCGCCATAGCTCAGCGACGCGATGGCCGGACCAGGGCAAAGCCCGACAAGACCCCATCCCATACCGAACATGACGGAGCCAACAACAAGGTTGCGACCCAAACGTGGCTCAGGCGGAGGTGGCATCGTCGTGCCCAGAAGCGATGTCTGACGCCGCTGTGCGATTTGCCAAGCGATAGCCATCGGTACGATCGCGCCACCCATGACAAACGCCAAGGTCGGATCCCAATCCCCGAAGATGTCCAGCCAGCCTTGCACTTTCCGGGTGTCGGTCATGCCCGAGATAAACAATCCGGCGCCGAACAAACCCCCGGCTAGAAATGCAAACAGCGCTCTCATCAGATCACCCCCAGGAGATGGCGAAAGATGACAACGGTGAGCCCGCCCGCAAGGATGTAGAACACAGTTGCAACGATCCCGCGGAGCGACAGTCGTGAAATACCGCAGACCCCGTGCCCGGATGTGCAGCCATTGGCGAGGCGTGTTCCGAGACCGACAAGCAGACCGGCTGCTGCCAGCAATACGAAATTGTCCGTTGCGTGCGTTTCTTTTGCCCCCAGAACTGCGATCAATAGCACGGGGATCAGGGCGACGCCTACAAGGAAGCTTAGTCGTTCCCACATCGTGGATCGACCGCTGCCATCGACCAATCCGCCGATAATCCCGCTGGCCCCCATGATCCGGCCATTGGCCAGAAGGTAAACCGCACCGCCGCATCCGATCAGCACGCCGCCGATCAGGCCCAAAATCCAATCCTGTGGCATATTACAATCCGTTTACCGGGACTTTGAGGAAGACCTTGCCGTCCTCGTCTTCGGGTGGCATCTGGCCCGCGCGCATGTTGACCTGTAGCGACGGGATGATGAGTTTTGGCATGGCAAGTGTCGCATCGCGTGCGTCACGCATTTCGACGAAGTCATCCTTTGAGGCATTGCCACCCACATGCACGTTGCGCGCTTTTTGTTCGCCAACGGTGCTTTCCCATGCGAACTCCTCGCGCCCCGGCGCCTTGTAGTCGTGCCCGACAAAGATGCGGGTTTCATCGGGCAGCGACAAAATCCGTTGCACAGAATCGTACAGGTCCTCCGAGGACCCACCCGGGAAGTCGCAGCGCGCAGTACCAAAATCCGGCATGAAAAGCGTGTCACCGACGAACGCTGCGTCGCCAACAACATAAGTCATACATGCCGGTGTGTGCCCTGGCGTGTGCAACACATCCGCGCGCATCTGGTCAATGTGAAAGCTGTCACCATCCACGAAGAGCCGGTCAAACTGGCTGCCGTCGCGCTGAAACTCTGTGCCTTCGTTGAAGACTTTGCCAAATGTGTCTTGCACATCTTGGATGCGGTCCCCGATACCGATCTTGCCGCCCAAAGCCTCTTGCAGGTACGGCGCTGCACTTAGGTGATCGGCGTGGACGTGCGTTTCAAGCAGCCACTGCACGTCTAGATCGTGTTCTTTGACAAAGGCTATGACCGCATCCGCTGACTTTGTGTCAGTTCGGCCAGAGGCGTAGTCAAAGTCGAGCACGCTGTCGACAATCGCGCAGCCGCGTCCTTCGGGGTCTTGCACGACGTAGGAAATCGTATTCGTCGC
>CAZCOX010000075.1:0-13360 GCA_964500115.1 uncultured Rhodobacterales bacterium
TCTGCAGTATCCTCGATCGTCAGGATGGGTTCGGAGTCGTCAATGAAAGACGATAGCGCGTTGAGCGTGGTTCTTTTACCCGAACCCGTACCGCCCGAGACGATAACGTTCAGGCGTGTTGCTACTGCCGCTTGCAAGTAGACGGCCATTTCCTCGGTAAAGGCACCGAAGTTGACAAGATCGTCGATGCTGAGCTTATCCGTTTTGAACTTACGAATGGAAACGAGGCTGCCATCCACCGCAATTGGTGGGACCATCGCGTTGAAACGCGACCCGTCTTGCAAACGGGCGTCAACGTAAGGGTTTGATTCATCAACACGACGGCCCACAGCGGACACGATCTTGTCGATGATCCGCATCAGGTGTTTTTCGTCTTTGAACGTAATGTCGCTGAGCTCAAGCTTACCGGCGCGCTCCACAAAGATCTGCTGCGGACCGTTGACCAGAATATCGCTGACGGTTTCGTCTTTCAAAAGCGTCTCAAGCGGTCCGAGGCCTTTAACTTCGTCGTATAGTTCCTGGTTCAGGGACGACCGTTCATCCCGGTTAAGAACCATCCCTTTTTCTTGAAGGATCTCGCTGGTGATGAGGCTGATTTCTTCTTTCAGCTCACCCTCGGTCGCCTGATCCAAAGCCGCGAGGTTGAGATTGTCCAAAAGAGCGCGGTGCAATTCGAGTTTTATCTCGCTCAGACGCTCCTTCCGCTTTTTCTCGCGGTCCATGGGTTGCGCTTCGGCGGCCTTTTTGGGCAGCGCGCGGCGCATAACCTTGGCCGGAGCCGTTGAGTTTGCGGGTTTTGCGGGTGCTTCCTTGACCGGGGCAGGCGGCGGCACCGGGGCGGCGCTCGTTTTCTTGTACTTCGAGAACATCGATCGAACTCCTTACGCAGCCTCGGCGTCAGATTGGCCAACTTCAAAGAGCGATTGCGCCAGCTTGGCGATTTCTTTGCGCAGCGGGTTTTTGGGGTTTTGCAGGCCAAGCGGCTGACCGTGATCGCCAGCTTCGGCCACTGGTTTGCCGCCATCTGGCATCTGCAGATCGACCGAGATATCGAGGCTTTCCTGCATCCGCTTAAGGCGGCTTTTGCCTTGCAAATCTGTAAAGCGCGGCGCGCGGTTCAGGACGAAACGAATTTTTTCAAACGGCAGGTCCTCGCCTTGCAATGCGCGTTTGAGGCGGAACGTATTTTGCGCTGACCGCATATCGAGTTCGATCACACCGAAATAGACCTGGGCCGCGTAGAGAACGGTTTCCGACCACTGCACGAGGCTGGGCGGCATATCGACAACGACAAAGTCGAAGTGACGTGATGCTGTGTCGAGCAATTGCTGAATTTCGGCCTGGCCCACGATGTCGAGCGGTGGCAAATCCGCAGGTGAGGTGAACACCTGAAGCTTGTCTTCAAATGTCACCAGCGCCTGGGCAAAGCTGTCTTCGTCCATCGCTTCCATATCGGTCAGCAATTCAAGAACAGATTCCCTGCGTTGCACATCGAGATAGGTCGAGATCGCGCCGAACTGCAGGCCAAGGTCGATGATGCAGACCTTTGGTGGCTTTTCCTTGTCGACGGTCGCCAATTCCCATGCCAGGTTGGTGGCAAACGTGCTCGCGCCGCATCCGCCGGCCATGCCTTGCACGGCAATGATGACGCCATCACCGTCATTTGACAGCTTGACGCCTGACCCGTCGGCATTTGTGTTTGGCTGCGCCGCGGTGCGCATCCGTTCGATGGCAGCTGACAATTCGCCTTCAGGAAGAGGGTAGGGCACAAATTCGTCGGCGCCCTGACGCAACAGATGATGCAAGGCGGACGGCGTGACGTCGTGCGCGATCAGAACGACCTTGATCTGGCGCTCTTTCGCAGCGGCAATGATGGCGGCCAAATGGTCTGTATTGCTTTCGTCTTCCGTATCAATGGCAAGTGCGACGAATTCGAGCTGCGCACCATCTTTTTGCGAAAAGAAGTGCATGGCCTCGTCGAACCCAAGATCGCCCCATGCTTCGCCCAGTTCGGCTTCCATATCTTCGATCAAAAGATCGAATTCCTGGACATCGCGACTGATCGTGCACGCAACAAGCGGAGCCGGTTCTGGGGTGCTCGGAAGGACACTCGTCATTTGCCTCTGTTCCTCTTACTTTTCACCGTCTCTGCTTGCGTTCTGCGAGCAGGCAACCGGTGTTCCCGAGTCGAGCGGGAAGGACTGATACAGTCCGAAAGTCGTTGGAAAACTTGGCGAGATTGGGGCCGAAATATCGAAATTGTACGGTATTTCAGGTGAGTGCGGTCTGAACCAAAGGCTTTGTTTCCGACCAAAAACCGGAGCGCACGGGGAGCTCCGGTCATGTATTTCGCTTATTGCGTGACTTCGAAGTCAGCTCCTGTGATGCCTGACAACTGTGTCGGCGGAACGGCGGAGTTGATATATTCACGGTAGATGATTTCGGCGTAGCGGCCTTCGAGAACCGTTGGATGCGATCCTACAAATCCCGAAACCTCCGTCACGGTACGACGATTGCGGCGCTCGCGGCCCTCGGTCACGATGATCGGCTGCGTTTCACCAAATGACACCACCGCCTCAAGCCGTGATTTGTTGATGCCCTGCGTGGCGAGATAGTTCACAACCGCATGTGCGCGGTTCAAACCAAGGCGTTTGTTGTAGCTTTCGCTGCCTACGGCATCTGTGTGGCCGTATACGCGGAACTGCACCTCAGGGAACTGACGAATCCAGGCCGCTTGCTCCCGCAGGGTGTCTTTTGCCCCGCTGTCGAGAACCGAACTGTTGAACGCAAAGTTCACAGTCGTCATCACGTCACTGGCAAATCTTTGCGACAAATCATAGGCATAGCGCTTTTCGCCAGTCATGAGCTGCATGTTGTTCATCGTCGCGTTGCCAAAGTTGCCGGTATCGACAAGCGATCCTGCCTCGCGGTTGAATGAACTGTAGACCGGGTCGCTTCCTGCGCAGGCGGCCAATAAGGCCACCCCGGTCAGGGCTGCAGGAATGCGAAAGTTTTTGTGCAGTGCCATCGCCTTAATCCATCACATAGCCATAAGACCCGCTGAAATCTTGCTTGGCAACTTCGCCAGCGGCGCCGCGCAATTGACGGGTGTCGCCCGACACACGGCCAAACAGGAACAGGTCTTTTTCAGAAGGGAGCTTGACCCGATCCGTCGGCAAGGCCAGCGCTTCGCCGCGGGTTGGGGTTACAAGATGCGGAGTCACGATGATCACCAGTTCAGACTGCGACCGTTCGTATTCCGCGCTGCGGAACAACGCACCCAGTACCGGAATGTCACCGAGCCACGGCACCTGGCCGTTCAGATCGCGGAAGTCATCCTGCAACAGGCCCGCGATGGCAAAGCTTTCGCCATCACGCAGTTCTACAGTGGTCGAGGTTTCGCGGCGGCTGAAACCGTCGATGCGGACTGTTCCAAATTCGACGCCACTGTCCGGATCAATGGACGAGACCGCGGCTTCCAGTTCGAGATTGATCAGATCGCCGTCAATCACGCGTGGTATAAAGTTGAGTTCTACGCCGAAAGGCTTGAATTCAATTGTGATTGTGTCTGCGTCCTGTGCGACCGGAACCGGATATTCGCCGCCTGCCAGGAACTTGGCCTCTTGACCGGAAAGGGCAGTGAGGTTCGGTTCGGCCAACGTGCGCGCGACCCCCTTGGCTTCGAGCGCTTCGAGCAAAATGCCAACTTCCAATCCGCCTGCGTTGAAGCCGAAAAGGATGGCCCCTTCGCTGTCGGGTGAGGATACCAGTTTGTCTGACACATTATCGACGGCCGCGGATGCTGCCGAATTGCCGGTGCCGAGTTCAAGCCCAAGATCGCCGTCCAGCACCGACCCGCCCGTTGCAAGCGATGCTTTCAACGACTTGGAGACAGAGCGCTGCATTTCGGCAAAGCGGACTTTCAGCATTACCTGCTGAACACCGCCGACGGTCATCAAGTTCGATACCCGTTCCGGTGCATAGCGTTCGGCCAGATCAAGCGCGCGCTGCAAACGTGCGGTGCTTGAAATCGTACCGGACAAGACGATGCCGTCGTTGGCCGTGCGGACCTCAATCTTCTCGTCCGGCAAAATCTGGCGCAGACGCTCTTTGAATTCGCTCAGATCGGGCGCCACGCGGACATCGACATTGGTGATCAACTGTCCGTTGCCGTCCAGAATGGTCAAAGTTGTTGTTCCGGGGGTCTTGCCCAGAACGTAGATCGTCCGATCCGAAAGGGATGAGATGTCGGCAATAGATGGGTTCGCGATGCTCAGTTCCGCAAAAGGAACTTCGCTTTCGACAACAACGGCCCGGTTCATGGGGACGTTCAGTGCCGATTCAGTATTCGTTCTGACAATGCGCACGGTTTCGGCGACGGCAGTTTGCGTCATCGGTACCAGCGCGAGTGCCGCGCCCAAAAGGGCGGCCTTCAATGGACTGCTCGTGTTCATGTGACCTGCCTTTCCGATCACGCCTCTGAAATGGGTCTTTTCGCCCGATATTGTCGTCAGCCTGCGTCAGGTTGACTTTTTTTTCAAGAATCAATGCGTTCAGAGGTTCGCTTCATGTGGATAAGGCGCAACATAGTGCTGCGCCTTACGATTCCGTCATTTCTGCACATCACCCAAATGGGGTGGTTTCGGCATCAATTGGTACAAGGGATTGGGATTTCCATAACCTCGCCGCCCTTGCGGGTGCGGATAGAACAGCTTTGTTGTTGCACAGGTGCCGCAGTCACCGCGCGCTCTTCGATACCCAAAAGCGACCGCTGATCCACTTCGATAGCTTCTGCAACGGTGTCATCATCGCGTGCGAGCAAGGAAAGTGACAGGCGACCTGTTGACTGTGCTTGTGCCAATGCAGCCACCTGTTGTGGGCTGGCGGCCACGGTTACGGTTCGCGCGATTGTCACGTCAGATGAATCCGTCTGTGCCGTCTGGTCGATCGCAATCAGCTGGATACCGGTTTCGATCAAGCGTGTGACGTCGCCATCGATTTCAACGTTCATCGCGCGGCCTGTCCAGTAGACGTCAACGCGGTCGCCGGGGCGGAGGAAGCCGGAAACACCCGATGCGACGTCGACCTTGATCGCAAAGGCGCGCTGGCCGCGTTCCAGGCGCGATGTCAGACCGGCGACACCGCCAGGTTCACTGACCTTTACCTTCATGAAGGCTTCGTTTTTCTCAATTTGGCGCACGGCAACGCGCAAAGGTTCACCTTCAGCAAAGATTGGGTTGTCCTGATCGAAGTGTTCTTCGGGCAGGGCCTTCAGTGGCCAGGACACCAGCGCGATGTCCTCGCCCGTGATTTCCTCGCCATATTCGATCAGTCGATTTGCAACATAAATCGGCTTTGTATCGATCGCCTCACCAGAGCGTTGACGCTCGGCCTGCAACGCATTTTCATACGCGCCGATATAGTTCTGTGCCATGTAGACCGCAAAACCGGCCAAAGCCAATCCAGCGATCAAAACAAGTCCAAAAACAATGCGCATTGATGCCTCCTTTTCGCGGCCCGATTGGTTTCAAGCGGATTTCGGGCGCGGATTTCTGAGCAAACTGTTAATCGCGGAATGTGGCGTTCTGTTGGGCGAATTGCGTTCAGAACGTGAACTCTTTCCTGATAGACGCCCGCAAGTGCCGGAGTTGCAAGCCTCACAAAACGAAGAAAAGGCATGCCGAGCATGCCTCCTCCGTTGCCAAATCCACCCAAAAGGGGCGGGTTCAAGCGTTTTTAATCAAAAGTCGTTCTGAGCGCCAACAGCAGTGCCTGCAGCACTGCCCAATGTCGTCGTCTGCGTATCAATTGTGGTCCAGGCCATAATTGCAAGACCGACGACGCCAGCTGTTAGGACAACCCAATCAACTGTAACTGCCCCACCTTCGTCACTGACGAATTTTGCGATAATACGTTGCACATCGAACTCCTTACACGGCAGCAAAAAAGGCGCGCAATGCGCGCCTTTCGAAGACCCTTGAAGAGCCGGAGCTCTCCAAGGCAATCTTAGGCGCTTTAGAAGTCGTTCTGTGCGCCAACAGCGCCACCAGCTGCGGTGACCAGTGTGTTTGTGTTGGTTTCGATTGCTGTGTAGGCAGCAATTGCCAGGCCAACAACGGCTGCGGTCAGAACAACCCAGTCAACTGTTACGGCGCCGTTTTCGTCTTTGCGGAAGTTTTTGATGAACTTGATCATGTTAGTCTCCATTAGTCCTAGTTTTGCTCACGATAGCCAAGCTCGGAACTTTGTGTTGAGCGCTCTCTCTTTCGCTCCATCCCGTCTTGGATGAGGTGTTTTTGCCGGTGGATTGGGGCAGCAGTTTGTCCCGATTGGTCCGATTTTGCAGCCTGTCGAAAATCTTGCGATAAAATAATTAAGCCATTGAAAAGTAACAAAATAAAAATGCAAATTTTTCTATTCTTTGGAAATTGATGGTAAGAATCGACCAAATGGTCTCATTCATTGACGCCCAATTCGAAACGAAATGGCTTTGTGACTCGGATTGTGCGATGATGCTGAAAAAACAAAGCATTGAGCAGGTATCGGAATATGAAACGTCTTGCGGCAGCGGTCGCATGTGCCTTGCCGTTATGTCTTGGCACGGTGCAGGCAGAGCCGGCACCATTCCCGGAGTTTTCCGCCAAGCGGGTTAAACCGCCCAATTCAAACACCAAGAAACGCATCACGGTTCAGATAGCACCACAGGCACCGGTTGTTTCAGCACCATCGACCGAACAACCGGGCGCTCCGCGTGCCAGTGGCGCTTCTGTATTGTCCTGGTTCTGGTCAGACGTATCGCCATCGCTGGACGCAAAAGGGCCGGGGCGTCTTGAACCAGCGCTGGTTAGCCTGTCGAACCCACCATCCGGGCAGGGCGTCGCGTCGCCGCGATTGCAAGACCTTCAGACCATCGCGAACAATCACGGCAAAGACATCTTGCTGAATTCCGTCGGCACGCGGGTGTCGCCTGCCTTGGCGCTTGCGGTGATCGCTGTTGAATCAGCAGGCCGCGTCGATGCGGTCAGTTCGGCAGGCGCGCAGGGGCTGATGCAGTTGATGCCAGCAACGGCGGAGCGTTTTGGTGTCACGAACAGCTTAGCCGCCGGTCAGAACATCAAGGGCGGGATCGCGTATCTCGATTTCCTGATGGAGAAGTTCGACAACGACATTATCCTCGTCTTGGCGGGTTACAACGCTGGCGAAAACGCTGTTGTCAAAAACGGTGGTGTGCCCGACTACGCCGAAACGCGGGCGTATGTGCCGAAAGTGCTGCAAGCCTTTCAGACGGCAAAGGGTCTGTGCCTGACGCCGCCGCAGCTAGTCACCGATGGCTGCGTGTTCCGCATAGCCTCACGGTAGCACCGCGCCCGGGTTCATGATGCCTTGTGGGTCTAGCGCTGTCTTGATCGCACGCATCGCGGCCAACTTGGCTGGGTCGCCATAGCGGTTCAGGTCGTCGATCTTGAGACGGCCAATCCCATGTTCAGCACTGATAGAGCCGCCAAGGCTATGGGCGATGTCATGGACCACACGCTTGATCTGCGTGCGCTCGTCCATGAAATCGGCCCGCGTTTTGCCGGGGGGCGGGAAGACATTATAGTGCAAGTTGCCGTCACCCACGTGGCCAAAGCAATTCAGACGGAAGGGGCCAAGCGCCTCCACCGCTTCGCGGACGCGGATGATAAATTCCGGCAAGGCGCCCAAAGGCACAGACACATCGTGGCTGGAGACGGAGCCGATCCGGCGATTTGCCTCGGGGATGTGTTCGCGGACTGACCAGAACTCTGTCCGCTGCGCTTCGGATTGCGCAATGATCGCATCATTCGCGATGCCTGCATCTTCAGCGCTTACAAACAGCCCTTCCAGGGCGGTTTGCGGATCAAGCCCGCGCGGCAAGCCGATATCGATCAGCACCATCCATTCAGGATGTGTGTCACCAAAGGGCAGCCGCACCTCTGGCAGCGTTTCGGCAAGGAACCCAAGGCCGGTGCTGTGGATCAGCTCAAACCCATTGATCGTGTCACCAAGCTGCGCCTTGGCCATCGAGAGTAATTCGAGCGCGGCATCGGTGTCGCGGATCACAAAGAATGCTGTGCCGCGCCCGGCGGGCTGCGGGAACAGCTTGAGCGAAGCTGCGGTGATAATGCCCAATGTGCCTTCCGCCCCGATCATCAGATGACGGAGATCGTAACCGGAGTTGTCTTTGCGCAAACGCTTGAGGCCATTCCAGATCGTGCCGTCCGGCAGCACCACCTCCAACCCGAGGCACAAGTCGCGTGCGTTGCCGTAGCGCAAGACATTCACGCCGCCCGCGTTGGTGCTGAGCAGACCACCAATCCGCGCGGAACCTTCGGAGGCGAGCGACAACGGGAACAACCGATCAACGTCTTTGGCAGCGTCCTGGATGGTTGCGAGGATCACACCCGCCTCGGCGATCATCACGTTCTCCTGCGGGTAGACCGCGCGGATATGTGTCATACGCTCTAATGACAGGATTAGTGGCGTGTCGTTGTCGACCGATTTGGCAATCTGACCGCCCACCAACCCGGTTCCACCGCCATAGGGCACAATCCCCACGCCAGCCGCGGCGCAGGCTTTGACAAGGGCCGACACGTCCTCTGTCGTCCTTGGGCGCGCAACAAACGCCTCGTCCCCTTGCCACCGGCCGCGCGGTTCTTCCAGATAGGATTGCGCGGCGGGCGTGAACATGTCGTCACAGAACTGTCCTGCAATCCGGTCGATAAATCCGGCGTCAGCGGCGTCGCGTGGCATGAAGATGGCTCCGGTGTTTTAATTGTCGGCGTCACGCAGCCATGCAGGCTGCAGGACCATCACGGTAGGCCGGGACGGCAGGTCGCGCAATGACAGTTCCAGGAAAGAGCTGTTTTGGTGCTCAATGACAAAGCTGTCCGACACTTCCGTCAGAAAGGCGTCCAAAGCAAAGCCGGAGAACCAGTGCATCGGGATGACAATGCTGGAGCGCAGCCGGTTGACGATACGCACCATCATCTCGCGCGGGACGGTATAGCCGCCATCCACGGGCACCATCACGACATCAAGCCTGCCGATGGCGGCGTATTGCTGTTCGTTCGGTTCGTGATGCAGGTGGCCGAGGTGGCCAATGCAGAGGCCCTCCATCTCGAAAACAAAGATCGAGTTGCCGTTATCCTCTTGCCCGCCGAATTGTGAGCGGATGTCCGTTGAGACATTGCGGACCAGCACTTCGCCCAGATCAAGGTAATGATCGATGCCTTCGCCAAATGGTCCCCATCCGGGCAGCACATATGGGATGGCCGGGTCGGGATTGGCTGTCCAGTGCAGTTCATGGGCGTGGTTCATGGTGACCACGTCCGGGATCAACTGCGTGTTGCCCAGAAAACCAGCAAAGTCGGTCGCGATGTTCAGACCCCCGCGGGTCTGCACCAGGAATGTCGAGTGGGAGACGTAGTTGATGCGCACCGTGAATTCGGGCAGCGGGTTCGTCCAGGATGCTTTCTGGACATAGGTCGCGCCAGGAATTGCATCTGCGACGGCCAGGCAGTGGCTGGGCCTTCGGGTGTCGGATTGGGCCAGCGCCGCAGTGGCCACGCACAACATGAGGAAAGCAGAAAACAGCCGGACCAGGAACATCGAGACACCTCCGACCCACATGGTAGCCCAGCCAAGGCGCGCTGCAAGCCTCTTGCAAGAGGCTTAAGCGGTTTCGAAACCGCGTGGCCAAGGCCCTTCGAAGGGCCTTTTACCCGGCGTCGGTGCGCCCGCGTCGATCCAGCCGCAATTGCGCGTAAAGAACATGTGTCCGCCAGCGCCCGTCGATCTGGAGATAGCTTTGCGCCACGCCTTCATATTTGAAGCCGGATTTTTCAAGCAAACCGCGCGACGCCTGATTTTCGGGCAGACAAGCCGCTTCGACGCGGCTTAGGTCGAGCCGGTCAAAGGCGTAATGCACCATGGCCTCAATCGCCTCGCGCATATAACCCTGCCGTGCGAAGGGTTCGCCAATCCAGTAGCCCAATGTCCCGGCCTGGGCCGGCCCGCGCCGGATATTGTCGAGGGTGATTGCGCCGAGCAGCATGTCGTCTTTCCGGCGCACCAGAAACAGCGGCACCGCAGACCCACTGCCAATGGCGCGGTTGGCCCAATAGACGCGATTGGTAAAGGCGCGCCGGGTCAGGTGATCCTGCGCCCAGCTGGGTTCCCACTTGGTCAGAAAGTCTTCGCTGTCGCGCCGTAACGCGGACCACGGGTTAAAGTCGCTGTGGGTCGGGGGGCGCAAGACCATCCGCTCTGTGTCGAGCCGAAGCTTCCGCCGCAGGCTGAGCATCAGGCGACGCGGCGCTGTTGCAATGCGTCGAGGTCTGGTGCGTCGCCAACCGGCCCGTAGAGCGCCAAAGCTGCAGGTGCCTTTTGCACCAACGATTGGGCAAAGTCGCGCACATCGCCGGTGGTGACACTGTCGATGCGCGACACCGTGTCGGCAAGCGGCGGCACCTCGCCCCAAATCTGGGTCATGCGCGCCAAACGTTCACACCGCGAAGACGGGCTTTCCAGCCCCATCAGCAGACCTGCTTTCATCTGCGCACGCGCACGAGCAACCTCGGCGGGTGCCATATCGTCTGCGGCGCGTTTCATCTCGTCGATGGTCAGATGAGTCAGATCGCGCAGCTCTTCGCCGCTGGTGCCCGCGTAGATCGTCGTCATGCCCGTGTCGCTATAGGCCCCGGTCTGCGCAAAGATCGTGTAGCACAGCCCGCGCTTCTCGCGGATCTCCTGAAACAGACGGCTCGACATGCCGCCACCTAATGCGGTCGAATAGACCTGCGCTGCATAGAAATTCGGGTCGCGATAGCCCGGACCTTCGAAGGCGAGCGCGATATGCGCCTGTTCGAGGTCTTTGACCTGCCGGTGTTCGCCGCCATGAAAACGCGCGTTGTCGGCCGCACGTGCGTCTCGGCCGGCCATATTGCCGAACAGGGTTTCAGCCTGCGCGACAATCGTGTCGTGATCAACGGCACCCGCCGCCGACAGGATCAACTGATCCGGTCCGTAATGTTCGGCCACAAAGGTGGAAAGGTCGTCGCGGGAGAACGACGATACGCGCTCTATCTCGCCGAGGATCGTTCGGCCCAAAGCCTGATCCGGATAGGCGCGTTCCTGAAGCCAGTCAAAGATGACATCGTCAGGTGTGTCCAACGCCTGGCCGATCTCTTGTAGAATAACGTGGCGCTCGACCTCGATCTCTTTGGGGTCAAACACCGGATTACGCAGGATGTCGGCGATCACGTCGAGCGCCAGTGCCACATCATTGCGCAGCACCCGCGCGTAATAGGCCGTCACTTCGCGCGAGGTGTAGGCATTGATATAGCCCCCGACATCTTCAATCGCCTCGGCGATCTGTAACGCACTGCGGGATTCGGTGCCCTTGAACGCCATGTGTTCCAGAAAATGCGCGATGCCATTCTGCTCGGGCGTTTCATGACGCCCACCTGCGGTCACCCAGATGCCAATTGCAGCACTTTCGAGACCGGGCATATGCTCGGTCACAACGCGGAAGCCGTTAGGCAATGTGGCAGTCTGGACGGTCAAGAGGCGATCCGATCTTGGATAAGGGTTTCAAGCTGGCCAAGGTCATTGGCCACACGGGTGACCCGTTCGTCGCGATCAAACAGATCCGCCATCCGGTCGGGCAGGGGCGGGCGGATGCCGCTCGCCTTTTCCACCGCATCGGGGAACTTTGCCGGGTGCGCCGTGGCGAGTGTGATCATCGGTGTGGCTGGGTCTTTAAGAGCTTCGGCCACCTGAACCCCGATTGCGGAGTGTGGACAGAGCAATTCACCCATGTGTGCGTTGGCGTGCGCAATCATCGCCAGCGTCTCGTCTTCTGACACGCGGCCGCTGTCATAGTGATCGCGCAGGGTTTCCATGGCGCCTTGACTGACGTGGAACCCGCCCGCCTTGAGTTCATCCATCAACTGGGCCACGGCGTTACCATCACGGCCATAGGCATCGAACAGTGCACGTTCGAAGTTTGAACTGACCTGAATGTCCATCGACGGGCTGATCGACGGTGTTACGCTATCGGTGACATAGCCACCGGTGCTGAGGCAGCGATGCAAGATGTCGTTCTGGTTCGTCGCGACCACCAGCCGATCAATCGGTAACCCCATGCGTTTGGCAATGTAGCCCGCAAAGATGTCGCCAAAATTGCCGGTCGGCACGGTAAAGCTGACTTTGCGGTCCGGTGCGCCCAGCGATACGGCTGAAGAGAAATAATACACCACCTGAGCCAGCACACGGCCCCAGTTGATCGAGTTCACGCCCGCAAGCTTCACACCGTCGCGAAACTCGAAATGGTTGAACATGTCTTTGAGCCGCGCCTGGCAGTCGTCAAACGTGCCGTCGAGCGCCAGCGCGTGCACGTTGCTTTCCACCGGTGTGGTCATCTGGCGGCGCTGGACCTCGGACACGCGGCCATGCGGGTAGAGGATAAAGACATCGACCGCGTCCAGCCCGCGAAAGGCCTCAATCGCGGCAGAGCCGGTGTCACCCGAGGTTGCGCCCACGATGGTCACACGGTCGCCACGGCGCGTGAGCGCTTCCTGAAACATCTGGCCAATCAGCTGCATCGCGAAGTCTTTGAACGCCAGCGTCGGACCATGAAACAGCTCAAGCAGGAAATGCCCCGATCCCAACTGCACCAATGGCGCGCGGGCATCGTGGCCAAAACCTGCATAGGCCTTTGCGATGAGATCAGCGAATACCTCGTCGGTAAACGCATCACCAACAAACGGGCGCATGACGCGGTATGCAACTTCTTCGTAGGGCAGCCCATGCATCGCCCGGATCTCAGCGTCGCTCAACGTCGGGATCGTTTCAGGCACATAAAGCCCGCCGTCCCGGGCCAAGCCAGACAGCATCGTATCTTCAAATCCAAGCGCCGAGGCTTTGCCACGGGTTGAGATGTATTGCATCGGGCCTCAGCCTTCCTTCGTCTGTCTTTGCCGCCATACAAATGCGAGGGTGCCCACCAGCCAGACAATGGCCAGCGAAAACCACGTGATTGCGTATTGCAGGTGATCGTTCGGAAAGCCTCTGGTGTCCACCGGCAAGGGCGTCACGCCAGTGTCTGCGGGCGACATGTTGCGGGCAATCACCAGCAGAGGTTCTGTGTTCAGGGCCTCCGCCATCTGGTCGATGTCGCGCGCGAACCATGTATTGCCTGCCACATCATTTTCCGGGGTAGAGGACGTGCGGTCATCCGGCCAGTGCAGATTGCACTGCACCTCCACCTCTTCGCCCTCACGAGATCGATCCGCGTTGCGCTGGTCTCCTGGAAAAAAACCGCGATCCAAAAGGACCG
>CAZCOX010000076.1:0-13295 GCA_964500115.1 uncultured Rhodobacterales bacterium
AGAAACTTCTTCAAGGCTGCCAGATATGTTGCAGATTAAATGGACGACGCTCTAGGCCACCACAAGTCGCTTCACCTGCCTCAATTCGTACGTGAGCGCGGATAACTCGCCGTAATGAATACATCAGCTAAGAATGCTGCATGGTGAATAACGGCTTGAATTTAAGTGGAAATTGGCAGTCGCCATCGAAACACTTTGCAAGCCGCCGAAGAGCGGTTTTCTACGCTCGCAAACCTAATAAGCAATCACATCACGACGCTGCTTTTGGTTTAACCCAATCAATTCAGTTGGCGCTCATGTTTCCAGCGACACGCGCGATCAGCTTTTGGTGGTCGGCATCAAACTTGCGGATGCCTTCCGCAAGTTTCTCGGTTGCCATAGGGTCGGCGTTCATTGCCCAACGAAACGCCGCCTCATCAAAACTTAGTTTTTCAATGCCACCTGATCGATCCGGCGACAGAACCCGCGAGAGACTGGCTTTTTCTGCCTCAAGCTCTTCAAGAAGCTTTGGCGCAATGGTCAGGCGATCACAACCAGCGAGCGCTTTGATTTGATCCACGTTTCGGAAAGACGCGCCCATGACCACTGTGTCAATGTCGTGGGTTTTGTAATAGGCATAAATGCTGCGAACGGATTTTACGCCCGGGTCTTCATCGGGGGCGTAATGATCCTTGCCTTCGACGGCTTTATACCAGTCGGTAATACGCCCGACGAATGGTGAGATAAGGAAAGCATTGGCGTCTGCTGCAGCCACAGCCTGCGCCATCGAAAAAAGGAGAGTTAGATTACAGTCGATGCCCTCGTCTTGCAGAGTCTCAGCAGCTCGTATGCCCTCCCAAGTCGAAGCCAATTTGATCAGGATGCGATCTTTGCCAAGGCCACGCTCTTCGTAGCTGGCGATGATTGCACGTCCGCGTGCAACTGAGGCTTTGGTATCAAAAGAAAGATTTGCGTCCACTTCGGTTGAGACGCGCCCCTCGACGATCCCAGCAAGTTCGGCTCCCACGGCAACGGTGAGATTGTCTACCACCTCTTTGGCATTAAGCCCCTTTGCCCTCCCAACCTCAATTTCTTTGGCGATAAGAGCTTCTGATGCAGGGTCGGAAATGGCTTGAAGCACGAGTGATGGATTTGTCGTACAATCGACGGGATTGAAGTGCTTCACGGCCTCAACATCGCCCGTATCCGCGACAACGACGCTCATCTGTCGGAGTTGTTCAAGTACACTGGTCATGTTTACTCCATGTGTTTGATTTGCGAGTCTGCGGATCCAAACCCCGATCGGTTTAGGCGCATTCTCTTTCACTTACCGTTAAGTCTGCTGGCAGACGCAAAGCATTGATCAACTTTGCATTTGCAACGTCATTTCTCATTGCCCGGGCGCGCGCTGCTTCGATGTCGTGGCCGTGGTCAAGCCACCTTTGCACGCAACGTTCAAGCACTGTCTGTTCCGAGGTCTCGACCCAGACGGAGAAATCCCAGCTTTTGGTCAGCTCACGCCATGGGCCTTCATCAAAAAGAAGATAGTTACCCTCCACCAAGACTACCTCGCAATCTGTTGGCACGATCCCCGCTCCAGCGACGGCGAGGTCTAGCTGTCTGTCGAAGACCGGGTAGATCACTTCGTCCTCGATCTTGAGCCGCTTCACGAGATTGACAAAACCGGCCGCGTCAAATGTCTCTGGTGCGCCTTTGCGATGAAGCAATCCACGCGCTTCGAGCAACCGGTTGTCGAGATGAAACCCGTCCATTGGCACGTTGGCGGCGTGGATTCCACACTCTGTGAAAGAGTTTGCAAGCAGCGCAGCTAGGGTGGATTTTCCTCCTGCTGGAACGCCGGCAATCGCCACAAGTTGCCGCGTTTGCGCACGCGGCAAAGCGCACACACGTTTGAGAATATCCTGCACAGCCGGGCCAAAAGGAGTATCAGGCGGCGTGCTCATGTCCATCTGGCTCCTTGGCCCCAGTCATCAAAGCCACCGCATCGCTCATAGAGATTTTATTTGGATCTACCGTGCAAAGACGTTTGCCAAGTCGATGAATGTGGATTCGGTCGGCGACTTCGAACACATGCGGCATATTATGGCTGATGAGGATAATGGGTATGCCGCGTGCTTTGACGTCCTTGATGAGTTCCAGAACGCGACGGCTTTCCTTGACGCCAAGTGCTGCTGTCGGTTCGTCCATGATAATGAACTTTGAGGCAAAAGCCGCCGCCCTTGCCACAGCAACACCCTGACGCTGACCGCCTGAGAGCGTCTCTACTGCCTGATTTATCGATTGAACCGTCATCAGCCCAAGCTCTGAAAGCTTGTCCCGAGCGAATTTTTCCATCGCTGGCCGGTCGAGTTGACGCAGAACCTTACCCATGAAGCCCGGCTTCCGAATTTCCCGCCCCATGAACATATTGTCAGCAATAGACAATGCTGGCGACATGGCGAGTTGTTGATAAACAATCTCGATCCCCATGTTCCGAGCATCAATTGGCGATGTGAAATGGACCGGCTTTCCTTCGATCAGGATCTCGCCCTCGTCCGGGATAACGGCACCGCATATTGCCTTAACAATAGATGATTTGCCGGCGCCGTTGTCACCGATTACGGCCAGAATTTCCCCCTGACGCAGTTCGAAATCGGCATGGTCGATAGCGGTCACGTGGCCATAGCGCTTCACGATCCCACGGCCCTGTACGACTGGTGTAGTATCAGACATCACGACGATACCTTTCTAATCCATTGGTCAACGGCGACAGCGCCGATGATGAGCAGGCCAATCAGCAAAAACGTCCATTGTGCGTCTGCTCCAAGCAGCCGCAAGCCGAGCGTGAAAACGCCGACGATCAGTGCGCCAAACAGAGCGCCAGCAATCGAGCCGCGCCCGCCAAAGAGCGATATGCCACCAATCACAACAGCGGTAATACTCTCGATATTCGCCAGCTGTCCGACGGTAGGTGAGATGGATCCAATGCGACCAACCATCGCCCAGCCTGCAATTGCGCAAATGAGCCCCGACAAAAGATAAACAGACATCAGAGTGCGCTTGGTGTTTACACCGGAAAGTTCGGCAGCCTCAGGATCATCGCCCACAGCATAGACATGTCGTCCCCAAGCGGTGTGTTTTAGCGCGTAGGCCAGTGTGAAAATCAACAACAGCATGAAAATCACGCCAAGCGTTAACGTCGCACCACCAATTTGAAATTTGGTGCCGAACACCTGCAGAAGCGGGGCAACGTCTTCGATGTCTGCGCTGCGAATGGTCTCGTTCGCGGAGTATAGAAAATTAGTGGCAAGCACGATCTGCCACGTGCCAAGCGTCACGATAAACGGCGGCAGCTTCATGTAGGCAACGAGCCAGCCATTCAATAGGCCGCAAATCATACCCACTGCCAAACCACATAGAATGGCGAGTTCGACCGGCAGGCCATAGCGAAAAACGAACTGGCCCATGACAACCGATGACAGCACCATGATCGCCCCGACGCTCAGGTCGATGCCCGCTGTCAAGATCACCAGGCTTTGCGCTGCAGCCACAATGCCGACGATTTGCACCTGTTGAAGGATCAACGTCATTGCGAACGGCGAAAAAAACCGCTGGCCAATAAGCATGCCGAAAATGATTATCGAAGATATTAAAACAATCAGCGGCACCAACGCAGGATTCACGTGCAGAGCATGCTGCAGGTTTCCGATGAACCCCTTCCGATTACTCTCGAATTCGGCAACCTTGTCGGAGGCACGGTTTAGACTGTCTTCGTAATTCTTGTCTGATTGCGTTTCCGCCATGGCGAACTCTCCCAATGGACGCGACCATTCAGAGATCAGCCGCCCCGTCTCACCCTCTGCACGCGAGACCTAAGTATTTTCCGAGGTCACGATTTGATTTCGTGTGGTGCGGGCGCGCGATTGACGCGCGCCCAGCTTTCTTACTGCTCGCATTTAGCCCCAGCAGAGGTTGAGCCCCTCGGCGGACGAGATTGATGGTACACCATCGACAGGGTTGTCGGTCACCAACGCAACACCAGTGTCAAAGAAATCTTTGCCGGGTGTGTTTTCTGGTTTGGTGCCATCGTCGGCCCATGCCTTAATTGCCTCAACGCCGAGCGACGCCATCAACAGTGGGTACTGCTGGGATGTTGCGCCAAGTGCGCCATCGGCCACGGCCTGGACGCCTGGGCAACCGCCATCAACTGAGACGACAACGACATCGTCTACTTTGCCGAAATCCTTTAGTGTTTCGTGAGCGCCAGCAGCAGCAGGCTCGTTGATCGTGTACAGAACATTCACACCGTCATCCATGGTCAGCAGGTTTTCCATGGATTTGCGGCCGCCTTCTTCATTGGCGTTTGTGACTTCGTTGTTGATGATGCGCGGGTCACTCTCGTCACCCCACTTCGCCGGGTCAGCAAGATCAATTCCAAAACCCTGCAAGAAACCTTGGTTGCGAAGTACGCCCACAGTCGGCTGCGACACGTTAATGTTCATCATACCAATTTTTGCGCTTTCAGTGTCGCCGACGGTGCCCGCGGCCCACTGACCGATGAGTTCGCCTGCAAGAAAGTTGTCTGTTGCAAATGTTGCATCAGCCGCGTCAATCGGTGTGAGCGGCGTATCAAGCGCAATCACAAGAAGACCCGCATCCCGAGCTTGCTGAACAGCGGGCACAATGGATGACGTGTCGGATGCGGTGATCAGGATGCCCTTGGCACCATCAAGAATGCAGGTTTCGATGGCCTGCACTTGCGTCTCGTGGTCACCGTCAATTTTGCCTGCGAAGGACTTCAGGGTCATTCCAAGCTCAGCTGCTTTTGCTTCTGCGCCCTCTTTCATCTTAACGAAGAACGGGTTTGTGTCTGTTTTGGTGATCAGACACACCGTGTCGCCATGACCACCTGCCATTGCACTTCCTGCCATTGCAAAAGACGCGAGCGCAGTACCGATTAGCAGCTTTTTCATTTTCATAGGTTCCTCCCAAGAACACTTTCGTGACCGGCAAACGCCGGAATTTGGGCAGGAAAACGCGATTCCCTCAAACTGTCAATAAGTAAATAAATTTGATTTATAAATTGACAGGTGCCGCCATACTTTGCAATTTGCGGGCACGAGGTGATGAGTGTCGATTAGCGAACGCATTGTACGGGACCCGTTAGGCGGCGGAAACCAATCTGGACTTCGCGATCAAAACGCGCGTCTCGTGTTGTCCTACCTCAGGCGGCACACTTCGTTGTCGAGCGCCGAAATCGCGCGACGCTCAGGTCTGTCTGCCCAGACCATTTCGAACATTCTCAGAACGCTCGATGCCGCAGAACTCATTCGAAAAGGGAAAACCAAAAAAGGAAAAGTTGGTAAACCCTCGACCCCAATCGAGCTGAATCCAACGGGAGTTTATTCGCTTGGGTTGAACATCGGTCGGCGCTCCGCCGAACTGGCTTTGGTTGACTTTACCGGTGAGGTCATTGGAACTCGCTCGACTGCGTACCCCTATCCCGACATCACCGGGATCTTTGCGTTCGTTAAGCAAAACATGACCGAGCTTTGCGCGATTGCGCCGGGGTCGCAGGAACGTCTCGCCGGTATCGGGGTCTCCCGTCCAAGTGAGATCTGGAATTGGCTAGAGATTGTTGATGCTCCATACGACGCGATGCAAGCATGGAAAGACTTTGACCTTGCGGCCGAGATTTCCGCGTTCACCAACTGCGAAACGGTGGTCCAGAACGACGCAACGTCTGCCTGCGTCGCGGAACACCTTTTGGGTCGCGGCGCACAGTTCTCTGACTTTGCCTATCTTTTTGTCGGCGCGTTTTTGGGCGGCGGGCTGGTGCTCAGCGACAAGGTCATCTGGGGCCGCACGGGCAATGCATTTGCGATAGGCATATTACCGATGCCAGACAATCGCGACAATACGACCGAGCTTCTCGAACTCGCATCCCTACATGTCCTGGAAGCAGCCCTCGCGCGGGACGGCGTGGAGCCTCTTGATCTCCGGGACACCCCGGAGGACTGGTCAGCCTATGCAACCCAAGTAGATGCCTGGATATCGACGACGGGCAAGGCACTTGCCCACGGCGCGGCGTCGATCGCCTCGGTTGTAGATGTGCAGGCGATCTTGATCGACGGCGCTATGCCTGCCGACGTTAAAAACCGCTTAACCGCCGAAACAGAAAAGCACTTTGAAAAGTACAAGCTGGGCGGAATCCAGCGCCCGCTCATCGCTGAAGCAGAGGTTGGCCGAAGTGCAAGATCAATTGGCGCTGCATTGCTTCCAATTCACGCCAAATTTTTTCTGGCTTAGGGCAACAAACGCTCGACGCTGCCAAAACGCAATCACTCGCGCATGTCTCCCCAACGAATAATAGTTGACCTGTTTCAATGTGGCGTCGTTTTGATTGACTGGGTGTATTCTACAAATGGCGAGATACGCCGGGTTCCAGATCGCTGCGCGCGAGACAATATGTTCGGCAATCCGAAAGTCTGCTTCGGGTGAGCAACAAAGCGTTTACCGGAACTGCACACCCGATTACATACTGCGCCCCTTTTCAAACGGGCAAACGCCCTGTCATGCTTTCGAGCACACCGTCACGTCTGACCACTTTGTGCCAGATCGCGCCGGCAACGTGTGTCAGCAGCAACACTGGCATGAGGGTCAGAAACGCTTCGTGCAGGCCGATCATTGCGGTCAGGAATAAGCCGCTCAAGATTGGGGTTGCATAACCGAGTGCAATTAAGAGGCCGCTGAGCACTATTCCAAGAACGCTCAGGTACAACCCGAAATGCACGGCCTTGGAGGCAATATGCTCCCACTTTGGGGCCGATTTTGGCAGGCGTGATGCACCCGCGATGTGTTTCGTCCACAAAAAGCGTGCGATGAACAGGCCACCCAAAACCAAGGCGAAGGTGACCTCGAACCAGAACAGCGTTGCGTCGGCCAATTGCGAAACATTGTTGAGCCCTTTGATATAGCCGTAGCCGATGAGCCCAGCCGACAGCCAATGAATGGTTCGCGTGACGAACCCGTGCTTTTCTGCGATCTCCGCCATCTCGCTTGTCCTTCTCCGGCGTGACTAGTCAAGCAGCCGGAGTGTCTTCGTCGGCAGGCTGGGACATGGTGAGGAACGGCGCAGCAAGCATTGCCAGCCCAAGTGCCACCAGGGCAAAGAGCGCAAGAACGCCAACTGTGGCGAGGCCAAAACCTGCCATCACAGCGCCAAAGGTGAACAGTGCTGCTGTTGCGATAGCGGATTTTGTTTTGGTGATCAGAGTGTTCATTTTCAGTCTCCAGTAATTCTGTGTTTCGATGACACTGATATGGAGACCGGGTTTTACGCGCGCCTGACCGGAACTTTACAATTCTGCAAACTTCAGAATGACCTTTAGACCGGGACGATTATGGTCGGCGTTTTGCGGCGAAAGATGCAGGTCCGCCGCGTGCCGATCTGCCACGGCGCGCACCAGCGCCAGTCCAAGTCCACTGCCCTCCGTCGCACGTGATTTGTCCAATCTCACCATGGGCTTAACGATTTCTGCATAGTGCTCGGGATCGACCCCAGCGCCGTTGTCGGCGACGCCGATTGAGGTGCCTTCTGCAATCAGAGTGATTTCCGCGCCTCCATGCACAAGTGCGTTTTGAATCAGGTTTGCCATCGCTTGCACCAACATCTGCTTGTCTGCCTGCACCGATACCGACTCTGATGTCACAACTTTCAATTCCTTGCCGGAATCCTCTACCACCGGCCCGAATATTTCGGCCAATTCTGCGACCAGTTCGTCCAATCGAACGGCTTCGAACCCGTCACGCCCTTGGGCAGCTTCGATGCGCGCGACGCGCATGATGGTGTCAAAGACCTCGGACAGGCGCTGTGCTTCTTCCAGCGCGTCTTCTCTTTCCACGCCGTCGGGCAGCAATTCAAGCCGCGCCCGTAGCCGCGCGAGAGGCGTTCGAAGGTCATGCGCCAGACTGGCGCTCAGATTACGGGTCTGCGCGACAAGGCTTTCCAACTCGGCCGCCGTCCGGTCGAGTTGGCTGGCAATATCATCAAGATCGTCGCCAGATCGCTTATTGCCAGTGCGCGCCGTCAGGTCTCCATCTGCAAGGCTCGCCAGTGTTGTATTGATGCGGGCGAGGCGTCGCTGCGCGAGGATGCCCGCGACAAGTCCAATAATCAGACTCAGTGCGATGACAAGCGCCGTGGTTGTCCACAGAGTGCCCGCCAGCAGCTCTTGCGCCTCTTCGCTGTCCTCAAACGGCACGGCGACCAATACCGGCTCGCCCGAATTGTCCCGGGTTACAACAACGCGCCAGATGTCTGACCCCTGAAAGCTCCTTTCAAGGTTGATTGTCGACGCTCCCCTATCAGCTGCGCGCCGAAACGGTGGCGGCAACCGGTCAATATCCTCCAATTCTCGAATGATCATCGAAGGGCTTTCGCCCTCTGAGTCATCGAGATCAGCGGTGGCAGCAAACGCTTCGAGCGTCGCGTCCATGCGTTGCTCGATGGCTTCCTGTCCCAGGTAAAGCGCGACGTAAATCGCCGCTGTCATGCCCACCGCGAAAATGAGCGACAACAGCAGCGCGAGGCGCACCATGGACGAGCGCCGCAACCACATGATCCGCTTGGCAAACCTATCGACCAAAGACATAGCCTTCACCGCGCCGTGTCCGCAAAAGCTGTTCGTCAAACGGTTTGTCGATTTTTGAACGCAGTCTGCTGATATGGGTTTCGACAACACTCGTCGTCGGATCGAAGCTCATATCCCAAACCTGTTCCAGCAGCATCGTGCGTGTCACAAGACGCCCGGGCCGCCGCATGAAGTATTCCAGAAGCTTGAATTCTTTTGCCATCAACTCGATGGCTTGACCTTGCCTTTCACAGCGGCGCGCCAGGAGGTCCAAGCTTAGGTCCGCGTAGCGCAGTGTGGTGGATGCTGGAGTGTCACCTTCGCCAGAATCGCGACGACGGCCCAAAGCGTTCACGCGCGCGGACAGTTCTACAAAGGCGAAAGGTTTCGTCAGATAGTCATCACCACCAGCTTCAAATCCCTCGACACGGGCGTCAACCTCGCCCAGCGCGGTCAGAAACAGGGCCGGGGTTTGGTTTTTTGACGCGCGTAGTGACTTTAGGACGGCAAGACCATCGAGGCCGGGCACCATTCTGTCGAAAATAAACAGGTCATACTCCTGGCCCATCGCGGCGATGAGCGCCTCTTTGCCGTCCGCAAAGTGATCAACGACATGCCCTTCTTCCTGCAGGCCGCCTGCGATCCAGGGGCCAAGCTGGCGGTCATCCTCTAGTAGCAGAATTCGCATGCACCACCTCAAACGAACGTGAGGCTGCCGTTAAAACCAGCCCCTTTAGCGTTAAAGCCGAAACTGATTGGTCGGATCAATCGTCGTCTTCATCTTCGTCCTCGTCATCATCGTTATCCTCGTCTTCGTCGTCCTCATCATCATCTTCTTCATCATCGTCATCGTCATCGTCTTCCGAATGGTCCTCGGAGTGATCGTCTTCATCATTGCGGTCTTCGGTGTCGATTTCCAGCACATCACCAGACTGTGCATCGATCTCAACCTCCATGGAAGAGCCATCTGCGGCGAGGATTTCGACCTCCCAAACCTGCTGACCATCCTCCGTCTCC
This sequence comes from uncultured Rhodobacterales bacterium, assembly GCA_964500115.1. GTDB lineage: Bacteria > Pseudomonadota > Alphaproteobacteria > Rhodobacterales > Rhodobacteraceae > Marivita. The sequence continues at coordinate 9,630 of CAZCOX010000076.1, forward strand.
ATCTCCAGTTCCTGCACCTCTCCGGGAACTTCATCGAGAGCAATTTCAATCACTTGCTCAACGGAAAGTCCGGTGGCCGTTGCAGCCGTTTGAGCGGACACAGTGGTGGCGATTGCGCCAGTTGCAAACAATCCGGCAAGAACGCCGCTCAGTACTGGTTTCGGTGTCATATTTCATCTCCTTGGTTTGTTGACATCAAGGCACCGTGCCTTGCGATGGGATGAATATGTGACCCCGGATTTACCTGGTGCTGTTGCGGAACTTACAATTTTGTAAAGCTTACAGTGGTGTCGCATCGGAGTGCTTTGCGCTCGGTATCGCTTGAAGATACACGTCCGAAGATTACTCTGAGGGGCGTGTTCGACGCTGACAACAGACGCATTGTATTTCGCAGATTGATCGCGCTGGCAGCGTTCGTCTGTGCGCTTTGGGCTGTCCAGGTTCTCAACTGGGCCGTGGGCTATGACCTCAACCCGCAATTTGGTCTTATCCCAAGACGGATTGTTGGTCTGGACGGCATCATTGGCCTGCCACTTCTTCACGGCAGTTACGCGCATCTTATTTCGAACACGCCTCCGCTCTTGCTGATGGGCGCATTGCTTGCCTTGACCGCCACACGCGCGCTGATCGCCGTAAACGGCTTTATCGTTGTGATTGGCGGCTCTTTGGTTTGGCTGTTCGGAAGTTCCGCCATCCACATCGGCGCATCCGGATTGGTTTTCGGGTGGTTCGGTTTTCTGGTCACACGCGGCTTTGTCGACCGGTCGCCCATTACGCTTGCCGCGGCTCTTATTGTCGGTTTGGTTTACGGCTCGATCGTTTGGGGCGTGCTGCCCGGCCAACCCGGCATCTCGTGGGAGTCACATCTTTTTGGTGCCCTGGCCGGGGCCGGTGCGGCACTGATCATCCCAACACATGTGCACGCGCCACGCCTTCGAAACGTTGATCGCCGATGAAAAGTGTGAGCATTTGATCAACGACCCATTCGCTATCGGCCTTCCAGCCAAGGTGGCTGCTTGCCAATGCGATCAAGCAAGAAGTCCATAAACACGCGGACCTTCACCGAAAGCACGTTGGTTTGCGGGTACATCAGCCAAAGAACGCTGTCATCCTCCACCGTCCAATCCGGCAGCACGCGAATAAGCGCACCGGATTGGAGGTAAGCGCGAACGCTCCAAAGCGAGTTTGCGGAAACGCCGGCACCCGCTTTGGTGGCGAGCCTGAGACTGTGGCCGTCGTCAATAATCAGGCGGCAGTTCGCGTCTTCTGGTGAAAACACGAATTCGGACCCGTCGTCGTGAACCAAACGCTGCGGGCGGGTGTTTCCGAAGACGATCACATTGTGATCATCAAGGTCCGACGGGTTAAGCGGAGTGCCGTGCTCTGAGAGATACTTAGGTGAGGCGCAAAGGATACGCGTGTCTGAGGCGAGTTTTCGGCCGCGCAATGTCCAGCCAAAGCGGTTTTGACCCGAGTGCAAACGATGAAGAGCCGAGAGCCATGCTAGACAAATCTGTCGATAGCTTTCCAACAATCAACCGCGCATATGCTTCGGTGTTTCAGCCGGGCGCGTTAACGCTCGGCTTGGTCGTTCCTTTAGAAGCGCACGGCCAAAACCCTGTTCCTAACATGCAGCGCCACATCGAACGCGCGCAACTGGCGGACTCACTTGGGTTTGCGGCGCTGTGGCTGCGTGACGTTCCGTTCAACGTGCCCAGTTTTGGCGACGCCGGTCAGGTGTTTGATCCGTTTGTTTACTTGGGCTTGCTGTCGGGTGTGACGAACGACATCGCCCTTGGCGTTGCAAGCATTGTGCTGCCGCTTCGACACCCTGCACATGTTGCCAAAGCCGCCGCTTCGGCAGATCTATTGTCGGGTGGGCGGCTCTTGCTTGGCGTCGCCTCTGGTGATCGTCCGGAGGAGTATCCCACGCTGAATATGGGCTTTGAAGATCGCGGCGCGCGATTTCGCGATGCATTTGCCTATATCCGCGCTATGGCGGAAAGCTATCCAAACCACTCCGGCGTGCATGGCAGTTTGCAGGGCTCAATGGATATGCTGCCCAAACCCGTCGCCGGGCGGCTACCGTTGCTAATCACAGGTGGGTCACAACAAGACCCGAATTGGATCGCCGAACACGGTGATGGGTGGATGACATACCCACGCTCTGTTGCAGCACAAGCCAGCGCGGTTCAGCAGTATCACGAGAGGTCTCAAGCGGCCGGGTCTGTCCGAAAACCGGTCATGCAATCGCTCTACGTCGATTTGGTTGCGGATGCAGACGCAGAACCGCACCCTATTCACTTAGGCTTCCGGTCCGGCGTTACTCATCTGCGCAATTATCTTGATGCGCTGCAAACTGCCGGGATCAATCATGTTGCGCTGAACCTGAGGTTCAACGAGGCACCCGTGGAGGACACAATGAAACGATTGGCAGAAGAGCTTTTGCCGGACTTCCCAACGCGAAAGGCTGTATGATGTCACTGACTATTCTGATCACAGGTTCGACCGATGGAATCGGGCTTTTGACGGCGCAAATGCTGTCGTCGCAAGGCCACAAGGTGCTGTTGCACGGACGGAGTGCCGCCAAGTTAGAGGCAGCCGCAGCTCAGATCGGCGGTGAGGTTTTGACCTTCAAAGCAGACCTTTCGTCCTTGACAGAGACGCGCGCAATGGCAGCAGAGGTCCGCGCGAAGGTCGATAGCATTGATGTGTTGATCAACAACGCGGGCGTTTACAAAACCAGCGATCCGGTGCTGCCAGATGGCCAAGACGTGCGGTTCGTTGTGAATACGGTCGCGCCCTACGCACTGACCCATGCGCTTTTGCCCGTGATGTCCAAAGATGCTCGTATTCTGAACCTGTCATCCGCCGCACAAGCGCCTGTGAACTTCGATGCGCTGGTCGGGCAGGCACGTGTCGGCGACATGGACGCTTATGCCCAAAGCAAAAGGGCCATCACACTATGGACGGCGGCCATGGCTAAAGAGCACCCCGAAGGACCCACATTTATCTCGGTGAACCCGGGTTCGCTGCTCGCGTCGAAAATGGTGAAAGAGGGGTTTGGTGTCGCGGGCAATGATTTGCGGATCGGCGCGGACATTTTGTGCCGTTTGGCGTTGGAACCCGAATTTGCCAACGCAAGCGGCAAATACTGGGACAACGATTCCGGTCGGTTTGGAAACGTCGACATGGCTCAAACCGATGCGTTGATAAAGCACCTCGATTCTATGATCTGAATTGCACTGAGCGCTCGGGATCGCAACACCCGCCAAGTTGGCGCGCAAAGATTGCATTGCTAATCACGCATGACTGTGCCGTCCGGGAACACTCTTTTCATGCCTTGCAATCGCGCGTCAATTGTCGTGGCGCCCTGTTTGATCGTGTCCAAAAACCACGCGTATTCGGCTGTTTTTTCGAACCCCTTTCGGCACACCAACCAGAACTGAGACATCGGCACAATGGCGGTATCAAATGGCGCGACCAATGCTCCGTTTGTCAACTGGTCGTAGGCAAGGAACGACCCGCCGATTGCGACATGCCCTGTTGCAACGGCCGTTTCAATCGCGCTGGCCGTGTCGGTGCAATTGATGGCAAAGATCTTTGGGTGCTCGAGGCCATTGACCCGAAACCAAGCCGCCCAAGTCGACTCCTCCCGCCCGGCAT
>CAZCOX010000077.1:0-8815 GCA_964500115.1 uncultured Rhodobacterales bacterium
CGGGATCGGCATGCGTGCGCTGCCATCGGGCGTCAGGATAACGACCACGCATTCGAAAGTGGCATGGCAGACGCCATTTGACCAAACCTCTTGTGCAACGGTGAAGCTGGTGTTGCGGTAAGCGATGGCACGCGCGGTCACCATGTAGGGCTGGTCCGCCACCATCTCTTTCAGCCAGTCGGTCACACCCCGGCGGATGACAAGACGGGGCTCGGTTGTGTCGTCGGTGTAACTCGAAAGCCCGCAGTGCATCATATAGGCGACCCGCGCCGTTTCGAACCAGACAAGGTACGCCGTGTTGTTCACGTGGTTCAACCTGTCGAGTTCGGAAAAGCGAACGCGGTCGGCCAAGGCCATCGGCGCGGGCGTTGCCAGCCCGTATTTAGCTTGTTCCTCGGGTGAAAGGCTTGTGGGTGCGGGGTAGCTCATGCGCTGGTCCTAGGAATGTCGAAACCCGGCGGGGCGAGTTCGAACCCATCGAATTGAAAGGCGGGGCTAACGGTACAGCCCACAAGTGTCCAGTCGCCCGTGCTGCGCGCCGCCTGCCAATGATGGGGCGGCACGATAATTTGCGGGGCGTGACCTGCAAAGATATCGGGCCCGAGCATGTGATCCTGTGCCGGGCCGCTGTCGCTCGGTGACAGGGACAGGATCAGCGGCGCACCGGCGTAATGGTGCCAAATCTCGGCTGCATCCACCTTGTGCCAATGGCTGGTTTCACCGTCGGCCAGCAGGAAATAGATACATGTGCCCGCAGGGCGGCCATCCCCCTCCGCGATCCAGGTTTGGCGGTAATGCCCACCTTCGGGATGTGGGGCGAGGTCGAGCTTGGTTATGATCTCAGCCGCGGATTTGTCATTCAGATCAGCCATGTATCGCTTTGCCCTCATGTCCGTGCGTAGCGTTCAGTCTTGGTTAACCGCAGATTTGCAGGCTTTGCGCCGAGGGGCAATGCGGAGACTGTCATGGCAAGCGTCGAACCACGGGTGCAGGCGATCGCGAAAGAGATCGTGGCGCGCGAAGGCGGGTATGTGAACGACCCGGATGATCGCGGCGGCGCTACCAAATACGGCGTGACCATCCACACGATGCGGCGTCTGGGGCTGGACCTGAACGGCGATGGGCGTGTGACGAGCGCGGATGTCAAACAGCTTACCCGCGCGCAGGCCGAGGCGATCTTTCTGGAGCATTATTTCACCAAACCCCGGATCGACGAATTGCCTGAACCGTTACAGGCGACGGTGTTTGACATGTATGTCAACGCAGGCGGGCATGCCGTGAAAATCCTGCAGCGCCTGCTGGGCAAGATGGGGTTTCCCGTCACCGTGGATGGGGCCATCGGGGCGAAGACCATTGCGGCGACAGCCCGGGCCTTTGCGGCGGCGCAGGACTTTATGGTCGATGCTTACGGGATTGAGCGGCGCAATTACTATTTCGCGCTCGCCGACCGCCGCCGCAACAACCGAAAATACGCGCGCAGCCGGGCTGGTGGCAAAGGCGGATGGATCAAACGCGCCGAGGCGTTTCTGGACAGCCGCTACCATCTGACCGACGCGCAGTTTCAGCAAAGGGTGGCTGCATGGGATTGATCGAACAGGTGTTTTCTATGGTTTTCGGATCGGGCCGAAACGTATTGCGCGAAACGGCAGAGGTGTTTCGCCCCAATGCCGAGGCGCAGGCGATGCGAGACCAGCAGTTGCATGGTGCGGCCCTGCGCCAGTTTGCGCAGGAGTTCTATGCGCCGCGCCGGGGCTGGTTTGACCGGTTTATGGATGCGCTCAACCGCGTGCCGCGGCCCGCGCTGGCCTTGGGCACGTTGGGGTTGTTCGTGTCGGCCATGGTCGATCCGGTCTGGTTCGCGGCCCGCATGGCCGGAATCGCGCTGGTGCCGGAACCGCTCTGGTGGCTTTTGGGGGCCATTGTCAGCTTTTACTTTGGCGCGCGGCATCAGTTGAAGGGGCAGGAGTTTCAAAAGGATCTGGCAACCCGGCTGGCCCAGGCCGCACCGCATTTTGCACCACCGACGGAAGCCATAGACCCGCCGTCAGAACCAAAATCAGACGGCAATGCCGCCCTTGAAGACTGGTTGAAACAGCGACGCTAGCGGTCCGGATGCGTCGACGCATCCGGGGATTTCCTTCGAAGGAAATTCCTTGCGACAAAACGCATCGCAACCTGTCCCGATTGTTATTGGCCGCAGGTGCGCGCGCGGACTATAGTTCGCTTTATGATTACAGAGCTTGGTCACTTCGCCCTCATCCTCGCGTTTCTGGTCGCGATTGTGCAATCCATCGTGCCGCTTGTTGGCGCGCATAAGCGCTGGCCTGGCTGGATGGCCGTGGCCGAACCTGCAGCCACTGTGCAATTCCTGCTCACCGCGTTTTCCTTTGCGGCGCTGACCTATGCCTTTGTGATTTCTGATTTTTCCCTGCGGCTCGTCTGGCTCAACAGCCATTCGGCGAAGCCGATGATCTACAAGGTCAGCGGCGTTTGGGGGAACCACGAAGGCTCCATGCTGCTTTGGGTTCTGATCCTGACGCTCTTTGGCGCGATGGCGGCGTGGTTCGGCAAGGGCTTGCCGCCTACGCTTCGCGCGCGGGTGCTTGCAGTGCAATCGGCTGTGGCAGTCGCGTTCTTTGCCTTCATCCTTTTTACCTCCAACCCGTTCCTGCGCCTCGCCGTGCCACCCTTTGACGGGCAGGACTTGAACCCGCTATTGCAAGACCCGGGTTTGGCCTTCCATCCGCCGTTCCTGTACCTCGGCTATGTAGGCCTGAGCATCTGCTTCAGCTTTGCCGTTGCCGCCTTGATCGAAGGCCGGGTTGACGCCGCTTGGGGCCGTTGGGTGCGCCCCTGGACGCTGGCGGCCTGGACGTTCCTGACCATCGGCATCGCATTGGGGTCCTGGTGGGCCTATTACGAACTGGGCTGGGGCGGATTCTGGTTCTGGGATCCGGTTGAAAACGCCTCTTTCATGCCGTGGCTTCTGGCGGCAGCGCTTCTGCATTCCGCCATCGTGGTGGAAAAGCGCGAGGCGCTAAAAAGCTGGACAATTCTTCTTGCCATTCTCGCCTTTGGGTTCTCGCTCGTCGGGACATTCATTGTGCGCTCGGGCCTTCTGACCTCGGTTCATGCCTTTGCCAACGACCCCGAACGGGGCGTGTTCATCCTGATGATCATGGTCTTCTTCACGGGTGGCGCGCTGACACTGTTTGCGGCACGGGCAAGCGCGATGGAGGCCAAGGGTGTGTTTGGCGTTGCCAGCCGCGAAAGCGCTTTGGTCGCCAACAACGTGCTGCTGGCGGTCAGTTGTTTCGTTGTCTTCTTTGGTACTCTGTGGCCCGTGGTGGCCGAGATGTTCTTTGACACAAAGTTGAGCGTTGGACCGCCCTTCTTTAACATGGCATTCACGCCGTTCATGGTGCTGTTGGGTCTGCTCTTGCCCATAGGATCGATGATGAGTTGGAAGCGCGCCAATGTGGGGCGGACCGTGCGCCAGACCGTTCCCGCCTTTGTCCTGGCACTGTCAATCCTGGGACTGTTCTGGGCGATGCAGACCGGGCGCAGCCTGTTGGGGCCGGTGGGTCTATTCCTCGGTGCATGGATCATTTCAGGTGCGCTGATCGACCTGATCAACCGTACGGGCAAAAACCGCGATCTGTCGCGGCTGTTGCGGCTGCCCCGGGCGGATTGGGGCAAGGCCGTGGCGCATACCGGGCTTGGCATCACTTTTATCGGTGTTGCGGCCATGTTGGCATGGCAGCAGGAAGATATTCGCGTGGCGCAGATCAATGAGCCGTTTACGGTTGGCGATATCGAGCTTGAACTGGTTGCCGTCAACGATGTGCGGGGGCCGAATTACTTTTCGACCATGGGCGATGTGATTGTCCGGCGCGACGGAGAGCAGATCGCCTTTTTGAACCCGGAAAAACGCAACTACCCGGTGGCCCAGATGCCGACGACCGAGGCGGCCATCGACTACCGCTTTTTGCGGGATATCTACGTTGTGATTGGCGACCCGCAAGCGGACGGCGGCTGGGTGCTGCGCACATATCTCAAACCGCTGGCCAACTGGATCTGGGCCGGTGCGATCCTGATGGCGCTGGGTGGATTGCTGTCGCTGTCTGACCGGCGTTACCGGGTGGCGGCGGGTGCGGCAAAGCGCGTGCCGCACGGGGTGCCAGCGGAATGACCCTGTTGCGACGGTGGTGGGTTAGAAACCCACCCTACATTCTGTTGCTTTGCTTGGCTCTGGCGATGCCCGCAATGGCGGTACAGCCGGATGAGTTTTTGGACGACCCTGTGCTGGAAGAACGGGCGCGGGATCTGTCGAAAGGGTTGCGCTGCCTTGTCTGCCAGAACGAAAGCATCGACGAATCTAATGCTCCACTTGCACGAGAGCTGCGCATCGTTGTCCGCGAACGCCTTGTGGAAGGCGACAGCGACGACGAGGTGATCGATTTCCTTGTCGAACGCTATGGCGAGTTTGTGCTTCTCAAACCGCGCACCGGCGGGTGGAATATGATCCTGTGGCTTTCCGGCCCGGCGCTGTTCCTGATCGCGTTGGGAGTTGGGGCGGCTTATGTGCGGGGTCGCTCCAAGGCGGTGGCCCCTACAGAAGCGGCCCTGACGGAAGACGAAAAGAAGCGTTTGGAAGAGCTTCTCAAGGATTAAGCTCAAACCTGTTTCGAGACGTACCACATGGTGCCATTGGGCGACGCAAACCCGCCGCGCCGGTCTCCATCACCGTCCTCTTTCATCGGCTGAATGGGCTTAGCCCCAGCCTCCATCGCGCGCACGTAAGCCGCATCGGGGTCTGGCAGGTAGAGATGTAGCATGGCCGCAGCCCCTTCTGCCTCTCCCATCATCAAAACGGTATCGCCTATGCGGCATTCGGCGTGCATCACCCGATCCCCATCCGGGATGCGACGCAGACGTTCTGCGCCAAAAACCGTTTCGCAAAATTGCAACTCGGCCTCAGCATCTTTGACGATCAGATATGGGGCCAGATCAGTGTAGCCTTTGGGTTTATATGCCATGACATATGATCCAGAACGGAACCAAGTCTGTAAACCACGTTCTGACGCCGCGTTGGGCTTTGCCATTCGGGGGCGATCTGTGTTTGATGCGGCCAAGCAAATCAGGAGTGCCCGGCGCATGAATTACGACACGATCCGTTTCGACATCACCAATGACATCGCCACCGTGACCCTGAACCGCCCGGAGGTCATGAACGCGCTCAACACGCAGATGCGGGCCGAGATTACGGATGCCGTGCAGGAGGGCGCGCGCAAGGCGCGGGTTGTGGTGCTGACGGGCGAAGGCAAATCGTTCTGCTCGGGGCAAGACCTTGGCGACCGCGCCAATGCCGCGAACCTCGATCTGGAGCGCACGTTGCGCGACGAATATGTGCCGATGCTCCGCGCGATTTTCGAATGCCCAGTGCCGACGATCACGGCTGTAAATGGTGCGGCAGCTGGGGCAGGGGCGAACCTCGCGCTGGCGGCGGATGTGGTGATCGCAACCGAGTCGGCTTTCTTTCTTCAAGCATTCACCCGTATTGGCCTGATCCCTGACGCCGGCGGCACCTACTATCTGCCGCGCCAGATGGGGATGGCCAAGGCGATGGGGGCCGCGCTTTTTGCCGACAAGATCACCGCCAAGCAAGCCGATGACTGGGGCATGATATGGGAAGCTGTCCCAGATGCCGCGTTTGCAGAGCACTGGAAATCCCGCGCGACGCATCTGGCCAAAGGCCCGACCGCCGCCTACGCCAAGGTAAAAGAGGCCATCCGGGGATCATTCGATAACGATCTTGACGCGCAACTGGCGCTCGAAGCGAAACTGCAAGGCCAGTGCGGCAAGACCCGCGACTTCAAAGAAGGCGTCGTGGCGTTTCTGGAAAAACGTCCTGCGCAGTACGAAGGTCGCTAAATCAAGCTGCGGACCTGTCCGGCTTCAACGTGAAATACACGCTGTCGGACCATTTGCCATTCACGCAATACGTGTTCTTCTCTTCGCCGGTTTGAACGAAACCGGCTTTGAGGAGCGTTGCAACGGAACCTGCATTTCGCGGGTCCGCGTCAGCGGTGAGTTGCGGAAATCGCATTTCGTCAAAGAAATAGGGGATCATCGCAACAAGCGCCTCGCTCATCAGCCCCTGCCGCCAGTGATCCGCGCCCAGGATGAACCCGATCTCGTCACCCGCATGCACGCCGCCACGGCCAATGGCCCGGCCTTCGCGTTCGATGACAAAGTAAAGCGGCGCGGTGTCGAACGCCTTGATGTGCCGCTTCACCATGGTTTCGGTATGGTTGCGATCCGGGTGGGGCGGTTCCGACCAGTATCGCATCACGCGCGGGTCGCCGTAGACCGCGAACAGGTCATCCACATCCTCAAGGTTCGGTCCGCGCAGGACCAACCGCTCCGTTTTCAACGCAGCCATACGAAACAGGCCGCCCGAAGGCGGCCTGAAAGTCAAATCAATTCGGGGGAAAAGCGGGTTAGCGCTTTTCGATATCCACGTAATCGCGTGCCGTTTCACCCATATAAAGCTGGCGCGGGCGGCCAATCTTCATCTGCGGGTCGGTCAGCTGTTCTTTCCATTGCGACACCCAGCCAACGGTCCGGCTGAGCGCAAAGATCGGTGTGAACATCGACGTTGGGAAGCCCATCGCCTCAAGGATGATGCCGGAATAGAAATCGACATTCGGGAAGAGCTTTTTCTCAGAGAAGTACGGATCGGCGAGGGCCGCTGCTTCCAGTTCTTTCGCTGTGGCGAGGATTGGGTTGTTTTCAACGCCCAGCAGGTCAAGCACCTCATCCGCCGACTGCTTCATTACCGTCGCGCGCGGGTCGAAGTTTTTGTACACGCGGTGGCCAAAGCCCATAAGGCGGAACGGGTCTTCCTTGTCCTTGGCGCGGGCGATGTATTCCGGGATGCGATCCGGCGTGCCAATTTCCTTGAGCATTTCAAGGCAGGCCTGGTTTGCGCCACCGTGTGCCGGGCCCCAGAGGCAGGCGATACCAGCGGCGATGCAGGCGAACGGGTTTGCACCCGACGAAGACGCAAGACGTACGGTCGAAGTCGATGCGTTTTGTTCGTGATCAGCGTGCAGGGTAAAGATGCGGTCCATCGCGCGGGCGAGGATCGGGTCAACGACGTATTCTTCTGCTGGTACGGCAAAGCACATGTGCAGGAAGTTCGCGGCATAATCGAGGTCATTGCGCGGATATACAAACGGTTGACCGATGGAGTATTTGTAGGCCATCGCCGCGATCGTCGGCACCTTGGCAATCAGACGGTGCGAGGCGATTTCACGTTGGCGCGGGTCATTGATGTCTGTCGAGTCGTGATAGAATGCCGACATCGCGCCGATCACACCCACCATGGTGGCCATCGGGTGCGCATCGCGGCGGAACCCACGGAAGAAGTTGTGCATCTGCTCGTGGATCATCGTGTGGCGGGTGATTGTCGCCTCGAAATGCTCCAGCTCTGCCGCAGATGGCAGCGTGCCGTAAAGCAGGAGGTAGCAAACCTCCAGGTAGTGGGATTTGCCCGCCAACTGGTCAATCGGATATCCGCGATGCAGCAATTCGCCTTTGAAACCATCGATATAGGTGATGGTGCTGTCGCAGGCGGCGGTTGAGGTGAAGCCGGGGTCGTAAGTGAAAACGCCAGCAGAGCCGTACAGCTTGCGGATGTCGATAACATCGGGGCCAGCCGATGGAGAGTAAATCGGCAAGTCGTAGCTTTCGCCGTCAATCGTCAATGTCGCTGTTTTGGCGGTATCTGACATAGGTGGTCCCTTCGTATGAACGCTCTGGGGGGTGCCCAAAGCCAGCTATTCGTGAGGCTGCAACAGACGCACCAATGCTGGCGTTAACCGTCCGTTACAGCAGATGCGTCCGACAGCCTTGCGATGGTTTCATCGCGGCCCAGGATCAACATCATGTCGAACACACTCGGCGTCACGGCCCGGCCCGCAAGCGCCGCCCGCATGGGCCCCGCCAGCTTGCCGAATTTCGTCCCGTGCTCCTCTGCAAATCGGGATGTGACGGCTTCAAGCTCGTCGCGCGTCCAGCTAGCATTTTGCAACTGCGGCGTCAACGATCCCAGTATACCACGGGATACCGTATCTAGGTTCTTGGCGGCTTTTTCGTCAGGGTCGATGGGGCGTGATGCCAAGACAAAGTGAGCCTTTTCAATTAGTTCCGGGAATGTGCGCGCGCGTTCTTTGAGGCAATACATCGCACGTGCCATTCCGTCAGCCTGATCTGACGTCAGGGCCGCTTCGCCCGCAGCATCCAGATACGCCATCAATTCATGCAGCAGTGCAGCATCGTCTGAGACGGCAATATGCTGACCGCTCAGGTTTTCGAGCTTTTTGAAGTCAAACCGGGCCGGGGATTTGCCGATCCCGCCCAGATCAAACCACTCTTTCGCCTGCGCGTCGGTAAAGAACTCATCGTCTCCATGGCTCCACCCCAGCCTCGCGAGGTAGTTGCGCATACCCGCCGCCGGATAGCCCATCGCCTGGTATTCCTCAACGCCCAGCGATCCGTGCCGTTTGGACAGTTTCTTGCCATCCGGTCCATGGATCAGCGGGATATGCGCCCAGACCGGAATGTCCCATCCCATCGCCGTGTAGATACCCATCTGGCGTGCCGCGTTGTTCAAGTGATCATCGCCCCGGATCACGTGGGTCACACCCATATCATGGTCATCGACAACAACCGCCAGCATGTAAACCGGTGTGCCGTCGGATCGTAACAGCACCATGTCATCCAGCTGATCATTGCGGATGGTCACGTC
>CAZCOX010000077.1:8915-12892 GCA_964500115.1 uncultured Rhodobacterales bacterium
TCATGGTCAAGACCCAGCCACGCCATGCCTTTGAGGATCGCCTCTGTCGCCTCAGGCGTAGAGCGCGCGCGGTCCGTGTCTTCGATCCGCAGCAGGAACTTTCCGCCACGCCCCCGCGCGAACAGCCAGTTGAACAGCGCCGTGCGCGCCCCGCCAATATGCAGGTAGCCAGTGGGCGAGGGAGCAAAACGGGTGACGATCTGGCCAGACATGGGCGCGTTTACCTTTCATTCACCATAAGGGAGATACGTTACCCGCCTCTTAACCAGCACCATGGACGGGGGCAAGTATGGCGCGGGTGGCTGCGTTTCTTGCCGACGGTTTGCTGGCCCAGCGGGGCGGGTTGTTCCCGTTTGTCCCGCTGTTTCTGGCTTGCGGGATCGGCCTTTTCTTTTCCCTGCGGTTCGAACCGTTGGTGATAGCGCTTGTCGCAAGCGGCCTTGGCGGCGGTGTGGGGTTGCTCTGGTATCTGCGCAGCAGGTCGCCGTTCCGCCCGTTGATCTGTGCGCTCAGCATGGTGGCCATCGGCTTTGCGCTGGGGGGTATGCGCGCGCACATCGTGGCCGGGCCGGTTCTTGATTTCCGTTATTACGGCCCTGTGACGGGCCGGGTGGTCGCCATTGACCGGTCCGCGTCGGACGCGTTGCGCGTTACGCTTGACCGGGTCTGGCTGACGGACGTGCCGCTGGCCGAAACACCGCGCCGGGTTCGGTTGTCGCTGCATGCCAAGGAGCAAGGCGTGACGCCTGAGCCGGGGATGGTTGTGATGACCACCGGGCACCTCAGCCCGCCATCCGGCGCAGTGGAGCCGGGCGGGTTCGACTTTCGCCGCCATGCCTGGTTCTTGCGGTTGGGGGCCGTTGGCTACACCCGCGTGCCGCTTGTTTTATGGGAGCACGCGGAAGCGGGACAGGTCGTCTTTGCCACCCGCATGGCGGTGTCGGCGCGCATTCAAGCTGCTTTGCCGGGGGCAACCGGAGCCTTTGCAACTGCAATTCTGACCGGAGACCGCAGCGCCATTCCGCGCGACACGTTACAAGCGCTGCGAGACACGAACCTTGCGCATTTGCTGGCCATCTCGGGCCTGCACATGGGGCTTTTGAGCGCGTTTGTCTTCGCATTTGTCCGGTTGTCGCTGCTGTTGACACCGATTGGCCTGCGTTGGCCGGTCAAGAAGATCGCCGCCGCGTCGGCTCTGGTTGTGGCGGCTGGATACCTGGCTCTGTCTGGAGGCAATGTCGCGACGGAACGTGCCTTTGTCATGGTGGCCGTCATGTTAGTAGCCATCCTCTTTGACCGCCGCGCGCTGTCACTGCGCGCCGTAGCGTTGGCGGCACTCATTATCCTTGTCCGCCACCCAGAGGCCTTGCTTGGCCCCGGTTTCCAGATGTCCTTCGCGGCGACAACGGCACTCGTCGCCATATTCGGCGCGATCCGCGACAGCACGGTCGAGATGCCAAAACACCGCGTCTTGCGCGGCGCGGTCTCGGTCTTTCTGTCCTCCGCCGTCGCGGGTGCCGCCACCGCGCCCTTTGCGATGGCGCATTTCAACCAGATCGCGCAGTTCGGGTTGTTGGCCAATCTCGCCACCGTGCCGCTGATGGGGGCGCTGGTCATGCCTTTTGGGGTCCTAGCACTTGCGTTGATGCCGTTTGGCTGGGAAATCGTCGGCCTTTGGGGCATGCAATTCGGCCTCGATTGGATCCTCGGTGTCGCAACCGAGATCGCCAAGTGGGACGGAGCGGTGCGCCCGATCAAAACGCCGGACCCGCCGGTCTTGCCGCTGATCGCCGTGGGCTGTCTTTTGATCGTTATCTGGCAAGGCAGGGGCCGCTGGCTGGGCGGCGCGCCGATTGTGCTTGCCATTGCGCTCTGGGTGCAGTCGGAACGCCCCGACGTTCTGATTTCCGAAGGTGGCGCGCTGGTTGGCATCATGACCGATCAAGGCCGCGCGCTGTCGCGTGAGACCGGATCGGGTTTTGTCGCCAGCGTCTGGCTCGAAAATGACGGGCAGGGCCTCGATCAAATGGCCGCAGCGCGTCTTTGGACAACAGATCACACGCAATTTGGCCCAGTCACACTGCACCATGTGTACGGCAAACGCGCCGCCAAAGCGTATAACGGATGCGACGTAAACGACCTTGTCGTCTCAAACGTTGCCTTGCCGGAGCGCCCGAAACCGCTCGGCTGCATGATCCTGTCGCCTGATCAGATCGCCCGCGATGGCAGTCTCGCCCTGTCGCTTGACCCGACAGGTCGCATCCAGATTGAAAAAGCGCGCGACCGTGCGGGCGCGCGCCTTTGGAACGATCGCAACGTGCGACTGGCTCAGTAAGTGCGGATCAAACCGACCAAGCGCCCCTGAACCTTGACCGACCCAACCGGAAGAATACGCGGCTCGTAAGCGGGGTTGGCGGCCTCAAGAATGATGCTTTCGCCCTTCTGGCGGAACTTCTTGAGCGTCGCTTCGTAGCCTTCGACCTGCGCGACCACGATGTCTCCGTCATCAGCCGTCGATGTTTCGCGAATGACCACGATGTCACCGTCATTGATGCCCGCATCGATCATCGAATCGCCTTTGACTTCAAGCGCATAGTGCTTGCCATTGCCGCTGAGCATGGTGCCCGGAACCGTGACCTTCGGCGGGACATCGTTGATTTCCTGAATGGGCACACCGGCGGCGATGCGACCGGCGAGATCGACTTCCAACGCGTCAATCGTTTCAATCGGTTGCGCATTGGCGGGGGGCGGTACATCCGGCAAATCGCCGTCAATCACCTGTGGCGTGAACCCGGCTTGCTTGGCCGCCAGCGAGTCCGGCAGCTTCACGATCTCAATGGCCCGCGCCCGGTGGGCCAGGCGGCGGATGAACCCCCGTTCCTCCAAGGCCGTGATCAGCCGGTGAATGCCCGACTTGGAGCGCAGATCAAGCGCCTCTTTCATTTCGTCGAAACTCGGTGGCACGCCATCACGGGCCACGCGTTTGTTGATAAATTCCAGCAGGTCCAGTTGTTTTTTCGTCAGCATTGTCTGCCTCCGCTCGATTGATCCTCGCATTTTGTTCTACGGATGTTCATGTTTTGTGTCAACAATTCTACACAAATTGAACGGATCAACGGAGCGGCAGATACTTGACGACAGTGCCTTTGGCTTGTTCGAGGTCATGCGGTGGCCGCACAATCAACGCGTCTGCGGCACCAAGGATCGACAACAGCGAGCTGTCCTGAGAGCCAAACGCGACAAGCCCGCCATCCTCAAACCGCGCCCGCATGTAATGCTCGCGCGGACCATTTGGCGGCAGATCCTGTGCCAGCGGGGCGGTCGCGCGCGGGGCAGGGCGCGCGGGCAGACCCAGCATCGCGCGCACGACAGGTGCCACAAATACATGGCCGCAAACCATGGCGGACACCGGATTGCCGGGCAACCCGATCATCATCGCGTTGCCAAACGTGCCTGCCATCAACGGCTTACCGGGACGCATGGCGACTTTGTAGAATTGTTGGTCGAACCCAAGCTGCGGTGCGAGGTTGGCGACGATGTCATAGTCGCCCACCGACGCGCCACCGATGGTGACAATCAGGTCGGCCCCCTGCGCCAAATCGAACGCCGCGCGCAACGACGCCTCGTTGTCAAAGGCAATCGGCAGCAATCGCGGCGCGGCCCCCAAGTCCCGCAAAAGCGCGTGCAAGCCAAACGTGTTCGACGCGATGATCTGATCGGGGCCGGGGGTCTCTCCGGGCATCACCAACTCATCCCC
The DNA here is from genome assembly GCA_964500115.1 of uncultured Rhodobacterales bacterium. GTDB lineage: Bacteria > Pseudomonadota > Alphaproteobacteria > Rhodobacterales > Rhodobacteraceae > Marivita. Next base: position 12,673 of record CAZCOX010000077.1, read on the forward strand.
GGTAGAAATCAACGCCACAACCGGGCGGCGCATCACAGGCACGTCGGCGATATTCATCGCCGCCATAAGCGCGATGTCATTTGCGCCGATCACGCGGGATTTCGAGACCGTGTCGCCCACGCGAAAATCACCGCCTGCCGGTCGGATATGGGTGTTGCTTTCCAGCTTGTCCGTGATCGTGATCTGATCACCGTCGCGCTCGACATCCTCTTGAATCACA
>CAZCOX010000078.1:0-12787 GCA_964500115.1 uncultured Rhodobacterales bacterium
CAAAAGGTCGCTATCTCAGCGGCCTTTTTTCTTGCGCGTCGCTGGCCAAAAATAGGCAAACTGTCTTCGGATTAAGAGGCCTTAAACGGGTTGCGTGTAACACCCGAGAAGAAGGGCTTTCGCATGGCAGCAATTGCAAGTGTGTTCAGCAGCGCTGTTGGCTGCGTACTGGCGTTTTTGGCTTTAGTTTATGGTCTGTCGGCTGAGGCCGCATTGTTTCTCTACATTGGCATTGGAATAAGCGCGCCGATGTATCTGGGCTGGCGAAACACATTACAATCCAGTCGGCGGTACTTCCCCGGCTGAAGGCAGCAAAGAAAAACCCCGGTTCTGCGCACAGCAGACCGGGGTTTCTTTGTCTCAGCTAGCCGCGGTTTAGGCCGAGGGTTCTGGCTCCAAACCACCGTCTGCTTGCGGTTTGGCTTTTGGTTTGGTCTTGGGGATCGCCGTAATGCTTGGCTTGTCGGGCGTGTCGTCTGACACATCATCATCGCCAGCGTGGGGCGGTTCACCCCTGATAACCCGCTTGATCTCGTCCCCGGTCAGTGTCTCGTATTCCAGCAGACCCTGCGCGAGACGTTCCCATTCTTCGTTTTTGTCGATCAGGATTTGGTAAGCACGATCATAGGCTTCCTGAATGAACCGCTTCACTTCCTCTTCGATCATCTCTTTTGTGTTGGCTGAGACCGAGAAACCGGCAGTGTTGCCGCTATAGCCCTCAGCCGCCTCGCGGTAGTCGATGTTGCCGACCTGATCAGACATACCCCACTGCAAGACCATCGCACGGGCAAGCGCGCTGGCTTGTTGGATATCACCCGCCGGGCCGTTCGAGACATTTTCGGCGCCATATTTGATGATTTCAGCCGCCTTGCCCGCCATCGTCATTGCGAGTTTTTCTTCGCATTCCGACTTGTGCCAGTTCAGGCGGTCAATCTCGGGCAGAGACACAACCATACCCAAAGCACCGCCGCGGGGAATGATCGTGGCCTTATAGACCGGATCACATTGCGGCAGCTCCAGGCCAACAATGGCATGACCAGCTTCGTGATACGCCGTCTTTTCTTTCTGTTCGGGCGTTAGCACCATGGACCGGCGTTCGGCGCCCATCATCACTTTGTCTTTTGCGTTCTCAAAATCTTCCATCGTGACAAAGCGACGACCAACGCGTGCTGCCATCAAGGCCGCTTCGTTGACAAGGTTTGCAAGGTCCGCACCAGAGAAGCCAGGCGTGCCGCGCGCAATGATGCGCAGGTCAACATCCGGGCCCAATGGCGTCTTGCGTGCATGAACGCCAAGAATTTTCTCGCGACCTTTGATATCTGGGTTCGGGACAGTCACTTGGCGGTCAAAACGACCCGGGCGTAAAAGAGCCGGATCAAGGACGTCACGACGGTTGGTGGCCGCAACGATAATGACACCTTCGTTGGCTTCAAAGCCATCCATTTCGACCAGCAACTGGTTGAGCGTCTGTTCGCGTTCATCGTTACCGCCGCCATAGCCAGCACCACGTGCACGGCCAACCGCGTCAATCTCGTCGATAAATACGATACACGGCGCGTTTTTCTTCGCCTGTTCGAACATGTCCCGCACACGGGACGCACCCACGCCAACGAACATCTCGACAAAATCAGAGCCTGAGATGGTAAAGAACGGTACACCCGCTTCCCCCGCAATCGCGCGCGCGAGCAGCGTTTTACCGGTACCCGGGGGGCCGACCAACAAAGCGCCTTTGGGGATTTTGCCGCCAAGACGCGAAAACTTTTGCGGATTGCGCAGAAACTCGACGATTTCGCCAAGTTCTTCTTTGGCTTCGTCGATGCCAGCCACATCGTCGAACGTCACACGGCCATGCTTTTCCGTCAGCAATTTGGCTTTGGATTTGCCAAAGCCCATCGCACCGCCGCGCCCGCCGCCCTGCATGCGGTTCATGAAATAGATCCAGACACCGATCAGCAGAAGGAAGGGCAGCAAGCTCAACAAGAAAGACTGGAAGCCGGATTGCTGCTGTTGTTCCGCCCGCGTCGGCACATCATTTGCGATCAGCAACTCTGTAACCGCTGCGTCTTCGGGCTTGATGGTCACATAGTCCTGACCGTCATTGCTGCGGAACCGGACCTGTTCGCCATCCAGGGTCACGGAACTCACGGTGTCACCTTCAACCGCCGAAACAAAGTCAGAGTAGCTGACTTCGCGGCTTTGCAGCGTGTTACCGCCACCCGAGAAGATGTTGAAAAGCGCTAGGATCAGCAGAAACAGAACCACCCAAAAGGCGATATTACGTGCGTTGCCCAAGGAAAACTCTCCTGAAAACGGCGCAGGCAATACGGCCTGCACATCTTGCGCTATAACATAGACATGGCGCGCCCGGGTTCAATGCGAAACGCAAAAAGCCTCAAACCCTGCGTCAGTCCGCCCAAGCACGAACCGCTGTGCAACCACATCGGAGCCGAAATTCACGCCAGGACACGCGATCAGCGTGGCCCCCTCCCAAAGCGCTGGCATCGACAGGGCGGCCCGATGAGGGATGGCTATTGCGTCACGTTGTGGCAATTGTCGCCAGCCGTCGTCCTTTAAAGCGGCTACAGTAAGCAGCCTTGCCTCTGACTCAGCGCTTACTTCCAAGCTCCATTGATCATCCCACAATTCACCAACCTTCGCCCTCGTTTTTGCGACCGCCTTTAACTCGCGGACGATACGGATCGCATCGGTATCAACCAAAACCTCTGCACCGTGCAATGTGCCACCCGCGCCAGAAAGAACACGGTCCAAAAGTGCTTCGGTCGCAAGTGCCCGTGGTCGGTATTCAACTGACGCCACGTATTGCAGCGCTGCTGCCACAAGCCTCATTTGCGTTTCTCGATCAAAGCCTGCAAACCTGTCGCGATCCAGCAAAACCTGCCCCAAGGGTGCTGACCGCGCGATCGAGCGCGCAGCATCACACAATCGCGCCACCAAACCATCCCGCGCGCGCGCCATCCGATTGGCCGTTTCAGCAAGCGTCGTCGCGGTGATCCCTTCTTCCGCCAAAGACTTTAACAATTTGCGAAGACGCACGCGGTCATATTTCGGATCGTCGTTCGACGGATCCTCAACCCATCGCCCGCGCAAGACACGTGCATAATGGCGAAGACTATCCCGCGACATCTCAAGACACGGACGCAAAAGCGCGTACCCTCCAAGCCCATCGCCGCGTGGCGGCTGACCGCCTGAAACCTTAATCTCTGGTGCGCCCAAAGGATGTGGCGACACATGCCGCCTCTGGCGCATTCCGGCCATACCATCCACGCCAGAACCGCGCATCAAACGCATCAATACCGTTTCGGCTTGGTCATCTTGCGTATGGGCGACCAGGATGTGCTGCACGACACCCCGCCATTGATCAAAAAGCGAAATGCGTGCGTTACGCGCAGCGTCCTGAACATTGCCGCGCCTGTCCCATTGCCATTTGACGGTGGCGTGCGGCCAACCAAGAGCTTCGCATTCCTTTGCAACGAGTTCAGCCTCAGACGCGCTTTCCGGGCGCAGGCCGTGATCCACGGTGACAACCCACAACCTAACGCCGTAGGTGCGTGTCCAGTTATGCGCAAGATACAGCATCGCCATGCTGTCGCCGCCGCCAGAGACCGCCAATCCGATATCTGTCGGAAATTCTGGTCCGAGCAGTTGCCCCATCGCGTCTGCAAACCGCTGGTCGAGCGGTTCGGAGGTCACGGGCAATTGTACCGCGCTTTTGCGGCTTCGGCCTCTGAAATAGCTGCGCTGCCCGGGTACCGCCCGGACACTTCTGACAAGGTCACACAAGCTTCAGCGACATTCCCCAATGCGCCAAGCGCCGCACCAAGACGCCACAGCGCCTCGGGGCCAGCGACGTCATTCGGATATCCGGCATAAGCATCAAGATATCTACGAGCCGCTTCTCGCAGGTCACCCATACCCTCGAGCGCTCGGCCCTCAGCAACCAAGGCTTGCGCTTCTAACGGTCCGCCCGGATAGGTCTGGCGAAAGGTCGCAAACTGGTCTGCGGCGGATTGAAAGTCACCTTGGGCGAGCGCCTCCCCAGCTCGCCGAAAGTCATTGTCTTCCCCGACGGCAAGCTCTGTTCCGCCAGTTTGGGGAACAGGTTGCGGTGCCGGTGTAGCCGCAGATTCCGCCTCGCCCCCAAGTGTCGTGCCGCGTCCCAACGCAGCAATGTCGCAACCGGTTTCCAACTCGCACAGGCGGAATTCCAGATCACCAATGCGACGCGCGCCATCATCGGCCACACGTCCAACCCGGAATTCAAGTTCCTCGGTTTTGGCCGTCAGCCGCTGTAATTCCATTTCAATCGCGTTGATGCGGTCCAAAGCTCCGGCGGGAAGCGCCACGGCGCTGGCCCCCGTCGTGCTCAGCTCGCGTTTGAGCTTTTGGATTTCCACGTACAGCACCGACATGTCTTGACGGATATCGGCCAGAGTCTCTGACGCCTGACCGCCCATCGGCGCGAAAACCAAACACGTTGCGAATAGTCCTGCGAAAAACCGCATTGATAGTCCTCGTTAGCTCGACAACCCTGCCGAGATGATCGTAACGGACCGACGGTTCTTTGCGTAGCAGGATTCTTCGGAACAAATCTCGATTGGGCGTTCTTTGCCATACGTCACAAACTGCAATCGGTTGGCCGAGACACCTTGCGCCACAAGGTACTCCATCACCGCATTTGCCCTTCGCGCACCCAAAGCAAGATTATATGCCCGCGTGCCCTGTTCGTCTGCGTGGCCTTCGATGACCGCATTGTAGTCTTGGTTGGTGTTCAACCATTGAACCTGACCGTCCAAAGTTGCACGCGCTTCAGGCGACAATGTTGACTGATCCACAGCGAAAAGCACGCGATCACCCACTGTTTGCTGGAAATATGCCGGCGAACTTGGGTCGCTTGCGCTGCCCGGAACGATGCCGCCCGCCGAGCCTGTCGCAGCGTTTAGATCAACCGGATCGTTGTCGAAACGGTTTGCGTTGGTACAGGCGGAAAGGGCCAGAACGGCCATCAGAACTGTGAGTTTTGCGGAAAGTCGCATGAGATGTCCTGCTCTTTGTTGTTGTGGTTGGATTAACATGGCAGGCGCAGCCCGCCTAGGATCAGAGGCGGGAGAAGAATCTTCGTACGAAGATTCTTGGCGCTCTCTATTAATTTCTGGTGAAGCGGAAACATCATTGCAGCGGCCCCCAACTTGGGTCTGATGCGCCCTCAGGGGTGCGCACGCGCTTCAAATTCCGTCCCGAGATGTCAACTGTATAAAGCGAAGAAGACCCCTGAGCACCCTGCGTTTCGCGGGCGAACATGATCACACGACCGTTTGGCGCCCAAGTCGGTCCTTCGTCCAAGAATGACGCTGTCAAAAGGCGTTCTTCGGACCCATCTGTGCGCATCACGCCGATATGAAACCGACCCGCGTTCTGTTTGGTAAAAGCAATCATATCGCCGCGTGGCGACCAAACGGGTGTGGAATAGCGGCCTTGTCCAAAGCTGATACGTTTCGCCTCACCGCCGCCTGCCGGCATCACGTAGAGCTGCTGAGTGCCCGACCTGTCGCTTTCAAAAACGATCTGGCTGCCGTTCGGAGAATAGCTGGGGGCCGTTTCAATCGAAGGCGCGGTTGTCAGCTGCCGCGTCCCGCCACTGGCGATATCCATCGCCCAGATATCCGTATTTGAGCCTTGGGTCAGCGAATACACAACCGTGCGCCCATCTGGGGCAAATCGAGGCGCAAAGCTCATCACGCCACTTTGGCCTTCCAAAATACGGCTTTGCACAGTCCCAACTTCGAGCACATGAACACGCGGCATTCCCGTCTCGTAGCTTGTATATAGAACGCGCTGACCATCCTCGGAAAACCGCGGGGCCAACACAAGAGCGTTGCTGCCCGTCAGAAACTGCACATTCGCGCCGTCGTAATCCATGACAGCGAGCCTCTTGGCGCGCTGGTCTTTTGGCCCGCTCTCTGACACGAACACCACGCGACTGTCGAAATAGCCGGTTTCGCCGGTAATTCGGCTGTAGACCTGATCCGCCACTTTATGCGCCATCCGCCGCCAACCGTCGGGCGTACCGGCAAACTGCATGCCCTCGCCCAGCTCGGTTCCGGCAAAAACATCCCATACACGGAATTTCACCGTCACACGCCCGCCAGAGGTCGAAACAGCCCCGGTAACGAGCGCCTGCGCGTTGATGGCCTTCCAATCTGCAAACTGAACCGGGCTGCCGAAACTTGTGATCTGGCTGATATGTGCCTCGCGCGGGACCTCGCGAAACAAACCCGTTCCCGTCAGATCATCTGCAACAGCGCGCGCGATCTGTTCAGACAGCTGGGCCGCACCTGAATCTTCGGCAACAAAGTTGGGAACGGCGTAAGGTAGCGGCTCGACAACACCTTCCGTGATTTCGATCCGCAGCGGGCCGCTCTGCGCGCCAGCCATGGACGCCAAGACCGTTACGGTCAACGCCATCATCAGGGATGTGATCACCTGTTTCATCGGATCCTCATACTCCCGGGGTTAAACGTCATCTCAACGCTTTTCCACTGATCAAACTTTTCGGGCGGCAGGTCGTACCCGTCGCCCTGGCACCGCAATATTGCCCGTCGTGCCGCCTGAAAGGCCGTATCCACTGCTGAACCGCTGCCGCCCGATGCGCCAAGCATGCGAAGCGTTGAGCCGATCACCTGGCCGGAGCGGTCCAGATCAAAGCCAACGGTCACGGTCACATTGGCAGCTTGCGATCCAACATCTACAACCCAGCAATCCTGAACCGCAATCCGAAATCCATCGCGTTCGCCTTGGGTCAATGGAGGGCCTTCGGCTGCGCCCGTCTGCGCCCCCCCAGACAACGCCTCCTCCAAAGCGCCTGCAATGGCGCTGGCTGCGGCATCGGCCTCCGCATCGTCTGTCTCGGGCAGCGGGTCGGCTGTTTCCGGCGCAGGTTGCGCGGTTTGTGTCGGCGCGGGCCGGTTTGGCCGCGTCTGAGGTCTGATTGAGGTCACGGGCGCGCGTGCAGGCTCTTCTGCCTCGGTCACAATTTCTGTTGCAGCCGCTTCTGGAGCTGTCGCCTGTTGTTCGTCTTCGACAGGCGCGTCCGGAGTGTCTGCTTGTTCAACGGTGTCCTGAATGTCTGGCGCAACATCGGCCTCACGCTGTGGTTCAGGCACCGCCTCTGGCGCGACGCGCGGCGCGGGGCGCGGTACGGGACGCAAAGCGACATCTGGCGCTTCGACCTCCGGCACGGGTTCGGGCGCAGGGGGTTGCGGGGGCGTGTCCGCCACTTCCGGCTCTGGCTCAGGCAAAACAGGTTGCGGCGGGGTGTCTGGCTGCGCCGCCTCCGGCTCGACAGGTTCAGGCGGTGTGGCAGGCTCCAACTCCGGGGCGGGCGTATCTGGATTGGCTTGCTCGATCTCAGGCTGCGGCAAAGCCGCTGGCGTTTCGACCGTTGGCGGCGCCGTCTGTGGCTGCATCATCGCCGCGAACTGGGCTTCTGAAATCACCGACACCTCAGCCACCTCGACCTCGGGTGGATCGCCGCGGAACATCCCGCCAAACAAGGCCCACAGGATCAGAAACCCATGTGCCCCGCCCGAAATATAATGGCCCGTATGCACCGCGCGCCTCAGCCATCCGACCCGTCAAGCGCCGGACCCCCAATGTCCGTCACCAAACCGATTGAGCTAAACCCCCCGGCGTTCAAGGCACCCATAATTTGGGCCACAACTTCATAAGTCACGGCGCCATCCGCGCGCAGGAACACGCGATCATCTGACCGTTCGGCAGCAATCGCCTGTAGGCGCGGCACCAGTTCGTCACGGCCCACTTCTGTATTCTGGATGGAAACGACACCATCAGCAGCGATGGTCACCGTCAAAGGCTCTTCGGTTTCCGATGGCAAGGCACTGGCTGCCGTTTTGGGCAATTCAACCGGAACGCCAACGGTCAACAAGGGGGCCGCCACCATAAAGATGATCAGAAGCACCATCATCACATCGACAAAAGGCGTGACGTTGATTTCAGCCATGGGCTGCGCACGGCCTCTGCGCCGCCGCCGTCCGCCGCCGCTACCACCAGATTTGACCACACCCGCACCCATGGCTCAGCTGTCCAATTGACGGCTGAGGATGGTTGAAAACTCATCGGCAAACGACTCGTAACCGGCGACGATGCGGTCGCTGTCGGCAGAGAATTTGTTATAGAACACAACCGCTGGAATCGCGGCCAGGAGACCAAGCCCGGTGGCCAGCAACGCTTCGGCAATGCCCGGAGCCACGACCACCAGTGATGTGTTCTGCTGCTGCGCAATTTCGATAAAAGCGTGCATGATGCCCCAGACCGTTCCGAACAGCCCAACAAACGGCGCCACCGAGCCAACGGTCGCGAGAACGGCAAGGTTTTTTTGCAGCGCTTCAGCCTCTTTCTGGATCGCCACATCCATCGACCGATCAATCCGGGCATGCGCACCTGCGATCAGGCCACCATCATCACGATGAGACCGACGCCACTCCGTCATACCTGCTGCAAATACCTTTTGTGCCCGCCCGTCCGGTTCAGGCCCGATCTGGTCGAACAGTTCATCCAGCGGCTCGCCTGACCAAAAAGACTGATCAAACGCAGCCGCTTCTGAACGCGCTTTGCGATACGACAGGAATTTCTCGATGATGATTGCCCACGCCCAAAACGAAGCAATGAGCAACAGCACCATCACGATTTTGACCGTCAGCGTCGCACGCGCGAATAAACCCCACATGGAGAAATCAATCTCCTGCGCCAGCGCAAGTGTCTCTGCTTCCATCCGCCTGCTCTTTAGCCAGTTGGCCCATTTCTTTGGGCACTCGTTACCAACCTTGATAGCCTAATTTCAGGGGAAACGCCAACACATTGGCGTCAAAATGCAGCTTAGTGCACCTGACGGCGGATAACCGCCGGGAGCCGCGCAGGGGCACCACCCTCGCCGACACACACCGCGGTCACTTCTGCCTGAAACATTAGAACCTCCCCGCGATAGACCTCTTGCGTCATGATCAGGCGCACGCCGGTGACGGATTTCGTTGCGGTGCGCACGATCAATTCGTCGTCAAACTTCGCAGGTTGCAAATAATCCGCCTCAACCCGGCGGACAACAAACACAACACCATCATCTTCGCGCATCGCGTTTTGATCGATCCCGATGGACCTCACCCAATCAGACCGCGCGCGTTCGATGTATTTAAGGTAATTCGCGTAATAAACGATCCCACCCATATCGGTGTCTTCGTAGTACACGCGTATCGGAAACTCATGATCCATCACTCAATTCCCTGCAGCAACTTGTAAACGCGCAGCAAGGCGTAGCGCATGCGACGCGTCCTGCGCCATCTCAGGCATCGACCGATCGTAAGCGGCCCGCACCAACGCGCCAATCTCGGGTTTCAGCACAACACGTCCATCTTCCAACTGCCCGAGCGGCGACTGATCTGTGAATGCCATATCCGACCACAGGACCATTGATTGCACGACCTGGCTTAGGGCAAGCGTGTCTGCGGGAATGGCCGACATCGCAGCGTCCATGCGGATAAAGATGAAGCACGCTTTGATCGCGCCCGCCTCATCGAACCGAAACACGCGGTACTGATTGGCGTCGGCCTGTTTCAAACGACCCACCAGCTCCACCAAACCGTCAATCAAACGATCCAGATCAGGCAGGTCGGTCAATTCATCCCAGTCACGGAAGAAAAACGCCATGACATTTGTGCCAAGCTCCGGATCGGTCTCCGCCATCTGGTGGCCTGACATAGCGCAAACCGCCTCGAACGCGCCTTTGACCACGGACAGTGTCGCGTCATCGACGCCAAACACGATGGGCGCGATGGGGCGCCCCCAGCGGGCAAACAGGTATGACCCGTCCGACCGCGTGAAGAACCGTTCAACCTCGTCAGCATTCAGCATCGTTATACTTCTCTGGTTTCCAAATACCTCGGGGTGAGGCCATAGGCCGAGGGGCAGAGCCCCTATCTCTACCCGAACAAATCCGATTGCTGCGGACCCTTCGGTGCGGCAAGCCCCAAATGCGACCACCCCTTCTGTGCCAACATTCGCCCACGTGGCGTGCGCTGGATCAATCCCTGCTGCAACAAGTAAGGTTCGATCACTTCCTCTAGTGCGTCGCGGCTTTCCGATAACGCGGCCGACAGCGTTTCGATACCCACAGGCCCACCCGCATAGTTCTCCGCGATGAGGCGCAGGTACCTTCGGTCGGCCCCATCAAGGCCCAGACCGTCGACACCAAGTCGGGTCAGCGCGCCGTCAGCAAGCTCTTTCGTAACAATACCATTGCCCTCAACCACCGCGAAATCCACGACCCTGCGCAGCAGACGCCCCGCAATGCGCGGTGTGCCACGCGACCGGCGCGCGATTTCGCGTGCGCCTTCCGGTGCGGCCTCTACGCCCAATTTGACGGCGTTGCGCCCAACAATCGTGTTCAACTCATCTTCGGTGTAAAAGTTGAGCCGCGTCGGGATGCCAAATCGATCTCGCAAGGGTGTTGTGAGCAAGCCCAGACGCGTCGTTGCGCCGACGAGCGTAAACGGTTGCAACTCAATCCGCACGGTCCGCGCCGCGGGGCCTTCGCCGATAACGAGGTCAAGCTCATAGTCCTCCATCGCCGGGTAAAGCACTTCCTCCACCGCTGGATTCAGACGATGGATCTCGTCAATGAAAAGCACATCGCGCGCCTCAAGATTGGTGAGGATTGCCGCCAGATCACCGGCTTTCGCCAAAACCGGCCCAGAGGTCATTCGAAATCCGACACCAAGTTCCCGTGCCATGATCTGCGCCAGTGTGGTCTTGCCCAAACCGGGCGGTCCGTGAAACAGCGTGTGATCCATCGACTCGCCCCGCTGGCGGGCGGACTGGATAAATACGCGCAGGTTCGCGCGCGCCTCCGCTTGACCGACGAAGTCGTCCAGCATCTGCGGTCTCAGGGCGCGGTCACGGTCCTCGGGCAGTGTCTCTGGTCGGAGGTTTGGATCTGGCTCCATCATTTGATCCCCTCGGTAGGGTGCGTGATTTCACGCCCCGCTCTCACCCTTTTGGTGCCAGAAGTTTCAACGCAGCGCGGATCAAGTCCGAAGTAGACATCTCTGGCGTGTCTCCGGCGGCCTGCGCAACTGCAGATGCAGCTTCTCCTGGCGCGTAGCCAAGGTTGCCCAAGGCCGACAACGCCTCGGCTTGCGCCGACGCGGATGGCGCAGGTGCTGCGGCAACAGGCGTGGCCGCAATCGGCTCCATCACCGCGTCATCTGCTAATGGTTCGGTTCGCACGGACGATGTTCCGCCCATCGCCATGACCGTCGGCGCCTTGTCCTTCAGCTCGTTCACCACGCGTTGCGCGGTTTTCGGACCGATTCCTTTGGCCGTCTTAACGGAATTCCAATCGCCCAATGCGATTGCACGGCTCACGCCGTCTGGCCCCAGCGTGCCCAAAATAGCCAAAGAAGCTTTGGCCCCTACACCTTGAACCGACATCAACAGGCGATGCCATTCCTTTTCGACCAGAGTAGGAAACCCAAAAAGCTGCAAAAGGTCTTCTCGTACCAAAAGATCAGTAAACAAAGCGACGGCTTCCCCGGTACCGGGTACAGACGCCAGAACACGTTCAGAGCAGTACACGACATACCCGACGCCCCGAACGTCGATGAGCACGTGGTCGTTCGCCTTGTATTCGACACGTCCTGCGATCCGTCCGATCATGCGCGAAGCCTCATGCCCGGCCCGCTGATATGGTGCGCGTGACATATGGCGATTGCCAATGCGTCCGCCGCATCTGACCCTTTGATCTGAACCCCGGGCAACTGCATCTTAACCATGTGGTCCACCTGCCGTTTGTCGGCATGGCCGACCCCCACAACCGTCTTCTTGACAGAGTTGGGCGCGTATTCGCCGACTTCCAGTCCAAATTGCGCCGGGACAAGCAAGGCAACACCGCGCGCTTGCCCAAGTTTCAATGTGCCGACCGCGTCTTTGTTCACAAATGTCTTTTCGATAGCGACTGTGTCCGGCTGGAATTGCTGCAACACATCGGTTAGCCCCCTATGCAACGCCAAAAGACGCGTCGCCAACTCGCCAGCGCCAGACAAAACGACTCCGTTTGCGACATGTCGCAGACGCGATCCTTCCGCCTCGATCACACCCCATCCGAGGAAGCGCAGACCCGGATCAATTCCCAAAACACGCATTCTGCTCGCGCCTTTGTTGCTTTTTCAACACGGGTAGCACGAAACGCGAACAAACGCCAAGCAATCAAATCGAATTGACCCGTTTTTCGCACTTGGTGCGTTTTCGACATTGCGACGTCGAAAACGCGCCGAAACAAGCAAAAGCGACATCGGGTATGTCGTATTTTTCTGCCAAAAAACAGGCCGTTAGCACCGCGTTCGAGCTATGCAGAAACTGCATAAAACTTATGCAATAACTGCCATTGTCGCCGCGAATTTTCGCAACTAGATGCGGCTCACGACACAACGATCACACAAACAAAAGGAACAAGGCAATGGCTGCTTTTGATACAACCCGCCCCACCTACGCCGCTGGCCACAAGGGCTTCGGCGCTTTTGTAACGTCGCTTATTGCTTCGTTCGCCGCTTGGAATGACGCGCGTCTCACACGCAACGCTCTGAATGACCTGAGCGACCACGAACTCGAAGATATCGGCCTGTGCCGCGGTGATATCGACGCGCTCTAAGCACCCGCAAAACCGAAATAGAAAAAGCCGTGTCAGGGAACTGACACGGCT
>CAZCOX010000079.1:0-12771 GCA_964500115.1 uncultured Rhodobacterales bacterium
TATAATTCTGTCGGGACATATGTGCTCCATTACTGTCTACCGCCACGTCAGGAAGCCGTTGTGACGGGATATGAGATCGGCGATACGCGCGCGCCTTTGGCAGGTCAATGACGTGTCTTGCGATTTCCGACAAGACGGGCTGCAAAAAGCACGATTATCAAGATCAGTGCTGGCCAATCATGCGTCCGACTGTAAAGCGTCGGCGCGACTGGCGCCGGAACTGCAACATCCAAGAATCCTGCCCGTCCGAGCGGAAGGCTGTCGACCACGCGCCCGTATGGATCAATGACCGCGGATATCCCCGTGTTTGCGACCCGGATCATCGGCAGACCTTGTTCGATGGCGCGCAGACGGGCTTGCTGCAAATGCTGTTGCGGACCGGCGAAATTGCCGAACCATGCGTCGTTTGTAATCTGCAGCAATACGTCTGGTCGTTCGGGTGCCGCGTTCACGTCTTGAGGAAAGACAGCCTCATAACAGATCAACGGCAGCGCCTTGCCTAAAGCACCGAGGTCGATCAGCTGCGGCCCAGGCCCGGACGCGTAACCGGTCTCGGCCCGCGCCGCGAGGCCAAAGATGTTGAACCGGGCGAAGACGGATGCAAGCGGCATGTATTCGCCGAATGGTACGAGGTGGTGCTTGTCATAGATTTGGTCCAATAGGCCCGCCGCATCCAAGGTCACTAGCGAATTGAAGTATCGCCCGTTCTCGTCGCGCTGGATGCCCAGTACGACAGGTGTTCCCGCGGCCGCTTGCGCAATGACGTCCAACGCTTCGTCCGCGTGTCGCAACAGGTTTGGGACGGCGGTTTCAGGCCAAACGATGAGATCAGGGTTTGGCAGTTGCGCCGTAAAGTCCACTTGCCGTTGGAAGAAGGTGGGAATATGAGCAGGGTCCCATTTTTGATGTTGCGGCGCGTTGGGTTGGATCAAGCGCACGACAGGGCGGTCAAGGTCGTCTGGCATTTCGGGAATGGACCAAAATGCGCCGACAAAGGCCAAGACACCGAGCGACAGCACGGCCATTGCCCGAAGCACTTTGCGGGCTCGGACGCTTTCGGCGATCAGCGAACATATCAGCAGCGTCATAAGCGTGAGCCCATGGGGCCCAATCCACGCATGCCATTGAGCCATCGCGGTTGGTGCCCAAACGTAGCCGATCAAGCCCCAAGGGAAACCGGTTAATGCGTAGGACCGCACCATCTCGGCAGCCGCCAAACATACCGCGATCAAGAGTGTGCCGTGCGACAGTCTGCGCCCAATCCAGAACGCGAAACCCCAGAAAATCGCAAGCCCAGCGCCAATGCCGATCAGCGCAAAAGGAGCCATCCAACCGGTCGTTGCGGCGTCAACTTGAAACGGCTCAACGATCCAGTGCAGCGATACCGTGAAGTAGCCCGCGCCGAAGGACCACCCTATCCAACCGGTTTGCTTTGGCGGGACATCCCCCGCGACCACGACGAAGATTGCGGCTAACGCAACAAGCGCGAGCCACCAAAGATCAAACGGAGGTTGCCCCAGTGCAAAAACGGCGCCCAATCCAACGGCGACGAACATCCGCTGCCAGTGGCGCATCAATACGGGCTACTCCGCCGCAGCAGCATTGGGTTGACGTGCGCTCGTGGAGCCGCTCAATCGCACCCGCATGCGTTTTATCCGGCGAGGGTCGGCATCCACCACTTCGAACTCCGGGCCGTCAGGATGACGCACCATTTCGCCACGAGCCGGAACGTGGCCCGCCAACATAAATACCAAACCACCCAAAGTCTCGATCTCTTCACCATCAATGTCGTCGTGCGTTGTCAGCTCTTGACCGATCTCGGCTTCGAATTCGTCAAGCGGCGTGCGTGCAAACGCCATATACACGCCCGGTTTTTCACAGGTGAAATTTGACGCCTCGTCAAGGTCGTGCTCGTCCTCGATTTCACCGATGACCTGCTCGATCAGGTCTTCGATTGTCACCAAACCATCGACGCCACCATATTCGTCGATCACCAATGCCATGTGCCGACGTTCTGTCTGCATCTTGGTTAGCAGTACGCCAATCGGCATGGACGGCGGGACAAAAAGCAATGGGCGCAACAGATCGTTGAGATCAAATTCGCCATCTGAACCATTAAAGCCGTATTTGAGCGACAAATCCTTGAGGTGCGCAAAACCAATCGGAGTATCTAGCGTTCCCGAATAAACCGGCAGCCGTGTCAGACCGCTTTCGCGGAACACCTTGACCAGGTCTTCCTTTGTGGTCGTATCTGGCACCGACACAATGTCAGCGCGCGGCACAGCAACGTCTTCGATGCGCATCCGTCGCAGGTTAATCATTCCGTGAATAGGAGCAACCGCCGATGTTTGGACAGGCGATGTCACCGTCGTTGAAGGTTCAGAAGTCTTGCCGAACCACTTGCGCAATCGTGCCATTGGCCCTGATTGTGCTGAATTGTCTGTCGTCCCACGCGCGCTTTGCGCTGCGTTAGACGATCCCTCGTTGTCGCCCATCTATCCCGTTCCAGAAATGGCGTTAAAGCCGCATTACCCCCTATATGGGTCGGGAATCCCCATTTTGCCAAGTATTTCTGTCTCGATACCCTCCATCAGCGTGGCATCGCGGTCACGAACGTGGTCGTAACCTAAAAGATGCAAAATACCGTGTACAATCAGATGCGAAACATGATGATGCATTGGTTTTCCAGCGTCGTTTGCTTCACGCTGACACGTGTCAAACGCAATCGCCACATCCCCTAGGAAGCCTTTTTCCCCACCGTAACCAGCTGGTGGCTTGTCGGGAATACCGCCGTCCGCTTCGGCGAAAAGTTCTGTTTCCGGCCAGGACAAGACATTTGTGGGTGTCGGTTTTCCACGGAAATCTGCATTGAGCATGGCAATCCGCTCATCATCGCAGGCAAGTATCGCCACTTCATGCTCGGATGGCTGAATACCATTGTGTATCAGCGTGTTAACAGCAGATCGTTCCGCCAAATCCTGCAAATTTAGCTCGTTCCAGCGCGGATCTTCAACGACGATATCCGTGAGATGTGCCATTGCATTACTTTCGGACTATAAGTCGTTTTTGCTGCCAGTTTATTGAAACGCAGATTAGGGCGTTTCGGCGTCCTTTTCGTAAGCTTCGATAATCGCTGCGACCAATGGATGCCGCACAACATCCTTCGACGTGAAATAATTGAAGCTGATTTTAGGGATTTTGTTCAGCAATCGCTCTGCATCCCGCAGCCCCGAAGCGACGCCCCGTGGCAGGTCAATCTGCGTCCGGTCGCCCGTGATCACCATGCGCGAACCTTCGCCGAGGCGGGTCAAAAACATTTTCATTTGCATCGACGTGGCGTTCTGCGCCTCGTCCAAAACGACAAACGCGTTCGACAGTGTTCGGCCCCGCATAAACGCCAGCGGCGCAATTTCGACTGTTTTTTCCTCGATCATCTTGGCAAGCTGCTTGCCTGGCAAAAAGTCGTTCAGCGCGTCGTAGAGCGGCTGCATGTAAGGATCGACTTTGTCTTTCATGTCCCCGGGCAGATAGCCGAGCTTTTCGCCCGCCTCGACCGCGGGGCGGCTGAGGATGATCTTGTCGACCTGACCGCTGATGAACATGTTCACGCCAACGGCCACCGCAAGGTAGGTCTTGCCGGTACCAGCTGGGCCTATTCCAAACGCCAGCTCGTTTTCAAAGAGCGACCGAACATAGGCTTTCTGCGCATCGGTGCGCGGTTCGACCAGCTTCTTGCGGGTTTTGATCTCAACCGGCCCGCCTTCGAACATCTCGATCTGATCTTCTGGTGCTATGTCTTCGGGTGCCATGCGAAATTCGCGGTCAATGTCTCCGGGATTGACCGAGCGGCCCTGTTCAAGCCGCTGGTAAAGTGACATCAGAACCTCTTGAGCCTCAGTTTGCGCATCCGGTTCACCATGTATGGCAAGCTGGTTTCCACGGCGCAGGATCTGCACGCCCAGCCGCGTCTCAATTTCGGTCAGGTTGCGATCGTATTCGCCGCACAGATCAATCAGCAATCGGTTGTCTGGAAATTCCAAAAGCGCTTCGGACAGGGTGTCAGCAGTCACGCGGGTCTCCGGTGGGTTGAGCTTGGGTCACTCGTCGCAAACTCGGGCACAGACTTCAAGGTGTCTGCAAGACAGTTCAAAGCGCGTCCCCAATAATGGAGGTCGAGCCGCCCTTAAAGTCGCCAATTGCCGTGTTGCGTTCATCTGTCGTCCCGGAACAAATCGGGCGACCCCGTTGATCAAGCCGTGGCGAAAGGTAGCCTTCCACACCGTCGTCAATGATCCAATGATCACATCCGTTCGGATCTATCCAAATACCAGCCTGCAATTCGCTCAAGGACTTTTTATCAAACCCACGGTCGAAGCTCTTGTCGGCCGTGGAACGTTCGCATGCGGCTGCAACTAGCAAAGCGCAGACAGCTATCACCTTGAAAAAACTATTCATCAATCCGCCCTACGCTGCAGGCACAGAATTTCGA
The DNA here is from genome assembly GCA_964500115.1 of uncultured Rhodobacterales bacterium. Classification (GTDB taxonomy): domain Bacteria; phylum Pseudomonadota; class Alphaproteobacteria; order Rhodobacterales; family Rhodobacteraceae; genus Marivita. The sequence continues at coordinate 4,490 of CAZCOX010000079.1, forward strand.
CGCGCCGGTTCTTTGCCATGCCGGCAGCGCTGCCATTGCTGGCGATGGGTCGCCGCTCGCCGAAACCGCGTACCGAGTAGATGCGCGCACCCACGCTTTGTCCCACACGGGCCACCGCATTGGCGCGGCGTTCACTGAGCGACAGGTTGTACCGGTCCGATGCGCGACTATCGGTATGGCCTTCAATGACAAAGCCATTCGCCGCATTGGCTGTAAAAAAGCTGCGCAGACTGTCAGCACCGCCCGGACGGATGGTGGCGCTGTCCGTTGCAAACATTGTGTCTGTCGGAACCAAGGCGCAGCGGCTCACTTTATGACACACGGGCGTGCCATCACGTCGCAAATGCGGGCTCATAAACCCTTCAACGCCGTCGTCCATGACCCAGTGCTCGCACCCGTCAGGGTCGATCCAAACGCCAGGTATGTAGGATTCAGGCTGCTGCGCCGAACCGGTTTGCGGCAGCGCAATCGCGATACTCATCACCAAAGAGGACACACGTCCCAACATATTTCATCCCCCTGATCAGGGCTTAAACGCTCATGGGTCAGATGATCCCCGATTCATCGGGATACTACCAAAGACAGCGTTTCAGGAAAGGGGGTACCTCAACATATCGTGTCCGCTTCGCATCAGACCAATTCGCCGCCCAGTGAATTTCGCCCACTTTCCACGATGCGGACGCGGCGCAGATCGCCGGGCGCGATATCGTCTGCCGTGACGTGGACCGCGTGCAAGTGATCCGACTTGCCGACCATCTGGCCAGCCTTACGGCCCGGCTTTTCAAAAAGAACATTCACGTCGTTGCCAACCATCGCGTCTTGGATCGCCTTCTGCTGGTCTGTGATCAAAGCTTGTAGTCGCTGCAACCGATCATCCTTGACGTCTTCGGGCAATTGATCTCGTTCTGCGGCAGGTGTGCCAGGACGGGTTGAGTACTTGAAACTGTACGCATAGCCGTAGTTCGACGCGCGGATTATGTCCAAGGTCGCCTGAAAATCCTCTTCCGTCTCTTCCGGGAAACCGACGATGAAGTCGCCCGACAACAACAGGTCGGATCGCGCCGCGCGCAGTTTTTCGATGATCCTGAGATAGCTTTCGGCCGTATGCTGACGGTTCATACGCTTCAGAATACGGTCCGACCCAGATTGAACCGGCAAATGCAGGTAAGGCATCAGCTTTGGACACGTACCATGCGCCTCAATCAGGTCGTCGGTCATGTCGTTCGGGTGGCTTGTGGTAAAACGGATGCGCTCCAGACCATCGACGTCGTTCAAGGCCCAGATCAACTTGGCAAGCGACCAGTCGCCACCTTCGCCGGCACCGTGGTAGGCGTTGACGTTCTGACCCAACAGCGTGATTTCGCGCACGCCGCGGTCAACAAGATCGCGCGCCTCGGTCAAAATGCGATCCACCGGGCGGCTCACCTCCGCGCCACGCGTATAAGGCACAACGCAGAACGCGCAGAATTTGTCGCAGCCTTCCTGAACGGTCAAAAACGCCGTCGGGCCGCGCTTTGCCTTCGGCCGGTGTTTCAGAACCTCAAACTTGTCTTCCTCCGGGAAGTCGGTGTCGAGCGCCTTCTCGCCTGCCTGTGTCTTGGCTTCGAGTTCTGGCAAGCGGTGGTAGCTTTGTGGGCCGACCACCAGATCGACCATTGGCTGGCGGCGGATGATTTCCTCGCCCTCGGCCTGAGCAACACAGCCCGCCACCCCGATTTTCAGATCAGGTTTTTCGGCTTTGAACTTCTTGTAGCGACCAAGCTCTGAATAGACCTTTTCAGCCGCCTTTTCCCGGATGTGGCAAGTGTTCAAAAGGATCATATCTGCGTCATCGGGCGACTGGGTTTCCACATACCCCTGCCCGCCCAGCGCTTCGGCCATGCGTTCGCTGTCGTAAACATTCATCTGACAGCCATAGGTCTTGATAAAGAGCTTCTTCGGTGCGGACATCGGGCCAATCCTCGGGACGGGTTCAGGGCGTGGCGATACCGCATCTCACCCCCGACTTGCAATGCACGGTTTTTTCATCGACTCTGTATGAAAATCCCGAAGAGGATTCACGATGCAGTACTCTGACGTTCACAACTTGCTGTCGCAAAACCCCAAGGCCGTGGCCAAGGGGCCGATTGCTTTGGTTTTTGTCGAAGATGATGTGGAGATCGACACAACACTGCGCCACGCGCTGCAGCTTGGGTTCAAATCGGTCATCGCGTTTATGCGACCCGAATTTGAAATGGCAGCAGATGTATCCGCCCAGGTGATCCGTGTGGATGCGATTTTGCAGGCCGATGGCGCGCGCGAAGACATCGTAAACGCGATCATCGCGAGGGCACCGGGCGTTTGGATGCATGTCTGCTACAATGCGGAATTTCTGTTCTATCCGTTCTGCGAAACGCGCAGCGTCGGCGAGCTACTGGCGTTTCACACCGAAGAACGTCGCGATGCGATGCTGTGTTACGCCGTTGATCTCTATGCAGGTGATCTCGACCGCAACCCCGACGCCGTAAACCTTGAGGATGCATGGCTCGACCGCTCCGGCTACTACGCTTTGGGCCGCCCTGACCCCGAGACGAACCACCCGCGCGAACGGCAACTTGATTTCTTTGGCGGACTTCGGTGGCGGTACGAAGAACACGTGCCGCCAGAACGCCGCAAGATTGACCGGGTCGCGCTGTTCAAAGCAAAACCGGGACTCGAATTGCGGCCCGATCACACATTCAACGACGAAGAATACAACACCTACGCCTGCCCATGGCACAACAATCTGACGGCCTCCGTCGCGTCCTTCCGTACCGCAAAAGCGCTGAAGAAGAATCCAGGCTCCGCGTTTGAGATCGAGACGTTCCGTTGGCACAATTCTGTGCCATTCGAATGGCACTCGCGCCAATTGCTCGATCTCGGCCTCATGGAATCAGGTCAGTGGTTCTAGCGTGACCGCAAGACTACGCATTTCGAACCGACAGGCGCGGCAGCTGTGGCTGAATGGTCAAGGGTTAGGGCCCACGCCAACAGGGCCGTTGAACCTGGCAAAAATGATCCGTGACCTGGGATTTGTGCAGCTTGATTCCATTCAGGTTGTCGCCCGCGCGCATCATCACATTCTATGGAGCCGCAATCAAAACTACCGCGAACCGATGCTTGACCGTCTCCTCGGCGAAGACCGGGTGATCTTTGAACATTTCACCCATGACGCGTCGGTTCTTCCCATGGAATTCCTGCCCATGTGGCAAAGGCAATTTCAGAGACTTCAAGCGAAACTGGATCGCCAGGGATGGTTGAAAAACCTGCCGGACGCGTCGGAGCGCGACCAAATCAAAGCGCGCATTCGTGAAGAAGGTGCACTATCTACCGCAGCGTTTGACACCAAGATCCAAGGCAAGAAAGAAATGTGGTCGCGCCCTCCGCACAAACGTGCGCTCGACTACATGTGGTTCGGCGGCGAACTCGCCACCTGCCATCGCGTAAACTTTCAGAAGTTCTACAACCTTCCCGAACGGGTCTTTCCTGACCAATTCCGAAGCGCTGAGACATCTGAGGCCGATCAAGTCGCATGGCTTTGTGACGCTGCGCTACATCGGATGGGCTTTGGCTCCCCTGGTGAGGTGCAAAAATTTTGGGACGCGGTTGATCGGATAGAAGCTCTGGACTGGGCCGAGGGAAATCGCGATTTAATCCCAATTGAGATTGAGGCGCATGATGGAAATTGGGTCTCGTGCCTCGGTGCGCCCGATATCGAAGCCCGACTGGCAAACTTAACACCACCCACATCACGGCTGCGCATCCTCAACCCCTTCGATCCAGCCATCCGGGATCGCATCCGTTTGGAGCGGTTGTTCGGATTTGAGTACCGTGTCGAAATGTTTGTTCCTGCAGAGCAGCGTGTTTGGGGGTACTATGTGTTCCCGCTTTTGGAAGGCGACAGGTTTGTCGGTCGCATCGATCTCAAGGCCGACCGAAAGGCGTCGACACTGACGATCCGAAACCTGTGGCATGAACCAAAGGTCCGATGGACGGCTGCGCGATTTGAAAAACTTGATGCTGAACTTGCGCGTTTGGCGCGGTTTATTGGGGTTGGAACGGTCATACCCACGGCGGCGAAAGACTTTTGAAAAGTCTTGCAAGGTCTTTCGAAAGACCTTAGCCCGGGATCAGAGGTTATCGTATTGCGGCATCCCAAGCACGTGAAAACCACCATCAACACGCACAATTTCACCCGTCGTGCACGCGCCCGCGTCCGAGGCGAGATAGACCGCTGTGCCGCCCACAGCTTCCAGCGTCGCGTTTGAGCGTAAGGGCGCGTTCATATCGGTGTGTTTGTAGGTTTTGCGCGCGCCGCCGATGGCCGCGCCGGCCAAGGTTTTCATTGGGCCGGGGCTGATTGCATTTACGCGAATACCTTCGGGGCCCAAATCGTTCGCGAGGTAACGCACCGACGCTTCAAGCGCTGCCTTCGCAACCCCCATCACATTGTAATTCGGCGTGACACGGGTGGAGCCCATGTATGTCAGGGTCAGAAGCGTGCCGCCATTCTCAACCATCAGCGGATGTGCCCGGCGCGCCACGTCGATAAAGCTGTAGGCCGAGATATCCATCGACGTTTTGAAGTTGTCGCGGCTGGTGTTCAGAATGCGACCTGTCAGTTCTGACTTGTCCGAAAAGGCAATCGCATGCACAACGAAATCGATCGTCGGCCAACGCGCACCCAATTGATCGAACGCGGCATCCAATGACGCATCATCGGTAACATCGACATCGACCATGAAGTCCGATCCGACGGATGCAGCCAAAGGCTCCAAACGTTTGCCGAAAGCCTCGCCTTGGTAGGTGAACGCCAACTCAGCCCCCGCTTCGTGCATCGCTTTGGCAATACCCCACGCGATGGAGCGTTCGTTGGCGACGCCCATGATCAGGCCGCGTTTGCCTTGCAATTGATCGGTCATGTCAAAGCCCGTTCAGATTAGCCGTTATACTTGGAAAGAAGCATTGACCCGTTCGTGCCGCCGAACCCAAACGAATTGGTCATCACCGTATCCAGCCCGGCTCCTTCGACCAGTTCAGTGGCGATCTCTTCGGGTTTGAGCGCCGGGTCGAGCGTTTCCACATTGATCGACGGAATGATGAAATCGTTTTTCAACGCGAGAAGGCAATAGATCGCCTCTTGTGCTCCGGTGGCGCCTTGGCTGTGGCCTGTCATCGATTTGGTCGAACTGACAGGTGGCGTCGCACCTTCACCAAAGACGCGGCGCACTGCTTCGATTTCGCCGACATCGCCGACAGGTGTCGAGGTGCCATGGGCGTTGATGTAGCTAACCGTGCGGCCGTCCGGCAGCGTATTCAGCGCACCGCGCATGGCTCGTTCGCCGCCTTCGCCGGATGGGGCTACCATATCCGCCCCATCAGATGTGGCGGAGAAGCCGGTGACTTCCGCATAGATCGTGGCACCCCGCGCCACGGCCCGTTCAAGTGGCTCAAGAACCACCATCGCGCCGCCGCCGGAAATGACAAACCCGTCGCGATCCGCATCAAACGCGCGGGAGGCGCGTTCGGGCGTGTCGTTGTACTTAGACGACATCGCGCCCATCGCATCAAAGAGGCAGGACAAAGTCCAATCCAGTTCCTCGCCTCCACCAGCAAACATTACGTCCTGCAAGCCAAGTGCGACTTGCTGTGCGGCCATGCCGATGCAGTGCAAAGACGTCGAACAAGCCGACGTGATCGAAAAGTTCATGCCTTTGATCTGGTAGGCCGTTGCAAGATTTGCACTGACGGTCGAGGACATGGTTTTCGGCACCGCGAACGGGCCGATCCGTTTTGTGGCACCCGTTTTGAGTACCGTCTGATGTGCGGCCAGCATTGCAGATGTTGAAGGCCCGCCAGAACCTGCAATCAGGCCCGTCATCGGGTTAACCACTTCTTCGGGCGTCAGCCCAGCATCGGCGATCGCCTGTCCCATCGCGATATAGGCATAGGCAGATCCTGGTCCCATGAAACGCAGTGTGCGTTTGTCGACGTGATCGCTGACGTTGAGATTAATGGCGCCTGCAACCTGCGACCGAAACCCGTGCTCCGCCATATCGGCATTTGCACTGATGCCGGACGTGCCAGCCTTGAGGCTCGCGGTGACCTCCTCGGCGTTGTTCCCGATCGACGAGACGATTCCCAACCCTGTAACGACAACTCGACGCATCACGGCTCCCTACAATTGTTACAAGCGTGTGTAGGCGAAGCAAGGGGTAAGGGGCAAGCAGATTGGCGGCACCTTTCACAATGCCACATGTCACAACCGATTTAATCGCAAGCATATGCAGCGCAAACAGTTGAAAGATTGGCCGTGCATGGTGCGACAACCAAGTGCGGGCTTGCAAGACAACCGTTTCGGAACCAAAGAGCAAAACGTCTATTCAGCCCTTCATGGACCAGATTATGTCTGACCTGCCACGCCTTACTGATCGGCCAAACTGGCTTTATCTGCTACGCGATTATTACGAGTTTTATCGCCGCCTGTCGGCAGGTGGCAGCAGCAAAATACGCAGCCATCAGAAAACTGTGCGCGACAGCATCAGCCGCGTGATAAAAGCCAACGCCGAAGTGCATGAACGCGAGGCTGTTACCAAACCTGTGACAGCCCACTTCCAACGGGCGCTCGATAACGGAAGGATGGAACGCCACGCGCCTTTCATTCGGGCAATCGAAACAGTTCAGAGCCATCTTGTCTGGCAATACGGCTACGAAAAAGTACCGCGCGGTTTGGAGCGCACTTATGCCTATGCCGAACTGGTGGGGCCAACCGGACCGGTGATGACGGACGAGGTGATCCTGGGGTTGGTTTTGTTTGCCCCCAAATGCACATACCCAGCTCACGCCCATGACGGGATATCGGAAAGCTATATCTGCCTGTCCGGTGCCGTTTCCGAAAACGATCAGGGCGTCTACGCGCCAGGATCGCTGATCTTTAACCCGCCAGAACAACGCCATCGCATTACGGTGGCAGAGCAAAACCCAGCATTGCTTTGCTACGCCTGGACGGGTGACCGCGAAAAGCTGGCAAGCCAAAAGATGGTGTTTTCACGCGCACCGCGTCGGTAGCTTTTCAGCTTTCGCTCAAAGCAACCTTCATATCTTTAACAAGGTAGATCGTTTCACCATCCGCCTCGACCCGGCCATCTGCGACACCCATTGTCAGACGCCGCGTCTGGATCGCCTTGGTGAAATCGACGTGATAGGTCAGCATTTTTCGATCCGGGCGAACCATAGCGGTCAGCTTGACCTCACCCACACCCAGAGCATAGCCCCGCCCCTGCCAGCCGCGCCAACCCAGGTTGAACCCTGTCAGTTGCCAGAGACCATCAAGCCCAAGACAACCGGGCATGATGGGATTGCCGGGAAAGTGGCAATCAAAGAACCAAAGGTCGGGTTTGATGTCGAATTCTGCGACGACATGGCCTTTGCCATGCTCGCCACCATCGCCGGAGATATCGGTGATGCGGTCCATCATCAGCATCGGTGGCTCAGGAAGCTGCGCGTTGCCCGGCCCGAACAATTCGCCCCGCGCGCATTTCAAAAGGGCGTCGCGATCAAAGCTGCGCGGATAGTCTGACATGCTAATTCTGGCTCCTGCCCATGAATTCATCGGTTTGATCTGCTCTATCATCGCCTTTCACAAGCGCGCAAGGCTCGCAGTCGCAGGCCATGAGACAACGTGTTGCAGGAATTTCATTTGAATTGCGACCGGTTCGCACCCTATATTACGCAGGAAGGCAGAAGACGGGTAATGCATGTCGACGATTGCGATTGAGCGCGGAACCAAATGGCTCTCCGGGGGCGGCGTGCGCCCAACACGTCAGCGTGTTGCTTTGGCGTCGCTTTTGGTCGGCGATGGCAAAAACCGCCATGTCACGGCCGAAAGCCTATTCGCATCCGTGAAAGAAACCGGTGACCCCGTTTCTTTGGCGACCGTGTACAATACGCTTCGGACGTTTTGCGACGCCGGTTTGATGCAGGAAGTAACCGTCGACGGCGCGCGCAGTTATTTTGATACCAACACCCACGACCATCCCCACTTCTATTGGGAAGGCGAGGGTCGCCTGACAGACGCACCTGCAGAACACCTCGAAATTTCACGCCTGCCTGCGCCACCAGAAGGTGCCGAGATTGCAAGCGTCAATGTTGTGATCAAGCTGCGCAAGACCTGAATCCGATAATAGTCCTCTGAAAACAAGCGCGGGCGATTTAGCACGCAAATTGGCCTGGCAACTTCGCCACAGCCAGTTTCTAAGCTTTTA
>CAZCOX010000080.1:0-6341 GCA_964500115.1 uncultured Rhodobacterales bacterium
GCGCTCCTTTGACCCTCATAGAGAAAGTCGCGCGCGCCCTGTCAAGTCGCGGTTCGGCGCATCACCCGCAAGGTCACAACCTCGAACGGCGCCAAAGCGAGTTGCAGTGATGCCCCTTCCAGCACCACGTCGCCCGGCTGCTCCGTGCCGAAGAAGTCTGTTCGCGTAGCGCTCTCGGGTGGGTCGGCAAAAACCAACTCTGCCTGGGTGTCCTCTCCCCGCGCCTCGAACAGGCGCAGCTCATACCCATTTCCCGACCGCAGCGGCACAAGCGTTTCAACAATCACACCCGGTGTGTCCGAGCGAACAAACGCATCTTCCGCAACATCCGTCGCGCCCTCGCGCCCGGCCACCACCCGAACCGGCAGGTTCAGATCATAAGCCGCATGATCCAGCACCACCCGATCCCCATCGTAAGGCAGCAGCGCGTAGGTGAATTTGTGCAGCCCCTGATCCGCGTTCGGGTCCGGCGAGGTCGCGCATTTGATCAGCGTCAGGCGCAGCGTATTGCGGTGCACGTCGTAGCCATACTTGCAGTCATTCAGCAGCGCCACCGCCCCGGTCTCATCCGAGATCTGCGCCCATTTCTGCGCAGGCACTTCGAAGCGGGCGGCATCAAACGCATTATCCCGTGACGTGGCCCGCTCGATCGTACCCCACTGGATATCGAATAGCGCACGCTTGGCCGAGATCGCCACCGGAAACGCCGCCTTGAGCAAGGTGTGCGTCTCGTGCCAGTCAGCCTCGGTCTCAAAATCAATCCGCCGTGACCCCGCGGTCAGGCGGATGGTCTGCGTGATGACACTCCGCCGCCAATGATGCACGACTCGCAGACTGGCGCGGATCGGACCGCCTTCCACCACTTCGATTTCCGTCGACGTGGCAATCATGTCCTGCCGGTCTTCGATATGCGGGTCGATATCCCACGCGTCCCAACAGATCGGGCGATCCTCAAATACCTGCAACTGATTGCCCAGAGCCCCCCGCGCCACGATCTCGCGCGATGTCGCTTTGTCGATGATGCTGGAAATTTGACCGTTTGGTAAAATCTCGACCCGCAGCACCCCGTTCTCCAGCGCCGCAAACCCGTCGCGCAACCGCGCCGACACCGGTTCACCGGGCATTTGCGCCGCATCCAAAGGTGTTGCCGAATAGGGGTGCAACGCTTCCAGCAAGTACAGCCGTCCGCCTTCAATGTCCTGCCCGGGCGCATTCGCCACGACCTCCGCCTCCACCACCCGCGCCCCGGCAACGGGGTTGGTGTTCAGCACAACCGGTCCCGCCCCGGCCAGGTCCCGCGCCGCCGCATGCGCCGCATCCTCCGCGGTGCTGAAAATCGCGTGAAAGTCGCGCTTCGCATCGTCATAGACCGCCCCGATGGAGGTGCCGGTCACGATGTCATGAAACTGGTTGAGGCACAGCAGCTTCCACGCCTCGGTCAGGTTGGGCCGCTTGCCCGCAATGACCGACAACGCCTCCGCCTCGTGCAGCGCCGCCTCTGCCTTGCGATTGGCGCGCTTGATCCAGGCCTGCGAGGTAAAGACCCCGCGATGCCCCTCCATATAATGCTCGCCCTGCCAGACCGGCAATTGCCCACGTTTGGCGTCAATCGCCTCCATCGACGCGCGCACCGTGCTCATCTTGAGCCGCGGCATGCCCGGCATATTGGCAAACAGATGTGCCTTGGCCAGCAACTCCTCCGTCGGGCCGCCGCCCCCATCGCCATAGCCATAACAGATCGGCAGATCGTCGCGATAATCCCCCGTCGCATGGGTCACCGTGCCATGCACTTCTGGCGCGCTCAGATCGCTTTTGTAGTTGGTCGGGAACGGCAAATACTGAACATCGCGCGGCGTCGTCAGGATATGTGCCAGCACCTGCGATCCGTCGATCCCCTCCCACACATGGCTCGACCACGGAACCCGATTGATCTGGTTCCAGTTGAGCTTGTTTGTCACAAACCATTTCAAACCAGCATGGCGCATGAGTTGGGGAATTTGCCCGGGGAAACCAAATGTATCGGGCAGCCACAAAACCGGCGTTTCCACATTGCCAAAAGTCTTGGCAAAATACTCCCGGCCCAAAGTGAGTTGCCGCACCAGCGCCTCGCCCCCCGGAATGTTCAGGTCCGGCTCCACCCACATGCCGCCCATGACCTCCCACCGGCCCTCTGCGACACGGGCCTTGATACGGTCGAACATCTGCGGGTAATCGCGCGCCGTCATCTCGTAGAGCGCTGGTTGCGAATGGCTGAACTGGAATGCAGGTTCATGCTGCATCAGGCGCAGCACGTTCGAATAGGTCCGCGCGTTCTTCAAACGGATTTGGTCAATCGTCCAAAGATAGGCGATGTCCATATGCGCGTGCCCGATCCCGTGGATCGTCACATTGAGCGGCTCCCCTGCCGCCGCGACCCCGGCCCGAAGCACCTCCAAAGCCTCTGGGACTGACGCATAAAACGCGTCTTCCATCGGATCGCGCGTGTCGAGCGCCTGTAGCGCATCGTTCAACGCATCCAGCAACCCTTCGGACGCGTGCGCCTCCAACCCAAGATGGGTGAGCGTGTCATAGGCCGTATTGGCCAGCCGCAGGAAATCGACCGTATGCGGGCAGCGCTCCACCAGCGACGGAGACCCCATGTACAGCTTGGCTTTCAGCGACGGGTCGGGCGGCCACCCGGCAAGGCCTGTCCAACCCTGCAAGGAAAGCGTATGCGGCTTGCCATCGGCCACTGCGGCCTCCAGCGGTATGGTGTGATGATACCGGTCGGCAGAGGCTATCGGTTGCCGGTCAATATGCACCAGCGCTTCGGGGTGATTAAAGATATCGCCCAAAGCCCCAAGCGGCAGATGCAGGGCAAGGCTGTCCGCTGCCCATCCGTCGGGCACGGCGAAATCACAGCTCAGCACAAAGTTCAGATCGGCCCGGCCCCAATAGCTGTTGTGCGCCACCTCCTCGATCTCTCGCGGATCATGGCAATGCGCCGCGTCCACCCGCGCGCCCGGTAGGGGCACCAGCTTGAACGGCGGCAACGGCACCGATTTGCGGTGCACCTGCGGCGCGATCAGCTTGAGCCGCGCGCCGATCTTGTCTTTCGTAAATCGCCAATGATGATGGTGTGCAACCACGGGTTAGGGTCCGTACTCAATTACAGTACCATGCTGGCGCCAATACCGCGAAATATCAGCGGTTTGCGTTGCGCCGGATAGGGCGGCCCCCTTTTCAAGCGGCGCACGCCGCTGAGATGAAGCGGTATTGGCGTCCGTCGCCCCGAAGGGGCGCCACCTTTCGTCAGCCCGCCTGCGGCGGGACGGATCGGGCGGACTTGCCCAGTCACGGCGTCGTAGCCATTTGAAAATCAACCAGATTTCCTTCATGTCTCCTCCTGTTGGCTGGGCAAGTCTGCCCGACCAGCGTGGTGCTGTAATTGAGTACGGACCCTAGCCTTGCGCGAGATCGAACCCGCCAACGCTGCCCCGCATCACGGTCTGCGCCCGCGCAGCAGCAGCCTCTTGCGCGGCCGGGTCCCAGTTGTCGCCGCCTTGCCCCCAAGCACGGTCCAGATCGGGCCATGGGATCGAGTCGATCAAAAGCTGCGTGTAGGGATGCTGCGGGTCACCGATCACCTGCTTGGGTGGGCCCGCTTCGACGACATGGCCTTTGTAGAGCACCATCACGTAATCACTCACGTGATAGGCCGTCGCGAGATCATGGGTGATATAAAGGATCGAGATCCCGTACTTGTCCTTGAGGTCATAGATGTTCGACAGGATCGTCGCGCGCAGCGACGCGTCCACCATCGACACAGGCTCATCTGCGATCAAGAGCTTGGGTGACAGCATCAACGCCCGCGCCACGATCAGACGCTGCCGTTGCCCACCTGACAACTGATGCGGATATCGCGACAGCACCAGATCAGGGTCCAGCCCCACCGCGTCGCAGGCCTCTTCCATCGCCTTTTGCGTGTGCGAGTCCGATTGCGCGAGACCGAACTGCTTGAACGGGAACTTCAGCGCGTGATTGACCCGGTAGAACGGATTGAAACAGGCGTATGGGTCCTGAAACACCGCCTGTACGTTCTTGCGAAACTCCAGGCTTTGCGCGGCGGACATCGCATAAACGTCCTGCCCTTCATACAGCACCTTGCCTTGGCTCGGTTGGTTAAAGCCCAACATGATCGACCCCATGGTCGATTTGCCCGAGCCAGACTGCCCCACGATGGAAATAATCTGCGGCGTATCTCCCTGCAACGCAAAGCTCAGCGGATGCAGGGCGGTGACAGCCCCGTAATCCTTGCGCACACCGTCAAAGCGAAGCAACGGCTCCGCGCTCGCGCGCGCAGGGGCATCCGCATTGCGGTCCGGGTTAAGGAAACTGTCACCTCCCACCAGAGGAACCGAGGAAATCAGGTCTTGCGTGTAGGGATGTTTCGGCGCTTCGATGATCTGTTTCACCGTGCCATGCTCAACCAATTCGCCATCCTTGAGCACCGCCAGTTCGTCCACCGATTGCGCCATCAACCCCATGTCATGACCAATCAGGATCAATCCTGATCCGATCTGCGATTGAATGTCCTTGAGCGTCTGCATCACCTGCCGCTGTGTCACCACGTCGAGCGCCGAGGTCGGTTCATCCGCGATGATCAGATCGGGGTTCAGGATAATCCCCAGCGCGATGCACACGCGCTGCTTCATACCGCCCGACAATTCGTGCGGGAACAGCTGTCCGGTATGTTCCGGCAGACCAACGCTCTCCAAAGCGGCGTTCGAACGCCGCTGCAGCTCGGCCCGATCCAACGCCCCCTCATGGGCAATGATCGCGTCCCACATCTGCGGCTCCACCCGCATCACCGGGTTGAGCGAATTCATTGCACCCTGCGGGATATAAGCAATCCGGCTGAGCCGCGTCCTGCGCATCTGCTCTTCATCCAGCGCCAATACGTCAAGCCCCGCCAGATCAATCGATCCGCCGGCCACACGGCCCGGCTCCGCCAGCATCTGCATGACCGCCAAAGCTGTGGTGGTCTTGCCCGACCCGCTTTCGCCGATGAAGCCCACGCGACGGCCCTGATCGATGCTCAGGTTCAACCCCTTGACCGCCCGTACAATGCCCTTCGGTGTCGGGAACTCAATGGACAGATCCTTCAGTGTCAAAACAGGTTTGTCGGTCATCCCCCACCTCCGATCCGCGCGCCAAGGCGTTTCGAAACGCCTTGCCCACGCGATTTCGAAATCGCGTCCCAAGCGGCTTCGAAGCCGCTTGCCGCTGCGTTGCTCGCCGGGGCGCGAACGCGTATTGCTTCGCAACACGCTGCCTCGCGCGCGGCGCGTTCTGCAAACGCGCCGGTCATGAAAGCTTCCTCAGGCGCGGGTTCGACACTTCGTCGAGGCCCAGGTTGATGAGCAACAGCCCTATGAACATCGTCGCCAGGAACAGCGTCGGGATGCCCCACCACCACCAGAGGTTCTGAATCAGAGCGCCCGCGTTAATCGCCTCATAGATCGTGCGCCCCAGCGTCGGAATCCGCTGCGGACCGAGGCCCAGCACTTCCAGACCCACCGCCGTCACAATCGCTGTCGTCACATTCGCAATGAACGACCCAAAGAGATACGGCACAAGGTTCGGCAGCATCTCCTTGAACATGATGTGCCGCGTCGACGCGCCCGAGAGCTGCGCCATCTGCACGTAGCCCGACTGCTTCATCGACAACACTTGCGCGCGGATCAGGCGCGTGGGCGACTGCCACATGAACCCGGCGATCAAGAGCGCCATCATCGACAGAGTTACGTCGCCGAAGGCCGACTGGAACACCACGAGTATCAAAAGCGGGGGGATGGTGATCATCACGTCTGCAAGCACGCGGATCGTGTCATCGGTGCGCCCGCCAAGGAAGCCCGCCGAGAAGCCCAGCGTAATGCCAATGGACATCCCGATGAGCGAGGCCAGAAGACCCACAAAGAGCGTATTGGGTGCGCCAATGATGATGAGCGCCAGCATATCGCGACCGCCACCGTCCGTGCCCAGCGGGTTGGCCAGCGTACCACCTTGGCCCCGCAGGTTTTCAAAACCGATGGGCGGCAGCTTGAGCATCGAAGAGCCGGTGAACACCAGGTCAGGATCCCACAGGATGCGCCCGATCAGGCCCAACGCAACGATGCTCAGCAAAAGCCCTGCACCCCAGATCAGTTTCGGGTTCATCCACGGGTTGTCGAACCGCTTCATCCGCTTGAGCTGACGCTTCTCCGCCCGCGTCATGGGCATGTTGTCTTGCGTTGCCATCTCAATTGGCCTCATGCCGGATACGGGGGTCGATGAACGGGTAGAGCAGATCGACAAGGAAC
>CAZCOX010000080.1:6441-12765 GCA_964500115.1 uncultured Rhodobacterales bacterium
GGCCTCATGCCGGATACGGGGGTCGATGAACGGGTAGAGCAGATCGACAAGGAACACGCTCAGCGCCGTCATCAGGATAATCACGTAGCTGACGCCCTGAATGACCGGGAAATCCTGGTTGAGGATCGCGTCGTAAAGCAGCTTGCCCATACCGTTATAGGCAAAGATGCGCTCCACCAGCACTTGCCCCGCGATCAGCAACCCGACCTTTAGGGCAAAGGCCGTGATCTGCGGCAGGATCGCGTTGCGGATCATGTAGCGGTAGAGGATGTAGCGCGGGCGCAGCCCCTTGGCCTCGGCCAGTTTCACATAATCCTCACCCTGAACCGTGATCATCAGGCCTCGCATCCCAAGGGCCCAGAACCCAAAGGTCACGATCACAATCGACAGCGCTGGCAGAAACCCGTGATGAATGACGGACTTGACGAAATCCCACGTCCATCCCGGCTCCACAAAGATCGAATAGGCCCCGGTCAGCGGAAACCATTGCAGCTTGGCCGCAAAGATCCACATCAGCAACAGCCCCGACAGGATCGGCGGGATTGAGGTGAACACCATGGCCGCCGGGATCGCCACTTTGACCAGCTTGGGCGACCGGTCCCAGACCATCAATGCGCCCAGCAGATTGCCAATGAAAAACGTGATGATCAGTGACAGGATCATCAGGCCAAGCGTCCACGGCAGCGCATTCAGGATCAGAGTCGAGACCGGCGTCGGGAAGGCCGCTGTCGACAAACCGAAATCAAACACAAATGCGCCGGCAATGTACTTGAGGTACTGCACAATCAGTGGCTGATCGATGCCCATATTGGCCCTGAGCTGTGCCAAGATCTCTTCCGAGTTGGCGACAGCCCCCGCGCCTGCCGCCATCCGACCCAGCGCGATCTCTGCCGGGTCCACCGGCGACAGGCGCGGGATGATCCAGATGATCGTCGCCGCGATCAGGATCGTCAGGATCAGCGTCAGAACGCGATTGATCAGATAGTCACGGGGGATACGTCCCATGTGTCTCTCCCTCTTCGCTTGCTGTGTCGGGCCAGCCCCCGGCGCGCAAGCAGCGCCTAGGCGACGCCTGCCGCCTTACGACTGATGTGATGGTTCCACCCGCGCAACACGATCTGTTCATCGGGGTGCTTGTTCCCCTCCTCCACGTGGTCATGACCGCTGTAAAGCTGGCACAGCACAGTCTTGCGTGTGGTGTCAGAGCGGTTTGGCATTGAGCCATGCAGCGTGAAATAATGGAAAAAGATCACGTCTCCGGCCTTCGCCTCAACGATCTGCGCATTCTCGATTGGGTGCG
Source organism: uncultured Rhodobacterales bacterium (assembly GCA_964500115.1). Lineage (GTDB taxonomy): Bacteria > Pseudomonadota > Alphaproteobacteria > Rhodobacterales > Rhodobacteraceae > Marivita. The sequence continues at coordinate 7,742 of CAZCOX010000080.1, forward strand.
CATCCAGAACATCATTCTGCAACCGCCCGTTTGCACCTTCGATCCGGCCCAACTTGTGACTGCCCGGATAAACCCGCAGGCATCCCATCTCATCGGTGGCGTCAGAGACATGAATGATCCCGGCAATCATGGTGTCTTTGACAGTCGGGAAATACGGCCAGTCCTGATGCATCGGAAACGGCGATCCATTCTCTGCCGGTTTCTGAAACAGCTTGGAGTGGTGCAAAATGATGTCCGGCCCGATGATCTGCTCGACCACATCCAGAAACGGCACATGCAAAAACCCATCCAGCCAATCGCGCGCATAGCGATGCACATTGTGGGTGTGCAGGATGATGTCGTTGGCGGCTTTCAACCGCTTTGTTTCTGCCCCCCACCACGTGGCATCAATCTTGTCATCGCTTGCCATCAACTGCTGGACAATGCCGTCATAGGCCTGTTCCAGCGGCTTTAGCGCGTCGGGGTCAAAGACGCCTTTCGCGTGGTAATACCCATCGCGGTCAAAAGCGGCGCGGATGTCGGAGTTCGATTGTGTCGATGGCAAAGACTGTGCCATGGGGGTGTCTTTCTAAAGTGAGGTTTGCTGCTGTCACGCGGCTCAAGAGAGCCGGATGACGGGCAGGCACCGGCTGTGCCTGCCCCAAGGCCGATTATTCGGCTTTTTCCAGGTTGTGGATGATCTGGTGTGTGTGGTTCCACCAGAAGAACGGGTGGTTGTAGTAGTTCTCTGACGTCGGCCATCCGGTCCAATAGGTCGTGTTCATCGGCAAAAGCTTGGCGGATTGAACCAGTGGGACAAACGGCATTTCGGCGTCAAGATATTGGTAAGCTTCGGCGACCAGGCCAGGGATCTCCGGATCACCAAGCTGACGCCCACCGATGTCGTCCACAATAGCCGAATAAGCAGCGGCGGCGTCGCTGTCCCAACGGGCTGTGTTGTTAAAGCCGGGCGATCTTTCGCCCACCGGCACCACGTCTTTCACGGTGTACCGCCCCATAGAGGCCCAGGGTTCGTTGACGGACCCACAGCTGAGCCAGCTATAGGACATCTCGTAGGCGCCGAAGGGCAGAACCTCACCCCAGAACACGCCGTTTTCCACGGGGACCGACTTGGCATCGATGCCAGCGCGTTGCATCTGTTCAACAATCAGATCGATGGTTTTGGTGTATTCGATGCTGGCCGAGTTCACATGGATATCAACCGACAGCGTTTCACCATCCTTGGTGTAATAGTCGCCGTCCTTGACCCAACCTTCCCCCTCGATCAGCGCCTGTGCTGCGTCCACGTCAGCACGGTCGGGCAGCTCATATCCCGCCGCGACAACCGCATCGATAAAGGGCGACATCGATCCGTATTCCGCAAACATCGTTCGCGATGCTGTTGTCGCGCCTTCCAGGGCCACGTTCACGATCTGGCTGCGATCGATGATATGGGCCACAGCCTTGCGCATATTGGCATTGTCCCAGGGCGCAATGGTTGTGTTGATCTCAAGCTGGCGCGCACACGGGTCCGCCGCCGCGTAGGGATAATCGTCATACCACGCGATCACGTTCGGGTTCTGTGCCTTTATGGCCTCGAACGTACCGATAGACACGTTCTGAGACGCGTCCAGCTGGTTCGACACCATCAACTGCGCCCGGCTTTCCTCACCACCCGATTCCAGAAAGATCACGCGCTGCGGTTCTGGCAGATCCTGAAAGCCGGTCTTGGCACCCCACCAATCATCGTTCCGGTCCCAGATGGCGCGGTTCGATGTGGCAGAAGTAAACGTGTAAGGTCCGGTGCCAATCGGCGGATTGAACGCAAAGGTCGCCGCATCCTGCCCGTTCCAGATATGCTCCGGCATGATCAGGAACGACCCAAAGATCCGGACGCCAAAGTTTTCAACCACAAACCGCGGGTTCGGATTGTTGAGTGTGAAGCGCACGGTCAGATCATCAACCTTTTCCACGCTGGCCACCTGTGCGCGGATGGTCGATGCCTCGCGCGACGAAATCTCGTCGTTCGTCAGTGCAAGGTTCACAGTGAACACCACGTCATCGGCGTCAAACGCCTCACCATCAGACCATTCCACACCCTCGCGCAGGGAAATCGTCCAAACTCCTCCGGCCTCGTCCGATGTCGCTTCCGTCGCCAACCACGGATCCAGATCACCGGTGCCGTAGTTCAGAATGAACAGCGGCTCCCACATGGTCTGGTGCGCACCGTGCATGCGTTTGGTGCCGGGTGTCATCCAGTTGAAATTCTCGGGGTCCTGAATGGTCCGGTCGAGGTCAAAGATGACCGTATCCTCGCGGCCCACATCCTGAGCCAGCGCAACACCGCCAAAGGCGGCAAGCGCCAAGGCCGAGGCCGTCATACGCAATACAGGTGTCTTCATGGTTTTCCTCCGTGTTGTGTGGGGTCATTGCCCCTTATCAAGCGCGGGTCATACCGCAGGTGCGCCCGTCAGCGGGCGTGGTCCATCACCAGAACGCGGGTGCGGTCCGGTAAGCTGTCTTTGGTGATCTCGGCTGTTGCGCCGAAGCTGAAATCAACGTCTTCGTCTTTGAAATGGCTCAGGAAACTTTCGATCCACATGGTGTTGCGGGGCTTGTAGGTCAGCGTGCGGAAATGCATCGGGATGACAAGCCTGGGCCGCGCCCGGTGGATCATCTCCATCAGATCGGGCAGTTCGATGGTCAGATACCCACCCGCCAGCGCAAAGAGCACATCCACGTCTTCGAAAAACGCCTGCTGCGCGTCGGTCAGCGGGTTGCCGACATCCCCCATATGCGCGCATGTGATGCCATCGACAGTGAACCGGTACATGCCGTTCTGGCCCGGCACTTCGTGCGTTGGGTGATGCTCCCACTCGGCCGCCTCAATCGCCGTGATCTCAACACCCGCAGCTTTGTGCGATCCACCCTCCAGCGCCACGGTCAGTGCGTTGACCACCACCGGATCACCCGAAATCAAATCCCCCCGGCAATGCGCGGAGTCGTCATCTGACGAGATGATCACCAGATCGGCGGGATCGGTGATCGGCGCATATCCGATCTCATCAGGGGTGTATGGGTCTGTAATGATCCGAGGGCCATCCTCCGGTTCGATGCCAAAGGCTGCGTGTCCGTACCACGTCACTTTCATCAGTTGTTTCCTACCACATGAGGGCTGCTGGTTTTACTGATGTCATTGTTGTCAGGACGTGGGTAAGTCTTCCAGTCCCCTGCCGATCCCCGGCACAGAAGCGCCTCAACACCCCTGGCCCAGTCAGGGTCCGTGATCTCCACCTCGGGGGGGCAATAGCGCAGGGTCAGGCCACAGCGGCGGCGGTCGCTGGTATTGGCAAGCGAGCCATGCACGAGCATATCCGCGTGCATCGATATCTGCCCCGCCTTCAGCTCATTGGTAAAGGGCGCGCCCATCTGCTCGGCCCCGGCGGTTTCCTTGTGAAACACGTTGCCGTCGCCGGTGGATTGCATCGCCAAGGCACCCTTGTCATGAGTGCCCGGAATAAACCGCATCGCGGCGTTTTCCTCATCCGCGTCGTCAATGGCCAACCACACAGTTACCGTGCGCGCAGGTGACAATGACCAGAACCCCGCATCCTGATGCCAGGGCACGGCTTTTGGGTCATGCGGTTTTTTCGACAGGATCGCCGTGGCCCAGCACAGCACGTTCGGCCCGACAAGGTCAGCCACGTAATCGACGATTTTCGGATCGGTCGCGATGTCCCATAGCCCGGACAGCCGCGCCTGATAGCAGTTGATGCCATAGGCCCCGGCATCCCCCATGTCAGACATCAGACCATTCACGTAGGTCCGGATTTCGGCAATCTCGGCATCTGAATAGACATCAAACGGCTGCACATAGCCCAGCCGATTATACTGCGCGATATCCTCGGCGCTCAGCCGCGCAGGGTTCGCGTTTTCCACCGGCTGGAACCGCAGGTCCACATCCGAATCAAGCATTTCACCTGTCCTCCCTGCCCCCAACGCTAGGCAGAGGATTTGCGACACACAGCGTTTCGCCTTGACATTTTTTTGTACTATTTTGATATTTGCGCACGTATGCAGTCATTTCCTTTGCGAAAATTGGCCAGGATTTCGCGTCATGGACTCAGAGACCTTTCACATCAACGGATACCTCGCCCCGTCCGAAGCGTTTCACTACGCCCGCAAACAGCTCGCCCGCCGCTTTCCGCGTAAGGCGCATGACCACGACTTCTTCGAGGTTTTTCTGATCGTCGACGGGCGCACCGCGCATTGGGTCAATGGCGTCACGCAGGTGTTGGAGCCGGGCCAGCTTGTCTTCATGCGCCCGTCCGACACCCACGCGTTTCGCGCCGACCGCGTGCAGGGCTGCGAGATCATCAACATCATGTTTCGCACAGACAGCGCCGAGCACCTGATCAAACGCTACCACGACACGCTGTCAGGCCGGTTCTTTGCGTCAAAAGCCGACATCCCTGAACTGCACACGCTGGGCCCTGCCCGCTTCAAAAGGGCGCTCAACGTCTCGAGCCAGTTGCAAACCGCCGACCGCACACTCGCCCGGATCGAGGAGTTTTTGCTGGCGCTCACCAACCGTGTTGCCGTGCCCGAAACCCGCGCCGTGCGCACAGCCCCCCGCTGGTTCTCAGCCGCCTGCAACGCAGCACAACACCCCGAGGTGTTCCGCGATGGCGCTGCCGGGTTCATCGCTGCCGCCGGGCGCAGCCACGAACATGTCTGCCGCACTTGCAAGGATGTTCTTGGCGTCACGCCCACCGATTATATCAACCGCATCCGCATCGACCACGCCGCGCGCCTTCTGCGCACCGAAGACAGCTCCATCGAGGCCATCGCCGAAACCTGCGGCTTTCAGAACACCAGCTACTTCTACCGGCTCTTCGAGCGCGCCCACCACACAACCCCGCGCCGCTACCGCTTTGAAAACCAGCGCGACCCGTTCGACGCCACACAACGCGCCTGATCTTTCCTCTTGCCAAAAATACGCTCGGGGTCCGGGGCAGCGCCCCGGATTTTCCATCGATGGAAAA
>CAZCOX010000081.1:0-12702 GCA_964500115.1 uncultured Rhodobacterales bacterium
ATGTTGTTGGTAAAGGGCAGAACTGTCTCGTGGTAGCTGTCGTTCCACCACATCGCGACTTCCACACCGATCCCGTCTTTTTCACCGGTCACAAAAACCGGCTCCGGCATCACAGGTGTCTTGGAGCGGTCGAGGTATTTCACGAACTCCCGAACACCGCCTTCGAAATAGAGTTCAGACCGTAGCGGTTCGGCGGGACGCTCGTCTTCAAGAATGATCCGCACACCAGAATTGAGGAACGCCAGTTCGCGCAGGCGCTTTTCAAGCGTTTCGAAACTGTATTCGAGGTTCGAAAAGGTGTCGGTTGAGGCCAGAAACCGAACCTCACTGCCTTTTTCGCCGTTGGCATCACCCGCAACGCGCAGATGTTCCGACGTTTCACCATGTTCGAACTTGGCGTAGTGCTCTTTCCCGTCGCGCCAGATGCGCAGTTCAAGCCAGACGGACAGAGCGTTTACGACCGAAACGCCCACGCCGTGCAGACCGCCCGATACCTTGTACGAGTTCTGGTCGAACTTACCCCCCGCGTGCAGTTGGGTCATGATAACCTCGGCCGCTGACACGCCTTCTTCTTCATGCATGCCAACCGGAATACCGCGCCCGTTGTCACGCACGGAAACGCTGTTATCGGCATGGATTTTTACACGCACGAAGTCGGCGTGACCGGCCAAAGCCTCGTCGATGCCGTTATCAACAACCTCGTAAACCATGTGGTGCAGACCAGAGCCGTCATCGGTATCACCAATATACATGCCCGGGCGTTTCCGCACGGCCTCCAAGCCTTTGAGAACCTTAATAGAATCAGCACCGTATTCTTCGGGTGCCTGTGCGGGATCTGCCATGCCTGTCGCCTTTGTTTTTCTGCCTTTTTATACGCGATCCGCGCAGGGATGTCACGCAACTGACACAAGATTTAGCGGTTTTGGTGGTAACGTAGCGGACGAACTGAAGGCGGTGTCAGACGGGCGTTACAGACGTTCCTGAACCTGCGTCATTTACCTCGAAATATTGCGCGCGGTCCCCGAGTTCCGAGAACAATTCGGCCCCTGTTCCGGTCATCCAGGCTTGGGCCCCAAGTGCGCAGATTTCATCATAAAGCGCCGCGCGCCGGTCCGCATCAAGATGGGCCGCCACCTCATCCAGCAAGACAATGGGCGCCGCTCCAATCTCCTCTACGAGCGCGCGGGCGTTCGACAAAACCAGAGAGATCAGAAGCGCCTTTTGCTCGCCCGTAGAACTATCTGCTGCGGGCACGCCCTTTGCTGCAAACACGCCATAGAGGTCCGCGCGGTGCGGTCCTACCAACGTCCGCCCTGCTGCCAGATCGCGAAAGCGGCTTTCTTCGAACGCAGCCCGCAAATCCTCTTCGTTCTCGGGCATCTCGCCTTCGGTTTGAACCAAATCGAGCTGTGCCGACGGGAAAGACGTTTGCGCCGCCCCTTGCGCCGCATCGATCCGCTCCAAGGCCCGCTGCCTGTTCGCATGGATCACGGCTCCAGATGCCGCCATCTGTGTCTCTAGCGCCTTGTACCACATCGGGTCTCGCACTTGATCCTTTAGCAGCCGATTGCGTTCACGCATGGCCTTTTCATAGGTCAGGGACGCTTCGCCGTGACCCGGGAAAAAGCTAAGCGTCATGCGATCCAGAAACCTCCGGCGCCCTTCCGCCCCTTCAATCCACAAGCGGTCCATTGAAGGCAACAGCCAGAGCAAGCGAACGAGTTCTCCGAGGCGCGTTTGCGGAGCAGGTTTGTCGTTGATCTTGACCTGACGCGGGCTGCCTTGATCGGATTGAAACGCGATTTCCTGCAAGCCTTCCGGTGTTTCCAACACCCCCGAAACCTTCCAGCCCAGCGCTTCTGGTCTTCGGGTCATGTCTTGTGCCGACGCTCGACGCATGCCGCGTCCGGGCGAAAACAATGATACTGCTTCGATCAGGTTCGTCTTGCCCGCGCCGTTTGGCCCGTAGAGCACAACAGGCCGTGCGTCCGCTTTAAGCGACACATGCAAATGTGACCGGAAATGCGACAGCTTCAGGCGATTGATGAAAAGCGCCAAGTTAAACCTCGCGCGGTCTCGCTCAGACCCGCATTGGCATTACGACATAAACAGCGCTTGTGTCGCTGCCTTCGCGCATCAGGGTTGGGTCGCCTGCAGAGTTGAACATAAACACCGCGTTTTCGCGGTCGACCTGGCTTGCGATCTCAAGCAAATATTTGGCGTTAAATCCAATCTCCAGCCGATCATCGCCATATGCGACGGCGAGTTCTTCCTCTGCCGCGCCACTGTCAGGTGCGTTGACTGACAGGATAAGACGGTCCTCATCCAGCGCCATTTTGACAGCACGAGAGCGTTCCGAAGATACAGTCGCCACGCGATCGACCGCCTTGGCGAATTCTGATGCATCTACTTCCAGACGGCGCGTGTTGCCCTGTGGGATCACACGAGTGTAGTCGGGGAAGGTTCCGTCGATGACTTTGGAGGTCAGAGTAATATCCGGCGTGGCGAAACGGACTTTGGTTTCAGAAACGGAAACCGCGATTTCCATCTCGTCATCGTCGAGCAATTTGCGAAGTTCGCCCACGGTTTTGCGCGGCACGATTACGCCCGGCATGTCGGACGCTCCGCCGGGCAATTCAGCATCAATGCGAGCCAGCCGGTGACCGTCTGTGGCAACGCACCGTAGCGCCTTGCCGTCCTCACCATCCGCAACATGCATGTAGACGCCGTTCAGGTAATACCGCGTTTCCTCGGTCGAGATGGCGAACTTCGATTTGTCGAACAGACGTCGTAACGTTGGCGCTTTGGCCGAGAAATTGGCGGAGTACTCGGACGACGCCATGACCGGGAAGTCTTCTTTCGGAAGCGTCGCAAGCGAAAAGTTCGACCGGCCTGCTTCGACAGTCAGACGCCCGGTCGCGCTGTCTTCGGTCAATGACACCAAAGCGCCATCCGGCAGCTTGCGAACAATCTCATGCAGGGTAACAGCCGATACAGTGGTGGCTCCGGCCCGTTCAACCTGCGCCGGGGCGCGATCCACCACTTCGATATCGAGGTCCGTCGCACGGAACTGCACCGTGTCGCCCTCTGCTTCGATCAGGACGTTGGCAAGAATTGGAATGGTATTGCGCCGTTCCACCACGGATTGCGCTTGCGAGACAGCTTTCAAAAGCGTGCCACGTTCCATGCTGAATTTCATGCGTTTGTCCTCCGAGCAGCCGGACGTTGACAGTAACCCTCATTGGGGCTGCACTCCAACCCCTTGGATTGCCTTTTCTTGGACGGATTGCGGGCAGGGTCAAGGGTGGGCGCACCAGTTGGTGCGCCTTGGCAGGTATTGTGGTGTCTGAGACTCAGGCTTCGAGCGACCGGCGCAACAATTCGACGTCTTCAGCGATTTGCGCGTCCTGTTTTTTCAGCTCTTCGATGCGCCGCACGCCGTGCATGACGGTGGTGTGGTCTCGCCCGCCGAAGTGACGCCCGATTTCGGGCAGAGACCGTGTAGTGAGTTGTTTGCACAGGTACATCGCGATCTGTCGCGGTCGGGCAAACGTTCGCACCCGTTTTGGACCAACAAGATCAGTGTGCCGGATCAGGTAGTGATCTGCGACCTTGCGTTGGATCTCTTCGATGGAAACCTTGCGTTCGGACACACGCAGAATGTCCGTCAAGCACTCCTGCGTCAGGTCCATAGTAATCGGCTTGCCAACGAGTGAAGCGAACGCAAAGAGCCGAGTCAAAGCGCCTTCGAGGATACGGACATTGCTGACGATCCGCGCTGCAAGGAATTCGAGGATGCCTTTCTCGACTTCAAGTCCAGGGTACATACGGCTGTACATCTCTGACTTCGATTGCAGGATGCCAAGGCGCAGCTCATAGTCGGTTGGGTGCAGGTCTACGACCAGACCGCTTTGCAGGCGAGAGCGGATGCGGTTTTCAAGGTCCTTGATTTCGTCGGGCGCGCGGTCTGCGGAAATAATGATCTGCTTGTGCTGATCCACGAGGGCGTTGAACGTGTGAAAGAATTCTTCCTGCGTGCTATCTTTGCCCGCGATGAACTGAACGTCATCGACCATAAGAACATCGACCGACCGGAACAGTTCTTTAAAGTCCATCATTTTGCGGTCGCGCAGCGCTTGAACAAATCGATACATGAATTGTTCGGCGGACAGGTTCAAAACGTTGAGGTGTGGGTGTTTTGACCGCAGTTCCCATGCAATCGCGTGCATCAGGTGTGTTTTACCCAGTCCAACGCCGCCATAGAGGAACAGGGGGTTGAACGTGACCGTTCCAGCCTCTGCGACACGTTTGGCCGCGGCGTGGGCCAGTTCATTGGGCTTACCAACCACAAAGCTCTCGAACGTAAATCTTTTATCCAACGGCGAGCCGTTTAATACGTCGGCCTGTGTGGACGATACGGTGCGCGCCGGCTGCGGAGCAGCATCGGGCTCTAACTTCGGTGCCACAGGTTTCTTGGTCTTGGCTGTCGCATTCGGGGCCTCAAAAGCCAGTCGGCGAACGGTCGAATCGACCGTGGAGATTTTCGACAACAATACGTCACCGTAGTTTTGCGAGACGTAATTGCCGAAGAAATTTGTCGGCACTTCGAAACGGGCGATCCCGTGTTCGGTGCTGACAAAGACCAGTGGGTCTATCCAGCTTTGAAAGCTATTTGCACCCAGAGTTTTGAAGAGTTCATCTCGAATTGTGCCCCACTGGTCTTTTGTCATCTGTCCCTGTTCCGTTATCCGCGTGTCATGCGCACGCGTTGTCCCCTGTCTTGGCCGTCGCAGCGCAGCAGCGCCTTGAGCCACACATGGGAAACCGCAACGTCTGTGTTGCCGGCCAGGCCGGTTCACCAGATCTTCAGGTAAAGGCACGCCAATTTGGCGATGCTCTTAGGAACCTTTGCATCGATATGGACGAGGCTGTTTGTCTTGTTTCAAGTCGTTTCATCAAGCTGCGGCCAAGGCAGATTGTCAGTGTGGCCGATACTCGATGGAGCCTGTCCCCCCATGCGATGTGACTCGCAAGACAGACGTTAGCAGCGGGGATTTGAGCGCTTCAACAGAACTTCGAACTTGACTCGCGTAAGGTCGAAAAAGAATCTCTGATCGGTGCAGACCTGCGCAAGAGGCGCAAAAAAATGCCACCCGATTTGGGTGGCATCTTGATTTTTTCAGACGGTTTTGATCCGTGCCGATTCTCAGCCGATTGCTTTAACGCGCGCTGCCAAACGAGACATTTTGCGCGAAGCAGTGTTCTTGTGAAACACGCCCTTGGTCACGCCGCGCATCAGCTCTGGCTGAGCCGCACGCAGGGCTGCGGTCGCCGCGTCTTTATCGCCAGAAGCGATCGCTTCTTCGACTTTGCGGAGGAATGTACGGATGCGAGAGCGGCGTGCTTTGTTGACTGCAAAGCGCTTTTCGTTCTGACGCGCGCGTTTTTTGGACTGGGGCGAATTTGCCATGTGATTAATCCTGGTTCTAACGGTTCCAAATCTTGCTGCACAATGACGGCACGCCCGGAACCTTACCGGATCGAATCCTGCCAAGCGGGCATCACGCGCATTTACCGGGCGGCGTATAGACCCGCCGTGCCAATAAGAAAAGGGTTTTTTGACCTATCTGTCGCGGAACTGCGGCGTGCGTTTTTCGAGGAAGGCCGCCATGCCCTCTTTCTGGTCTTCGGTCGCAAAGAGCGAATGGAACAGCCGACGCTCTGCGAGCAAGCCCTCGCTGAGCGTTGTTTCATACGCCCGGTTCACAGCTTCTTTGACAGCGAAGGTTGTCAGCATGGACTTCTCGGCGATCTTCGACGCCGCGGAGTGCGCTTCTTCCATCAAAGACTTTGCTGGAACGACCCGGCTTACCAGACCGGAGCGTTCGGCTTCTTCGGCGTCCATGAACCGACCGGTCAGGTGCATGTCCATGGATTTCGACTTTCCGACAAACCGCGTCAGGCGCTGGGTCCCGCCAATACCCGCGACGACACCAAGGTTGATCTCGGGTTGACCAAACTTGGCCGTGTCAGCTGCGATGATGAAATCGCACATCATGGCCAACTCACATCCGCCGCCCAATGCATAGCCCGCGACAGCCGCGATGATCGGTTTGCGGGTTTTGACCACTGCCTGAGATTCGTCACCAAAGAAGTCAGACATAAACATCTCGACAAACGTCTTTTCCGACATTTCCTTGATGTCAGCGCCCGCGGCAAACGCTTTGGGTGAACCGGTCAGCACGATGCAACGCACCTTTTCGTTCGCCTCTGCCTCGCCAAGCGCGGTCGCCAACTCACCCAACAACTGCGTGTTGAGGGCGTTCAAAGCGTCTGGGCGATTCAGTTTTATGGTGGCGATGTGATCTTCGATTTCGACGATAATCGTCTCAAAAGCCATGAGCGCGTGCTCCGTTCGGTGATCTCAGGCGTGCAGCCTTACGCATCTGCCCACGCGCGTTCAAGCTATCTTTGACAGGTTGGGCAATAGAAAGTGGAGCGCCCCGATTGCACGATCCGTCGGATTGTCGATGCGCAGCCCTTGGCGCGACAGGGTTCGCCTTCACGACCATACACATCAAAGCTGTGCTGAAAATATCCAAGTTCTCCATCGGCTTGGCGGAAATCGCGCAATGATGAACCACCCGCATTGATCGCATCTTGAAGCACCTCGCGTATCACGGGAACAAGCCGCGAAATGCGTTGTTTTGAGACCCGTTTTGCCAGTCGCGTCGGGTGAATTTGTGATCGATAGAGCGCTTCGCACACATAAATATTGCCCAATCCGGCGATGATTTTTTGATCCAGCAGCGCCGATTTCATAGGCATTGCCCGGTTTGCAAGCGCATCTGCCAAGTATGCTTCATGAAACGAATTGCCCAATGGTTCAGGCCCAATCGTCGCCAAAAGAGGATGTGTTTTTGCACTTTCGGTTACGAACATGTCCATCGCACCAAAACGGCGTGGATCGTTGAATGTAATGCGCGCGCCATTTCCCATGTGCAACACAACATGGTCGTGCTTTTCCGCCGGTGGGTGATCGTGCACAAATTGCCCAAGGGGATCACCCGAAATGAGCATGCGCCCTGACATGCCCAGATGAATGAGCAGTGTTTCCCCACCTTCGAGGTCGGCCAGAATATACTTCGATCTCCTCCGCAACCTAGACACCATTTGGCCGGTTAGCCGTGCCGCCATGCGCTCTGGAAACGGCCAACGCAGGTCGGGGCGATTTACATCGGCTTGTTTGATGACGGCCCCTTCCATCACGGGAGCAAGACCGCGACGAACCGTTTCAACTTCGGGAAGCTCTGGCATGCATTTCTCTTTGGTTGGGTGAATTGGTGCCAATGCTTGTGTGGCTTAACACCTTGGCTGCAAACATAGTGCGCGCCGCAAAACAGTGCCACGGTTTCTCGCAATCCGATGTCTCCCACTTACCTTTGCGTTGATTTGACCGTTTGTTCTCGGACTTACATCTCTGTAGGACAGCACCGAAACTCTTGCGCGAAAGCACTGCCGATTGATGTCTGAACCACATGAAAACAAAACCCATTTCGGGTTTTCCGAAGTCAACGAGAGCGAAAAAGCCGGGCGTGTGCAGGGCGTGTTTAGCTCGGTGGCGTCCAAATATGATATCATGAATGACGCTATGTCGCTTGGCATTCACCGGCTTTGGAAAGACGCGATGATGGATTGGCTGGCGCCTCGACCTGGTCAACAGCTTCTCGATGTGGCGGGTGGCACGGGTGACATCTCTTTCCGCTTTTTGAAGCGGGCGGGTCATGGGCATGCAACCGTTCTCGACCTTACCGAACCTATGCTGGTAGCAGGGCGTCAACGCGCCGAAGCCGAAGCGATGAACGACAGCCTTGACTGGGTTGTCGGCGACGCCATGAGCCTGCCATTCGAAGACAACAGCTTTGATGTCTACACAATATCCTTCGGCATTCGGAACGTGACGCGGCCGCAAGACGCCTTGAACGAAGCGTTTCGTGTGTTGCGCCCCGGCGGGCGTTTGATGGTTCTGGAATTCAGCCAGATCCCAAATGACTTGATGCAAAAGGCATACGATCTCTATTCCTTCAACATCATCCCGCGCATGGGGCAAGCCATCGCAAACGACCGGGACAGCTACCAATATCTGGTCGAATCGATCCGACGGTTCCCGGATCAAGAAACCTTTCTCAGCATGGTGCGCGCCGCAGGGTTCGAAAATGCTAAATATCGCAACCTGAGCATGGGCATCGCGTGCCTGCATTCCGGTTGGAAAATCTAACGTGCGCGGCCCTCACAATATTCTCAGGCTAATCCGTACCGGCGCCACATTAGAGCGGACCGGCGCAATGGGTGTGGTGCTTGATGCATTTGACGCGCCGAAACCGCTCCGCATGGCGGCACGACTGTTAGGGTGGCCGTTTAAATGGTTGGGGATCAAAGGTGACCCGACCATGCCACCCGCACCACGCGCACTTACGGCACTTGGGCCTGCTTACATCAAATTCGGGCAAGTTCTGAGCACCCGCCCCGATGTCGTTGGCGCGATGATGGCGACGGAGCTGCGCGTGCTGCAGGACAAGCTGCCGCCGTTCACAGTCGAGGAGGCGAAGGCGACGGTCGAAACCGAGCTTGGTGTTGCCGTCGACACGCTGTTTTCCGAATTCAGCGAGCCTGTTGCAGCAGCCTCAATCGCCCAGGTGCATAAGGCAACTTTGGCTGCCACAGGCGAGACGGTTGCGGTGAAGATTCTGCGTCCGAATGTGGAACGCGATTTCAAGACCGACATCGACGCGTTTTACTTTGCCGCTAGTATGATCGAGCTTCTTTCGCCTTCGTCGCGTCGCTTGCGCCCGCGTGACGTGATCGAACACTTCGAAGGTGTGGTTTTGGGCGAACTCGATCTTCGCCTCGAATCCGCCTCTGCGTCAGAGTTTGCTGCCAACACGACCAATGATCCCGGGTTCCAGTTGCCGGATGTCAAATGGGAACTGTCCGGTCGGCGCGTAATGACGCTCGGTTGGGCTGAAGGTGTTCCGATGGGCGATAACGCGGCGCTTGATGCTGCGGGTCATGACCGTGTGGCGCTCAGCCAACGGGTTTTGCAGCTGTTCCTGCAACACGCCCTGCGTGATGGATTTTTTCATGCGGACATGCACCAAGGCAACCTCAAGGTTGCGCCAAACGGCGACATCATCGCACTTGATTTCGGCATCATGGGCCATATCGATGAGTACACCCGACGTGTTTACGCAGAGATCCTCTACGGATTTATCCGACGCGACTACAAACGCGTAGCAGAGGTGCACTTCGAAGCTGGATACGTCCCGAACGATCGGGATGTCGATGAATTTGCGCGGGCTTTGCGCGCGGTCGGCGAGCCCATCTTTGGTATGGACGCAACGCGTATCTCTATGGGTCGCCTTCTGAGTTATCTCTTTGAAGTGACCGAACGTTTTGGAATGCAGACGCGTACGGAGCTCATTTTGCTTCAACGCACCATGGTCGTGGTCGAAGGTGTTGCGCGGTCGCTTGATCCCAAGATGAATATTTGGGACGTGGCCCGCCCAATTGTTGAGGATTACATCAAAACCAGCATCGGCCCTCGTGCTTTTGCAAAGGATCTGGGCAAGACCGCGTTGGTGCTTGCGCGTTTTGGCCCACGCCTGCCCGGCCTTGTCGAGCAAGCGCTGATCGCTCAGGCACAAGACAAGCCAACCGAAAAACGGCATTGGGCCAAGTCCCCTGCGGCGTTGCTCGTCTTCGGTGCCGCAATCGGTGCGGGTTTGTTCGCGCTCCTAGAGCGGTTTTTTTGACACGCGCCTCCGTTTGGTAACCAATTGATAACCGCTTGGTCGGTAGCTTTCGGCGAAATCGCAGAAGGCGAGAACTCATATGTCAATTGAGGCAGTTGCAAAGCGCATTTGTGTCTCAGCAGTGCTTTGTGTCGTTTTTGGTCAGCCCGCGTTGGCCAATATTTGTGATGCTGCCGCAAAACGCGCAGCAGCCAATTCGGCCGTACCTGCCGATGTCATGTTGGCGATCACGCGTCTCGAAACAGGTCAACAGGGAAGCGGTGAACCTTGGCCTTGGACTGTGAACCACGCCGGTGACGGAACGTGGTTTCGATCCGAGGACGAGGCGCGTTCTTACGTCTTTTCGCGGATCAAACGCGGTGCGTCCAATATCGACATTGGCTGTTTTCAGATCAATTACCGATGGCATTCCAACGCATTCCAGAGCTTGGATCAGATGTTTGATCCAGACATGAACGCCGAATACGCGGCCGGGTTTTTGACCGAACTCTACGATGAGTTTGGCGACTGGACGCAAGCCGTCGGCGCATATCACAGCCGAACGCCGGAATTCGCAACGCGCTACAAGGCCAAGTTTTCCGAACTGCACGCCGCTCTACAAACGCGAGACTTTGAAGGCCAACTTGATGAACCGCCCCTCACGCAAGCGTTTTCTGAAGGCTCGTCGCGCCATTCCGGGTCGCTTTTCCTGACATCGGAAAACGCCCAGCGACCGTTTATTGATTTTCGCAGGCAAAACCGATGAACGCGGCCTTCAAGACCGTCTACGCAAACCCAACCATTGCGCTGGCGGTGGCCCTAATGGCGATCATCGTCATGATGATCTTGCCTGTGCCGGCCTTTGTCTTGGATGTTGGTTTGGCCGCGTCTTTTGCATTGGCAATTTTGATTTTCACCGTGACACTTTTTGTAGAACGGCCTCTGGATTTCTCCGCCTTCCCCACAATTCTGCTGGCCTCTTTGATGTTGCGGCTTTCGCTGAACATCAGTTCAACCAAGCTGATCATCGGTGAAGGCCATACCGGCACCGATGCGGCGGGCAATGTCATCCAGGGGTTTGCCGACTTCGTGATGGGCGGCAACGTGTTCCTCGGCTTGGTCGTGTTTTGCGTATTGTTGATCGTCAACTTCATGGTCATCACCAAAGGTGCTGCCCGCATGGCCGAAGTTGGCGCGCGTTTTGCGCTGGACGGCATGCCAGGCAAACAATTGGCCATCGACAGCGATATGGCCGCGGGCGCCATCACACATGCCGAAGCGCGCGAACGGCGAACCCGCGAATTGCACGAAACCACATTCTTCGGATCACTGGATGGCGCGTCTAAATTCGTGAAAGGCGACGCGATTGCAGGTCTTTTGATCACCCTGCTCAACATCGTCGTCGGGCTGATCATGGGCACACTTGTCCATGGGATGCCCTTGGGAACCGCATTTGAGACCTACGCCATCCTCACGGTCGGCGACGGCTTGGTTACACAAATTCCCGCAGTCATTATCTCAATCGCAGCCGCGCTTCTTCTGGCGCGCGGTGGGGCGATTGGAGCGACAGACCTGGCGATTACCGACCAGCTTGGCCGCCACCCTGCGGCATTGGGCACGGTCGCTGTTTTGATGGGTCTCTTTGCGCTCGTTCCTGGTCTTCCGTTTATTCCGTTTACAGTCGGCGGTCTGATCCTTGGCGGTCTGGCCTACTGGGCCAGTCGGCAATCGCAGAAAACCGACGACTCCGAAGAAAGCACCGAACCTCAAGTCACAGCCAAGGATCGCCCGATCGGAGACATTCTCGATCTCGATGACATTCATGTCGAATTCGCCCCCGATCTCGTCGACATGGTCCTCGACCCCGCGAACGGCCTCGATTCCCGAATTCTCAACATGCGCACGCATATCGCGAAAAGCTTTGGCACGATTATGCCAGAGGTACGTCTGACCGATGAGGCCATTTTGCCCGATGGGACGTATCTTGTGTTGCTTCATGGCGTCGAGGTCGCACGCGGGGTGCTCCATCCTGACCTCGTGCTGGCGCTTGTTCCCGATGATGCATCGCTGCTCCCAAGCGGTCAGGACGTTGACGAACCGGTCTACGGTGCGCCGGCGCGGTGGATCCCAAGGGCAGACCGAGAAGATGTCCAGCTCAACGGTTTCACAGTCGTATCACCGAGCGAAGTTTTGGCGACGCATTTGCTTGAAATCATCAAACGAAATCTCGGGCGTTTGTTGACCATGAAGTCGTTGCAAAGACTTCTCGACGAGCTTGGCTCGCTGACAAACCCGGCGCGTGCCGACGCAAACAAAGCGCTGATTGATCAGGTCATTCCCGACAAGGTACCGCTGGACACCTTGCTCCAGGTCTTAAAGCTTTTGCTTGATGAACAGGTATCAATTCGCAACCTGCAATTGATCCTAGAGGCGCTTTCAGAGACGCGCGGGCACGGATACACCGCCGAAGCGCTGTGCGAACACGTACGCAAAAAGCTGGGCTTTCAACTTGTCGCCTCTCTGCGACGCGAAGACGGCACGATCCCACTTGTGAACCTCGCCTCCGACTGGGAGCGGCGATTTGAGGAACACGAGTTAAACAATGACAAAGGCGCGCCCGACGTTGCCCTACCACCAGATGAATTCGAACGACTGGCGAAGAATATGGCTCAGGAGTTCGCACGCACTGGCGAGAAGGGACTGTTCCCCGCGTTGATTACCCAAGGGCGCCGCCGCCGTTTCTTGCGAAGCGTTTTGTCGACCAAAGGCATCACCAATCCGGTCATGGCCTTCGAAGAAATTGGCATCGATGCCAAGCCGGCTTTGGTCGGATCTGTGGCGATCTGACATGACCAACCTCGCCATATCAGAACTGCAAACAACACTGATGTATAGCTTTCTTGTGTTCCTA
>CAZCOX010000082.1:0-12475 GCA_964500115.1 uncultured Rhodobacterales bacterium
ATATCATCGGCAGCCCGAACCGCGGACAGTTGCGGATCGGCGACACGCTGACCGAGGGCGAAGCGCTGAAGGTGACAGGCATCCCCTCTTTTGCGCCCGAACTTTTGCAAACTGTGCGCGCGGGCGATCCGCTAAAGGCGAAACATCTTGAAAAAGCGCTGATGCAGTTTGCCGAGGAAGGGGCGGCAAAGGTGTTCAAACCGATGATTGGCTCTGGCTTTATCGTGGGTGTCGTCGGGGCCTTGCAGTTCGAGGTGTTGGGCAGCCGGATTGAATTGGAATACGGGCTGCCCGTGCGATTTGAACCCTCGCAATTCACCTCTGCCCGTTGGGTCCATGGGGAAAAGGCAGCGGTAGAAAAGCTCGTGAATGCCAACAAGCAGCACATCGCAACCGACAATGATGGCGACACCGTATACCTCACCCGTCTTCAGTGGGACATTGACCGGATCGACCGCGACTACCCGGATGTCACCCTATCGGCGACAAAGGAAATGATGGTCTAAGCCCGTTCGAACGGGCTTGGACCACGCGATTTCGAAATCGCGTCAGAAAGCGGCTTCAAAGCCGCTTGCCCACGGCATTTCGAAATGCCGTATTGAACGCATCCAGACAAACCGGCACTCTGCAGACATGAGCAGTGATGATACGCCGCATAACCCGGCCTATCCCGATGGGCTGACCGGCATCCTGAACCAGATGAACGCGCGCCGTGCGCCGCTCAGCTTTGCGCAAGGTGAGGCCCTGCCCCCGCTCGACTGCGATCTTGCTGCCATTGCCAAAACCCGCGTTAAAAATCCGGGCAAAGGGTCAGCAACCCGGTCGGAGAACGCGAGGAAATCCTGGGAAATCGCGAAGGAACTGACGGGGCAAAACGCGCTGCTTCATCTGAATGGTCTGCTCATCGCACATCTGCGGAAACGGTCCCAACCATCCCACACCGCCGACTTGTTCCAACGCCTTTGGGCCGAGCAGTCAGATCTGCTCTTGCGGGAGATGGACTTGCGCTGGAAGGTATCAAGCCTTGCGACCTTTGGCGACCATGGGAAAACCCCAGCGCAGCGCGCTGCGGGCCTTGGATTGGCAACGCTTTTCGGCACGATGAAGCTATACGAGAGCGAACGGCTTTTTTCCGGGCGTGATGCAGACCGGCCATTCACGCTCGATGGGCGCATCAATGGAACGCTGCCGCTCGACATGAACGCCTACGCGCTGGTCGATGGCGGGCTGGACGTGAACATGATTGGCCGCCTCTGGGACGAAGCCGATCAGGACGATGTCATTCGTCCCCTCGCGCATGACATGCTGCAACGCCTGATCGACGACCCTCGAACCGTTTTCCGCCGCCTGCATCGGCTGCGCGCCCGCAAATTGCGCCGCATGGAACAAAAGCCGCCACCGCCTCCGTCAACAGGGATCACGGTCGAAGTTCCAAAACCCGCGGCCGCCACACCAAGCTGGGGCGTGGTGTGCACCACAAACGCGCCCGTACTCGACGTCACACGGTTCGTCGCGCACCACTTGGAGTTAGGTGCAAAACACATCTACCTGTTCCTCGACGCGCCGGATCAGGAGGTCACAGACTTGTTGGGCGACCTGCCCAGCATTTCACTGACCGTGTGCGATGCGGACTATTGGGCCGACCTTGGCAAAGAACGCCCCGAGGAGCATCAGCTGCGGCAGGTCTTTAATTCCACACGCGCGTTGCGCATGGCCGAAGGCAAGGTTGACTGGCTTGGTCACATCGATGTTGACGAATTCATCCTGTGCAAAACCAAACTCGCCACGGCCCTGAAAAAGGTGCCACCCGACATGGCGGGCGTTCGGGTTTTCCCGGCCGAAGCACTCGCGTCGCCGAACGGCAAACTGCCCACTCGGTTCAAGCTGCGCAGCACCGGACGCCATGTATCGCCCAACGCCGTGCATGAGATTTATCCAACATTCGGAAGCTACGTGCGCGGCGGATTTCTAAGCCATTTGGCCGGTAAGGTCTTTGCCCGACCGGGCCTTGACGACATGCGGTTGGCCATTCATCGGCTCCGCACGCAGGGTCAGGATGTGGAAAATATTCACATTCTGGAAGACACATATGTTGGCCATCTGCATGCGCCCGATTGGGACAGTTTTCTGCGCAAACTGGACTTCCGCCAAACCAAAGGCTCCTACCGCATTCGCCCCGGCGAGCCTGCGAAATCAGTTGGCAGGTTGCTGGCGTATTTGCAGGAAGAAGAAGGAGAAGACGGCCTCCGGCAGTTCTTTGACGAATTGTGCGCGGACAGCGCCGACCTGCGTCAGCGTTTGCAGCGGCACAACCTGTTGCTGGAACCGAAATTTGATCCTGACGCCGCGATCGGCAAACTTTTCGGCGTCGATATTCGCGGCTGATGTCACGTTCGAATGGAAGCATGGAACATTCCCGCACGGCAACGCATTGCTATCTTGAGCGAAACGCACCCGAACCCCGGCAAAAGGCCCGATTTTGTTGCTGCAAGGCCACCAAATGCACCCGTTTCGGTCACATAGACACAGTCAAGGGGTACCAGATTGACCATACACGGCGCGCGCGCTACATACGCTGCACGATCAAAACTGTGGATAAAAACAGGGCCAGCCGGGCCAGATCACTTTAGACGCACGGGCGCAGTCAGTCCGTGAAACACGGATACACATGACAAAATTCTCTGAGTTGAACCTCAACCCGAAAGTCCTGAAAGCTATTGAAGAAGCGGGCTACGACACGCCCACCCCAATCCAGGCCGGAGCCATTCCGCCCGCACTGGAAGGGCGAGACGTGTTGGGCATCGCGCAGACCGGTACAGGCAAAACCGCCAGTTTTACACTGCCGATGATTACGCTTCTGGCGCGAGGCCGCGCACGGGCACGTATGCCGCGCAGCCTTGTGCTTTGCCCGACCCGCGAGCTGGCCGCACAGGTGGCAGAAAACTTCGACATCTACGCCAAGAACGTCAAACTGACGAAAGCGCTTTTGATCGGCGGCGTCAGTTTCAAAGAACAGGACGCGCTGATCGACAAGGGCGTGGACGTGCTGATTGCCACACCGGGGCGGCTGCTTGATCACTTCGAGCGCGGCAAGCTTTTGCTGACCGGCGTGCAGGTCATGGTGGTTGACGAGGCTGACCGCATGCTCGACATGGGGTTCATTCCCGACATCGAACGCATCTTTAGCCTGACGCCGTTCACCCGGCAGACCCTTTTCTTCTCGGCGACCATGGCACCAGAGATTGAGCGTCTGACGAATACATTCCTGAGTGCGCCTGCGCGCGTCGAAGTTGCCCGACAGGCCACCGCGTCTGAGACGATTGAGCAAGGCGTGGTAATGTTCAAAGCTTCGCGGCGCGACCGCGAAGGCACGGAAAAACGCAAACTGCTGCGTAAACTTATCGAGCTTGAAGGCGACGCCTGCACCAACGCGATCATCTTTTGCAACCGCAAGACGGATGTGGATATCTGCGCGAAGAGCCTCAAGAAATATGGCTTTGATGCCGCGCCGATCCACGGCGACCTTGACCAGTCGCAGCGCATGAAAACACTCGACGGGTTCCGCGACGGCGACATTCGTCTGTTGGTGGCATCAGATGTGGCGGCGCGCGGGTTGGACATCCCAAGCGTCAGCCACGTCTTCAACTACGATGTGCCCAGCCATGCTGAGGACTATGTGCACCGCATCGGCCGCACGGGTCGCGCCGGACGTGACGGCAAGGCCATGATGATTAGCGGACCGAAAGACGAGAAGAATTTCGACGCAATTGAACGTCTGATCCAAAAAGAAATCCCGCGCATCGAAAACCCGCTCAAGCAGGCTGAGCCTGAGGCGAAGGACGCCATAACCGAAGAACAGACAGGTGATAAACCCCGTCGGTCACGCGGCGGACGTGGCCGAAACAAGTCGTCGGACAAACCGCAAACCGACGTGGTTGAGGCCGTTGCAGAGGCCCCAAAGGCTGAAAAGCGCGAAGACACCCAACGCAACACCAATCGCAACCGTCGCAATGACCGAGGCGGGCGCGAGAACAACGTCGTCGGTATGGGCGATCACATGCCCTCATTCATCGCGAAGAGCTTTGACGAACGCCGCGCTGGGTAACGAAGTACTGGCTGTCCTGTCATGACGCGGATTGGTTCGTTTGAAACCAACCGGCTGACTGTACGCACATGGCAGGACGATCTTGCTGATGTCGATGCACGCGCTGAACTTGAAAAAGCGCTCCGATCTGTTCTGACACAGGCCGTTTTGACCACGCTGCCAGAACCGCTTTGGCTGGATCAAACCGATCCCGACATCTCTTCATGGGTCGACGCGCGCGACGCGGAAAGTGACGTTCGGCTTGTTGAGGTGAAAGAGACGCAATCCCTTATCGGCTTGTTGATCCTGGCCGACACACATGACGTCGGACAGCCAACGACGCATATCGGGTATCTATTCGCCGAGTCAGACTGGGGTCGCGGCTACGCAACCGAACTCGTGACAGGCTTGATTGAGGCCGCCAAGACAGCAGGTTCACGCCGGTTCGTGGGTGGTGTCGCGGCAGACAACCCCGCATCTGCCAAAGTCTTGCAGAAAGCAGGTTTCGCGCTGGACACAAGCCTATCGACAGACGCGACCCGGATGTTCGCGTTGAACATCTGACACACCGTCAAATTGGGCGGATCAACCCGTCGCAGATCGCAGGCAATTCCCGAAAATCACCAAAAGCTGCATCATGCGGGATGTCCGCGATCGATTTCGTGCGAATACCTTCGGTGAAAAAGGCAAAAGGCACCTCAGCCCGCTGCGCCGTTTCGGCGTCAACGTCGCTATCCCCCACATAGACGCCCTGCGTCGCGCCAAGCTGTCGAAACGCATGATGCAACGGTTCGGGATCGGGTTTGCGTTGGATCAACGTGTCACCCGCAACGGCCACATCCAAAACCGTATCAAGACCAACCGCCTTCAGAACAGCGTTCATCGGCGCGGTTGGTTTGTTGGTACAAATGCCCAAGGCATAACCACTATCACGCAAGGCCTGAAGCGTCTCGATCACATGTGGAAACACTTCCGTATGATCGGTCGCTTTTACGTAAAGCGCCATAAAGCGCTCCATCAGATCATCGTATTGCGACGCCTGAAGGTCCGAGGCCGCGATCAAGCGATCGATAAACACCCGAACGCCGGACCCGACAAAGCCTGCGACAACCGACGGCTCCAAAGGCGGCAAGCCTTCTTCCACCAGCAGGGTGTTCGTCGATGCAGTCATATCGGGCAAGCTGTCGATCAGCGTGCCATCAAGATCAAAGACAATCGCCCGCGTCATGCCAGGCGCGAGATGACAACCGTAACCTCGGCCTTTTTGCCAATCTCGGCCAGAGTTGTTTGCCGCGCCACGCGCCTCAAACCTTCCTCGAGCTTGTCATCGTCGGTGAGGGTCTTCTCCCCTGCCCGCCCGATAAATTGCGACAAATCTTCCTCCAGCGCGTCGACAAGCGGCGCGTTATTTCGGCCGATCTCCGGCAGGCCCATCACCTCGCACCACGGCTCGCCCAGCATTTCATCGTCTTCATCAAGGATCACCGTCACCACGACATGACCGTTAAGCGCCATCCGGATGCGGTCACGCACCACACCATCCAAGGCACCGACCTTGACCGAACCATCCAGATAGGTCCGCCCAGTTTCGATGTACTCCGCAACCGTCGGCTCATTGCCGCTCAGGTCCATCATCATGCCGTTCACGGCCAGCACACCTTTGCGCCCGTTTTGCCCAGCCAGCTTGACATGTTCGCGCAGATGCCTGTGTTCGCCATGCATCGGCACAACCACCTGCGGATTGATGATCTCGTGCATCGTTTCCAAGTCGGGCCGGTTCGCGTGGCCAGACACGTGGTAAAGCCCAGAACTGTCATCCACCACATCCACACCCTGTTCGGAAAACTGGTTGATGATCCTGATGACACCGCGTTCATTCCCCGGGATCGTCTTTGAGGAAAAGAGGAACGTATCCCCCTCCTTCATCGTGATCCCCTGAAACTTGCCACGCGCCAGTTGGGCCGAGGCCGCGCGCCGTTCACCCTGGCTGCCCGTCACGATGAGCATCAGGTTTTCGCGTGGAATGTTGCCCGCATCCTCCGGGCTGACCACCGTCGGAAAGCTGTCCAGCACTCCGGCTTTAATCGACGCCTCGATCATTCGCCGCATCGCGCGCCCCATCAGGCACACAGAGCGCCCTGCCCGCTCCCCCGCCTCGGCCAGCGTCTTCACCCGTGCGACGTTGGAGGCAAACGTCGTCGCCACAACCATGCCCGACGCATCGCGCACCAGTGTTTCAATCTCCGGCCCAACCGTCGCCTCTGACCGCCCGGCGTGCGCTGAAAACACGTTGGTCGAATCGCAGATCAGCGCCTTGATGCCCGGTTTCGCCACGTCCGCCCAAAGCGCGCGATCAAATGGCTCTCCAACCAGTGGCGTTTCGTCAATTTTGAAATCGCCCGAATGCACCAACCGCCCCTGCGGCGCATCGATGACAAGCCCAGAGCTTTCCGGGATCGAGTGCGAGATCGGAACAAATCCCACCTTGAACGGCCCCGCCTCAACTACTTCCGGCCAAGGCGACACGGTGCGCACAGTCTCTGGCGACAGCTCCCGATCATTCATCTTGAGCCGCGCAATATGGGCCGTGAAGGCGCGCGCATAAATCGGCGCGCCCAACTCTTCCCAGCAATGCCCCACGGCACCAACGTGATCCTCATGCGCATGGGTGATGAAAATCGCCTCCAACCGGTCGCGTCGCTCTTTCAGCCACGCGATATCCGGCAGGATCAGATCTACCCCCGGCGTGCCATCCATATCCGGAAAGGTCACGCCCAGATCGACAAGGATCAGGCGTTCCTCGTCGGGTTTGCCATACCCGTATACATAGGCATTCATGCCAATTTCGCCTGCCCCGCCCAGGGGCAGATAAATGATCCGTTCACCGCTCATGATCTATCCGTTTGTCTTGTTATAGGCGTGGATGACGGTCAGCCCGTGCATCGTCACATCGTCTTCCAACGCATCAAATAGGTCTTCGGTTTCCGCAAACAACGCGGCCAGACCACCCGTTCCGATTATCTTCATCGGCTGGCCACGCTCCGCTTTGATGCGCGCACAACATTCCTTGACCAGCCCGACATAGCCCCAGAACACCCCCGACTGCATGCAGGCCACCGTATTGGTGCCCACCACGCGTTGAGGTTTAGAGATATCGACATGCGGCAGCGCCGCCGCCGCCATATGCAGCGCCTCAAGGCTCAGGTTCACTCCGGGTGCGATCAAACCACCTACATAGGCGCCGTCATGGTCCACGACATCAAAGGTGGTGGCCGTGCCGAAATCCACCACGATCAGGTTACCACCATGTCGATCATACGCACCCGCCGTATTGACCAACCTGTCCGGCCCAACGATCGTGCCTTCGTCCACGCGGGGCGGATGCGGCAGCAGGCATTCGGGCTTCCCAACCACCAAGGGCCGCACACCAAAAAACCGGTCAGAGAACACGCGCAGGTTAAATACCACGCGCGGCACGGTGGACGAGATGATGACATCGCTGATTTGCAGATCGATGTCGTAATGCTTAATCAGGGTCGAGAACCACGTGAAATAGGCATCCGCCGTCCGCCCATGATGGGTCGAGGTGCGCAAGGTACACAAAAACCGCGTCCCGTCCCAGATGGAAAAGACGGTGTTGGTGTTGCCGCAATCAATGGTCAGAAGCATCACGCGCCCCTCAAAAGAAGATATCCGCCGCAGCTATCGCCTGACGGCCCCGCGTGGTGCCTAATACGATCTGCCCCTCGGCGTCCACCGTTTCGAAGGTCCCGGTCACCTCGGTTGTGCCAATGCGCGCGGTGATGACCTCACCCAACCGCGCGGCCCGCGACAGCCACGCCTCCCGAATGGGTGCAAACCCGTACGTCTGGAACTGCGCCTCGTACCGCGCATAAGCTGCGGTCAGCACATCCAGAAACACCTCCGGCGCGACGTCCACACCTGTCTCGGACAAAAGCGAGACGGGCCGCACGGCCTGCGCCTCAACCTCACCCGCGTCGGGTGCGGTCACTAGGTTCACACCGATCCCGACCGACAAACACGGGCCAAGGGATTCAAGCAAGATGCCCGCCAGCTTGCCCCCGTTCAGCAACACGTCGTTTGGCCATTTCAGCGACAACCCGTCGACCCGCCCGGTCACCTCCGCGATCGCATCAAATAATGCCAGTGCAGCGACGAAACTCCGTAATGCCCGCAGCTCCGGTCTGTCTTCCAAAGGCATCACAAGCGTCGCCGCCAAATTCCCAACAGGGTTAACCCAGGCCCGCCCACGGCGTCCCCGCGCCGCTGTCTGTGACAGCGCGCAAATCCAGACAGGCCCGCGCAGGTCTGAGGCTTGCCGCGCCGCCTCCAGCATGGTGCTGTCGACCTGATCCAGAACGATCTTGTCATATCCCGCAGGCCACTCAGCCATTAAGACACCCTTGTTCTTCTCTGGTTTCGAAATACCTCCGCCGGAGGCACCGCGACCCGCGCAGCGGGGCGCACAAAACAAAGCGACGCGCCAAAGGCGCGTCACCGTTTAGCACCAAAAAGGTCTGATCAGTTGACAAGCGTCGCCGCCGCCGCTGCTGCAGCCCCTTCGATCCCAAAGAGGTTCACAACACCCACAACCATGATCACGGCAGAGGCCATCAGGAACCCCCAGAGAACCGGCGATTTGCCACCGTCCAGACCACGATCTGTCTCTTCGCCGAAATACATGTAAAAGACGATCCGCAGGTAATAGAACGCGCCAATCACAGACGCGATCACACCGGCGACTGCAAGCCAGGCGAACCCAGCCTCATAAGCCGCGCGCAGCACGTATAGCTTGCCAAAAAAGCCCACCAATGGCGGCACACCAGCCAAAGAGAACAAGAGCACGAGCATCGCCAACGCCTTACCCGGTTCCTGCTTGGAATACATATTGAGCGATGAAATATCCGTCACCGGCTGACCATCCCGCTCCATCGACAAGATAAAGGCAAAGGTGCCAACGTTCATCGTCACGTAGATCGCCATGTAAATGAGCATGGCCTGCACACCCAGAACGGTGCCCGCCGCCAAGCCCATGAGCGCATAGCCCATGTGGGCAATCGAGGAAAACGCCATCAGACGTTTGATATTGGTCTGGCCAATCGCCGCAATTGCGCCAAGGAACATCGACAGCACCGACAACAGCGCCACAACCTGTCCCCAATCCTGCGTCGCGTCGCCAAAGGCGTCATGCATCACGCGGGCAAAGAGCGCCATCGCGGCCACTTTTGGCGCGGTCGCAAAGAACGCCGTCACCGGGGTCGGCGAGCCTTCATACACGTCCGGCGTCCACATGTGGAACGGCACGGCGGAGACTTTGAACGCAAGGCCCGAGATCAGGAAGACAAGGCCAAAGAGCAGACCAAGCGACAGATCGCCATGCATCGCGGTCTGGATGATGCCAGAGAACAGCGTGGTGCCGGCATAGCCATATACCAGTGACGCACCGTAGAGCAGCAGGCCAGACGACAAAGCGCCCAGCACAAAGTATTTCAAACCGGCCTCGGTTGATTTCAGGCTGTCCCGGCGCAATGCGGCAACCACGTAAAGCGACAGGGATTGCAATTCCAACCCCATGTAAAGCGCCATCAGGTCGCCGGCCGATACCATCATCATCATACCAACGGCGGACAGCGCGATCAGCAGCGGGTATTCGAACTTCAGCAGGCCTTTGCGGGCCATATAACCCTCGCTCATCAGCAATACGGCTGCCGCGGATACCAGGATCACCACCTTGGCAAACCGCGCAAAGCCGTCATCGACGAACATACCTCCAAAGGCCACATTAGTGCCTTCGCCATTCACGCCAATCCAGATCGCAATGGCGAGGAATAGGGCCGAGGTCACCCAGACCAGCATCGACGCGGCACCATCTTTGATGGTGTAAACCGCGCCAATCAGGGCGAGCATCGCATAAACCGACAGAACAATCTCTGGCAGGATGACGGTCAGATCAGCCAAAAGCATTGCTCAGGCCTCCTTAGTTGCCCGCCGCGACTTGGATCGTGGCGGTGGGCGCCTCGGCAAGTGCGGTCTGGTAGTTGGAAACAAGCGCCTCAACCGAGGGCCCGATGGTATCAAGGATAGGCGCGGGGTAGACACCAAAGAGGATCGTCGCAATCACCAGCGGCGCAAAAATCGCGCGTTCGCGTTTGGACATGTCCGTGATGGTCTTAAGGCTTTCCTTGATCAGGTCACCCATAACCACCCGACGATAGAGCCACAGCGCATAGGCCGCCGACAGGATCACGCCGGATGTGGCAATCGCCGCGATCCACGTGTTGACCTGGAAAATTCCCATGAGCGTCAGGAATTCGCCGATGAATCCGGATGTGCCCGGCAACCCGACATTTGCCATCGTGAAGAGCATAAAGATCAGCGCGTAGGCTGGCATCCGGTTCACCAGACCGCCATAGGCGTCAATCTCGCGCGTGTGCATCCGGTCGTAGATCACACCAACGCAAAGGAAAAGCGCGCCAGAAATAAAGCCGTGACTGATCATCTGGAAAATCGCGCCATCGATGCCCTGCTGGTTGCCGGCAAAGATGCCCATCGTGACATATCCCATATGCGCAACTGACGAGTATGCAATCAGCTTTTTCATGTCTTCCTGCACCAGCGCCACCAGCGAAGTGTAGACAATGGCAATCGCCGACAACCAAAAAACCAAGGGCGTCAGTACATCTGCGCCCACAGGGAACATCGGCAGACTGAACCGCAGGAAGCCGTAGCCACCCATCTTCAACAGGATCGCTGCCAGAACCACCGAACCCGCTGTCGGGGCTTGAACGTGTGCATCCGGCAACCATGTGTGCAAAGGCCACATTGGCATCTTGACGGCAAAACTTGCAAAGAACGCCAGGAACAGCAGCGTTTGCAAGCCGCCAACGATCTGAACACCCAGCAGCGAGAAGGTCTCGGCACCAAACTGGTGCGTCATCAGCTGCTCGATATCCGTCGTGCCCGCATCCGCGAACATCCCGACCATCGCCACCAGCATCAGCACCGACCCGAGGAAGGTGTAGAGGAAGAACTTGAAGCTCGCATAGATGCGGTTCTTGCCACCCCAGATGCCGATGATGAGGAACATCGGAATGAGACCCGCTTCAAAGAACAGGTAGAACAGCACCAAATCAAGCGCCACGAAGACGCCCAGCATCAGCGTTTCCAAAAGCAGGAACGCCACCATGTATTCCTTGACGCGGTGGCTCACGTCCCACGACGCCGCGATCACCAGCGGCATCATAAAGGTAGTCAGCATCACGAACAAAACCGAGATACCATCGACGCCCATCTTGTACTGCAGGCCCAGCAGCCACTCACCCTCTTCCACCATCTGGAAGCCGGTGTTCTGCGGGTCGAACTGAAACAGAATGAAGAGCGAGATGATGAACGTAGCCGAGGTCGCGATGAGCGATAGCCACTTGGCATTCCGGTTCGCGGCCGCGTCGTCGCCGCGCAGGAACACCAGCAGGATCAGCGCTGCCAGCATCGGCAGGAAGGTTACAATGGAAAGAAGATTGTCCATCAGTTGGCCCCTCCCGCGATAGACATCCACGTGACAAGGGCTGCGATGCCGATCACCATGAAGAAGGCGTAGGTAAAGATGTAACCTGACTGCGCCTTACCAACGAGCCGCGTCATCATCGGGATAAAGCCCATGGCGACGCCGTTGATAGAGCCGTCGATGACGTTGCCATCGCCCCGCTTCCAAAGAAGACGACCTACAGCGCTTGCCGGTTTGACGAAAAGGAAGTCGTAGATTTCGTCAAAGTACCACTTGTTCAGCAGGAACAAGTAGAGCGGGCGCTGGCTCTCGGCCAGACGCTTTGGCAGCGAGGGATCGCGGATATAAAACATGTAAGCCGTGAAAAGCCCGATCAGCATCGCGATAAACGGGCTGAGCTTGACCCATGTCGGCACGTAATGCGCTTCATGCAAGATTGTGTTTTCCGGCGCCATATAGATCGCGGCCTCGCCCGGTGCGCTTTCCATTACGTATTTCAATTCCGACGCCTTCGGGCTGCGCTCCGCCACGCGCTCGACCAGTTCCGCAGTCGGTTCACCGTATTTGCCGCCAAAGAACTTGATCACTTCATTTGGCTTGCCAAAGAAGCTGCCGTACCAGATGGCACCGGCAAAGACCGCACCGATCGCCAGCACACCCAGCGGGATCAGCATGACCTTTGGGCTTTCATGCGCATGCTCATGCGTGTGCTTGTCGCCGCGCGGCTTGCCGTAGAAGGTCAGGAACATCAGACGCCAGGAATAGAAGCTGGTGAACAGTGCCGCGATGACGAGCATCCAGAAGGCGTAGCCCATTGGACCAGCCGCATAAGCGCTTTCGATCACCGCATCTTTGGAGGCGAAGCC
>CAZCOX010000083.1:0-12379 GCA_964500115.1 uncultured Rhodobacterales bacterium
AGTTTATAGCTGAACACGGGGCGTTCTGCCTGCTTAGGGATGAAGTAATACATCATCCCCAGGAAGCCCGCTGTCAGGAAGAAGCCCACGGCGTTGTGACCATACCACCACTGCACCATCGCATCCTGCACACCGGCAAAGACCTGTACGGATTTAGAACCAAAGATCGAGACCGGGATGCTGAGGTGGTTGAACACGTGCAGCATGGCCACGGTGACAATGAAGGCCAGGAAGAACCAGTTCGCCACATAGATATGCGGCTCTTTGCGCTTAATGATCGTTCCCAGGAACACCGCCAGATAGGCCAGCCAGACGACCGTCAACCACAGGTCGATATACCACTCAGGTTCAGCGTATTCCTTGGACTGCGTGCCGCCAAGAATGTAGCCCGTCGCGGCCAGCACGATGAACAGGTTGTACCCCCAGAACACGAACCACGCGAGATTGCCGCCCCACAGGCGCGCGGCACTTGTGCGCTGTACGATGTAGAACGATGTCGCGATCAGCGCGTTACCGCCAAACGCAAAAATCACCGCCGAGGTGTGCAAAGGCCGCAGGCGACCGAAGTTCATATAACCTTGCGCCCAATCGAAATTCAGCACCGGAAAGGCCAACTGAAACGCAATGAACGTGCCGGCCAGAAAGCCGACAACCCCCCAGAAGGCCGTTGCAACCACACCGTAGCGGATCACCTCGTCCATGTAGCTGGTTTCAAGGACAGCAGGCGCCACAGGTTCATCAGTATTGCGAAGCGTCCAGAGGAAAAGCCCAGCAGATATCGCCACGATGATGATGGCGTGAACCTGGTAGGCCAGATCGCGCGCATACCCAGCGGCGATCATCGCAAAGAGCGTGATCAAACCGAGCGCGATCAGCTTGATATAGTTCAACATAATTCGTCCCTTCGTCTGACCCGCGCGATTCGTGCAGCCGCGCGAGCGTTTTTTTTAGACTGGGGCCTTAATGCGGAACTCGGCCAAACCTAGCTTTGATCTGCATCAATAGAATTCGTCGAATGTCTTGATGGGCATCAATGTCGCACACCCGGTTTTGAGAGATGGTTTGTCCATGACGATTTGAACCGAAGGGAGCGACCATGGCGTTCAAAACCATTCTCACCGTCGTGACAGACAAACTCCATTTGCAAGACACTGTGGCGCAGGGACTTGCGATGGCGACGGAACAAGATGCCCATCTCGAAGTGGCCTGTCTGGGCGTCGATCGCACGCAGACAGGGTATTACTACGCCGGAATGAATGCGGCGGTTCTGCAGGAAACCTTACATCAGGCGCAGGCAACGGCAGCCGATCTGGCTGCCGCAGCGCGCGGCATGCTGGAGCCGACAACGGCCCGATGGAGCGTCGGTGAAGGCGTGTGTCAACTGGCCGATATCGCCCGCTATGTTGCGACACATGCACGATTTTCAGACCTTGTTGTGCTGCCCCGCCCCTATGGCGAGGTGCAGGGCATCGAACTGGAACCCGTTGTCGAAGGTGCATTGTTCGAAGGTCAGTCACCTGTGATCGTACTGCCCGAGCAAGCAGCCGAGTTGAAAATGCCGCATAAGGTGGCCATCGGCTGGAACGAAAGCGCCGAAGCCTTGCGCGCCGTTCGCAGCGCCCTGCCCTTTCTGAAACACGCGCAGTTGACGCATATCGTGGTCATCGATCCGCCCAAACACGGCCCGAACCGGTCTGACCCGGGTGGGCAACTCTCGCAATATCTCGCGCGCCACGGCGTGCGGGTGGAGGTTGATGTTCTGTCCAAAACGCTGCCACGTGTGTCTGACGTGATGCGACGACATGCGACTGACATTGCGGCAGACATGGTGGTCATGGGAGCCTACGGACATTCCCGATTCCGCGAAGCCATCCTGGGTGGTGCGACACGCAACATGCTTGAGACGTCCGAAGTGCCCGTCTTCATGGCGCACTGACATCGGTTATCCGGTCAGCAGCCGCAAACCTTGCGTCACGTCTGACCGCACCGCAAGCCGCAGGCCGGGTTCATCCCCCGCTTTGAGCGCCGCAATGATCAACCTGTGAAATTGCGGTGCTTCGGTGCGTCGTAGGCGCCCGTAAAGCGCCCGCATGGTTGGCCCAAGTTGCAACCAAACGGTTTCGGCCATTGCCAGCATCGCGGGCGCTTGGGCGCGCAGATACAGTGTGCGGTGAAAATCCAGGTTTGTGCGGATGTACCCGACGGCGTCGCGGTTCGACACGGCGTCGGCAATCGTTCCGTTGATCGCCTGCAAACGGTCAATCAAGGCCAGATGCGCGCGCGGCAAGGCGCGGCTGGCCAGCTCGACCTCAATCAACGCCCGAAGTGCGGCCAATTCCTCGATCCTGTCGTTAGACAGCTCGGGCGTCGACACGCGCCCCGAGGCCGACATCGACAGTGCCCCCTCTGCGACAAGTCGCTGGATCGATTCCCGCGCGGGAGTCATTGAAACGTCGAAATCCTTGCCGATCCCTCTAAGCGTCAAAGGTTGCCCGGGAGAAATCTGGCCAAACATGATCCGGTTTCGCAGGCCACGATACACCCGATCATGCGCATTTAGTGTTGGTTCAGCGGGACGGGCCAGTTTGGTCATATGACTTTGTGATCACAGCGACCTCACCGGTCAAGCCTGAAACACATACCTGTGCAGACCCGGCCCTTCTGTCCGCAACCAGCGCCTTGCCGCCTTGTGGGGGCCATAGAGCTGCGCAACAACATCCCAAAAAGCGGGTGAGTGGTTCATCTCGGCCAAGTGGGCAACCTCATGGGCCGCGACGTAGTTCAGGATTTCAGGTGGCGCCAAGACCAGCCGCCACGAATACATCAACGCACCCACCGAAGAACAAGAGCCCCAACGTGACCGCGTGTCTCTCAGCGTCAGCTTCGTATACCGGCGCCCCAACCGTGCGGCGTAGTGGTCGGATGCACGCACAA
This sequence comes from uncultured Rhodobacterales bacterium, assembly GCA_964500115.1. Lineage (GTDB taxonomy): Bacteria > Pseudomonadota > Alphaproteobacteria > Rhodobacterales > Rhodobacteraceae > Marivita. The sequence goes on from CAZCOX010000083.1 coordinate 2,935, forward strand.
GTTCCGCTCGCGCCTGCTCTTTAACCCACGCCAACAGGTGCCGACGGCCCTTTTCCACTGGCGCTGGCAAATCAATGTGATCGTCATACGCGATCAGGCGGCGAACACTTCCTTCGCGGAGCATATAATCCCGCCCCGCAACGGAGAGTGTTGTCCCCGGCCCGAGCAATACCGATTTATCAAGCCCGGACAGGTGTTCGCGCACCCAATGTGCCTTTTCGGCTGCAAACGCCAAAGCCTCGCGTTCCGAGACGCCGCGCGGCACGGTGAGCGACACCGATCCGTCAATGCGCGAGATCCGCAATGTAAGCCGCCGGGCGCGAGCATTTTTTCGCAAATTAAGAGGGATGTCAGGGTTGCCCGGTAACGTTTTGACGCCCATGTCCTGCTCGTTGAAATAGGTCTTTGACACTGCTTCGGTGTTATGGCAGTTGGCGCAGATTGTCGATATGACCACGTAATTGAAGGGGATGACCCATGCCCAAAGAAGAATGGGGCACAAAGCGTGTCTGCCCAACCACGGGCAAGCGCTTTTATGACCTGAACGCCGATCCGATTGTCAGCCCGTACACGGGAGAAATCGTTGAGGTGGACACCGGCAAGACCCGCATGATCGCGGCAGACGCCGAAGATGCGCAAAGCAAAGCCGCGACCGAGAACACCGATGATGTGGATGTTCTTGACGATGATGATGTTGATGTCGAACTCGAAGACGATGATGTACTCGATGACGACGAGGACGATAACGTCTCGCTTGACGAGATTGCTGACGTCGCCAGCGAAGACGACGATTAATTTCTGTCCGGAGGGCGGAATCAATCTTGATCCCGCCCCCGGCTTTGCGTAACAGACCACGCACATTGGGGCCTTAGCTCAGCTGGGAGAGCGCTTGCATGGCATGCAAGAGGTCAGGGGTTCGATCCCCCTAGGCTCCACCAATTCCCTCAAATTCCATGTCGTCAACGCGCAGTTTCTCTGTGCGCTTGAGATATTTGCATCGACGCCGCTTGCGCCGTTCGTGTAGCGTATCAAGAAAAATGGCGGCAGCAGTACATGTTTGAGGCACAACGGCAGTGGTCGTATCGGCTTGGGTCTTTTCCGGAACATTTCCGGTACCAATATGTGCTGTCTGAAGCCAACGAAGATATAGAAGGTTTCGCCCAAAAACAGGCCGGCGGTTGGCATATACACACGGGTCCAAAGCTTCCGGTAACGAACATCACCGACAGAAACGGTGTGGACCTTGGTTTTTTGCTTGGGATTGCAGTCGATCCGAAAGGGCTTGTGACCGAGCTACCGCTCAATGCAAACGACCCTAAGTTCTGGACGCGGTTTGAATCCTATCTGGTCGAAGTGGCCGGGCGATACGCGTTTGTTGTGAACATCAAGAAAAAGACGCGGCTCTATACTGACCCTGTCGGCATGATCGGCGCGGTTTACAACAAATCCGATCGGTTCGTCGCATCATCGCCATTGCTGGCAATCAAACGTCCCATTGATCAGAACCCACTCTACGACCCCGCGGTCATCGCCGAACAAGGCGGGCGCTATTCGCTTTTCCACACCGCTGACAGATCGGTGCGACGGTTGAACCCGAACCACTGCCTTGACCTGGGCACGTTCAGCGAGACCCGATTTTGGCCAAAAGAAACGCGATTTGACGAACCGCCAGAGGCTCCGCTTTCGACCTACGACAGCATCATCCAGACAGCGCGCCATAACATCGAGGCGGTATCAAGCGCTTATCCCTGCGCTTTGCCGGTGAGCGGCGGACAGGACAGCCGGCTGCTCTTGGGCTTTGCACAACCTCACCTGCCAAAAATCGAGCAAGTCTATACCCACATAAACAATTATGCGACACGGCGCGATGCGGCCATCGGTCGGCAGTTGTGCGATGCTGTCGGTGTGGCACACCATGTGCATGATCGGCGCCAATATGACATGACCGGCAAAGAGGTGCGGCTGATGACGCGCGCCTACCAGATTGCATACGGCGCGCCGTCGGCCCCGCCGAAGGAGTACCTTAACGGTGTGATAAAGGGTGTTCCCGAGGATCACGTTATTCTTCGCGGGCATCAGACAGACCTTTTGCGCGCGGTTTTCGTATTCAAGTCCAAACGGCATTGGTCAAATCCGGATTGGCAGATCGAGCGTCTTTTAATTGTGCCGCGAAAAGAGTTTTCGCCGGAAATCGCAGATCGGTTCCGGGCGGAGTTTAAACTCTGGCAAGATGCGCTGCCTGAAGCGGCGCGCGCCAAAGCCGTCGATTTCATGTTCCTTGAGGTCTATTACAACGCCACCATCGGCGCGTCTTTTCCAGCGCTTTGGCGCAACTTTTACATTTCGCCATTCAACAGCCGCCGTCTGATTTCGCTCGCATTACAGTTCGATGAAAAAACGCGTCGCGCATCCACGCCCGTGTTCGAAATGATAGAATTGATGAATCCCGCGCTTGCCAAGGTGCCCTTCGATTTTGAGCATGTTGCGGCTTTGGATTTGCTGGGGCAGGCAGAAAATGACGAAGCTGTCACTGCGAAACGCCGTGCAAAAACCCTCTCATCTTTGTCAAAGTACCAAAGCGGCTCGCATTAGCTGCCGCTCACCTGCCCCAGAACGGTCACCTCTTGAGCTTTGGCCGACATCGATTTGCAAATAAGGGCGGCCAGTAGTCGAAACTCCTCTTCGCGAGAGGTGCCTTTGCGCCAGACCATACCGATGGTGCGGGACGGCGCTGTGTCGCGAAAGGGGCGCGCGACGACGATGTCCTGATGCGCGACCTCCGATTTGACGTACAGCGCTGGCATTAGCGACAGCCCCATTCCCGTCGCCACCATCTGGCGCAAGGTATCTAAGCTGGTGCCTTCGTAGTCGTGCGAAAGCTCCACGCCGTAGTCTTTTGATATCTGGCGCACCAATTCGTAAAGCTTGTGACCAGGTTCCAGCGAAAGGATGGTTTCGCCCTTTAGCATCGCAGGCTCAATCTCTGGCATGTCAGCCAGCCTGTGGTCGGACGGCACCACAACCTGAATTGGTTCGCGAAACAATGGAAGCGTTTCGATCTCACTGCGGTTCACCGGCAGCGGAAAGAAGAGCAGGTCAAGCGTGCCATCTTCAAGGCTCGACAAAACAACGTCTGGCAGACCTTCGCGCACATAAAGGCCAAGCTTTGGATAAGCCGCGTGAATGTCGGAAATCACCAGTGGCAGAAAGTACGACCCAACCGTTTGAACAACGCCAACCCGAATGACGCTTGACAGCAAGCCCTGGCTGGAACGCGCGACTTGCCGGATTTCTTCAACCTCGCGCAACACCCGGCGCGCCCGTTCTGCGATGTCTTTGCCGCTGGCCGTCAACACAACCTTCGACCTGCCACGCTCCGCCAAGGGCACGCCAAGGCGCAATTCGAGGTCTTTGATCTGCGCGCTCAATGTCGGTTGCGTCACGTTACACGCCTCTGCCGCACGGCGGAAATGCAGGTGATCCGCGACGGCGACGAAGTATTTGAGTTGCTGCAAAGTGGGCATGAGCGCTATCGATAGTTATTTTCTATCAAAAGAGCGCGCACTTTCGATTTGGTCAATCGGTTTTACTACCTATGTCCTACTCTAAGTGTGAGAGCGGGACTATGAAGAGACCACAAGAAACCCTCGTTAGGATTAACGGGCATGCATCGGGCATGGGCGCATGGCAATCGTTGTTGAGTGTGCGCCCGACATCAGCCGGAGCAAGATCAAACAAAAGACTTGGAGGCCATAACTGATGGCCGAAGGTGTCGATCCCAATGCGCGGGGAAATGGATGGGTTGGAATTATCCCCGTCCTTTTTGCTGGTGCACTCTTTGTTTATTTCGCTTCCATGCTCCCGACCATCGCCGCAAGCAACGTTATTCGCATCTCGGCGCCTTGGATTCCGTCTCTGGGCATCGAGTTCGCCTTTCTCGTCGATGGCCTCTCGCTCACCTTTTCTCTTCTGATCACAGGCATCGGCACGCTGGTGCTGCTCTATTCCAACACCTACCTTGCCGGGCATCCACAATATGCACGGTTTGCGCTGTTTCTGACGGCGTTCATGGTGTCGATGTTGGGATTGGTGCTGGCCGACGACCTGATTGTTCTCTTTGTTTTCTGGGAGTTGACGACCTTCACCTCCTACATGCTGATCGGGTTTTCACACGAGGCCGAGAAAAGCCGCAGGAACGCATTGCAGGCCCTGTTTGTCACGGGCGCCGGCGGATTGGCGTTTCTTGCCGGGCTTATCCTGTTAGCCGCAGCCACCGGCACGACCAGCCTTTCCAGCATCATCGCGCAAGGCGACGCGCTTAGGGCGCATGCTCTTTACGTTCCCATCCTGATCCTGTTGCTGGCAGGCACCTTCACCAAATCAGCCCAAGTGCCGTTCCATTTCTGGCTGCCCAACGCGATGGCGGCACCCACGCCGGTTAGCGCCTTTCTGCACTCCGCCACGATGGTGAAGGCTGGCGTCTACGTTATGGCGCGGATGCATCCGGCCATGTCGGGCACCGATATCTGGCTTTGGACGTTGACGATCTTTGGCGCGGTGACTGCGGTATTCGCCAGCCTTTTGGCCTTGCGGCAGACCGACCTCAAGCAAGCGTTGGCCTACACCACACTAATGGCGCTCGGCACGCTCACCCTGTTTCTGGGGCAGGAGTCAGGCTACGCGATGACCGCCTTTGCGACCTTCCTTGTCGTGCATTCGCTCTACAAAGCGGCCCTGTTTCTCGTCGTGGGCTGCATCGACAAATCTACAGGCACCCGCGAAACCGATCAGCTTGGTGGCTTGGGTCGCCTGATGCCGGTGACGGCGATTGCAGCCGCTCTTGCAGCCATGTCGATGGCCGGTTTCCCACCCTTCCTTGGCTTCATCGGAAAAGAATTGAAATACGCGGGCGCCATCGCCGTTGCATCCGAACCCGTCTTTGCAGCGGGCGCTGTCCTGCTGGCCAATGCGTTGATGTTCGCGGTGGCAGGGATCGTTGCACTGCGCCCGTTCTGGCGCGGGCAGGTTGGCGCGGGTCAAACCCCGAAAGAAGCACCCTGGCAAATGCTGGCTGGGCCTGTCGTTTTGGCAATTCTCGGCACGTTCTTTGGTATCTACCCCGATGCGTTGCAGGTTGCATTGATCAATCCCACCGTTCTGTCGTTGACCGGTGAGGCATCCGAGGCAAAGGAACTCAAGCTTTGGGCCGGGGTGAACATCCCCCTGTTCCTCAGCATCGCCACCTTTGTTCTTGGCATTCTGATCTACGTGGCACACGTCCAACTCCGAGCGTGGCTTGAGAAAGGGTTCAGCGCTCTGCCCAGCCTCGACATCGGGTGGGACGGATTCCTCGTCAAACTCAAGGCGCTCGCCGCGTGGCAGACGCAGCTTGTGCAGAACGGCAGGTTGTCGAGCTATCTGTTCCTGACGTTCCTGACCATCGCTGGCGGCGTGATCCTGACCTTTGTCTATACTGGCCTGCCCTCAATGACGCTGGATATGTCGGATGTCGAATGGAAGCATACGTCGATCGCCCTGCTGATCTGCGCCGGGGCCGGGCTGACACTGTTCACCAACTCCCGCATCGCGGCCATTGCATCGCTTGGCGTGGTCGGCATCGGGATTGCCCTGATCTTTATCGTCTTCAGCGCGCCGGATGTCGCCATCACTCAGTTGCTCGTTGAAACACTGATTGTGGTTCTGGTGGCCGTGGTGATGTTGCGCTTGCCCGCTTTGCCGAAAGCCACCTTCAATCACGCACATGCGGCTTTGTCCGTCGCAGTTGGCGGGGTTGTTACGCTGATTCTAATCGCGGTTGTGTCCTCGCCGCTGGATCTGCGGCTGACGGAGTACTTCGAGGTCACAAGCTGGCCAGAAGCATACGGGCGGAACATCGTGAACGTGATCCTCGTCGATTTCCGCGCGCTCGACACGTTTGGTGAAATCGCCGTGGTCGTGATCGCCGCCCTTTCGGCCTATGCCCTTCTCAGAACGACCAAGAAAGGAGGCTCGCAATGAACTCCGTGATCCTCCGCGCAGGCACCCGGTATCTGGCCGGGCTGCTGCTGGTGTTTTCCTTTTACATGATGCTGCGCGGCCACAACGAGCCGGGTGGCGGCTTCATCGGCGGGCTGACAGGCGCGACCGGCTTTGTCCTCTACGCGATTGCCTGCGGCACCAAGGATGCCCGCGCCGCACTGCGCGTCTTGCCGCAAACCATCGCCATGTGGGGCCTTGGCATCGCACTCGCCGCTGGGCTTTTTGCAGCCGTCTTTGGCGACGCGCTATTTACCGGGCAATGGTTGTTCATCGGCGCGACAGAAGACGACAAGGGCCTACCCCTGTCATCTGTTCTTGTGTTCGACATTGGCGTCTATTTGGTGGTCTTCGGTTCAGTCCTCACCCTCGTCTTTGCGATGGAGGAGGAAATCTGATGGAAGTCCTCTTTGCCATAACCATCGGTGTCTTGGTCGCCGCAGCAGTCTATCTCATGCTGTCGAACCACCTGCTCCGCTTTATCTTCGGGCTGGTCCTGATTTCCAACGCCGCAAACCTGACGATCTTTGTCTCGGGTCGTCTGACCGACGGCGCGCCGCCGCTGATCCCCGAAGGCGCCGATGCGCCCGCCGGTTTTGTTGCCAACGCGTTGCCGCAGGCGCTGGTGTTGACGGCCATCGTGATCGGCTTTGGCCTGTTTGCCTTTGCCATCGTGCTGGTCTTCCGCGCGTGGACCTCGCTTAACTCCCTGACACCTGACGAGATGCGCCTTGCCGAACCGGAAGAGGCCCAAAAGTGAGCTGGCTTCTTGCACTCACCATCGCGATCCCGTTTGTGACGGCGGTTGCGACCTTTCTCCTCCGACATTCAGCGGCGGGCCGTTGGCTGTCCGTGATCGGCTCCTCGATCCTCCTCGTGGCGGCAATTGTACTGATGAACACCGTCCTGCAAGAGGGCGTTGTCGCCGGGCAGATGGGCGGCTGGGCCGCACCGTTTGGCATCACCTTGGTGGCAGACCTGCTGTCGGCTGTGATGGTTCTGATCACCGCCATCGTCGCCGTGGCCGTCTCCATATACGCGCTGGCTGACGTTGACGCCGCGATGGAGCGGCTCGGGTACCACGCGCTGTTCAACATGCTGATCGCAGGGGTGGTCGGCGCGTTTATCACGGGTGATTTGTTCAACCTCTACGTCTGGTTCGAAGTGATGCTGATCGCCTCCTTCGGTCTTCTGGTTCTGGGTGGCAGACCCGAACAGATCGACGGCGGTGTCAAATACGTGGCGTTAAATCTTGTCTCGACCATCCTGTTCCTGACGGGGATTGGCCTGCTCTACGGCATGACCGGCACGCTCAACATGGCCGATCTGGCGGGCGCGGTTGACAATGCTGACCAGCAATTGCTGACGGTTGTGGCGGTGCTCTTTATGATCGCTTTTGGCGTCAAAGCGGCGGTCTTCCCGCTCTTTTTCTGGCTGCCTGCCTCGTACCACACGCCGTCGTTTTCCGTGTCGGCAGTCTTTGCCGGCTTGCTCACCAAGGTGGGCGTCTACGCCCTGATCCGCATGTTCACGATGGTCTTTGACCATGACATCGGGTTTACGCACACAATCCTGCTTTGGGTCGCCGGATTCACCATGGTGGTTGGCGTTCTGGGGGCGGCGGCGCAGAGTGACATGCGCAAGATCCTCTCGTTCCACATTGTCAGCCAGATCGGCTACATGATCCTCGGCCTTGCGCTAATGACACCTTTGGCGCTCGTCGGCGCGGTGTTCTACCTCGTCCACCACATCGTGGTGAAAGCGAACCTGTTCCTGATTGCGGGCGTCGCCAACAAGATCGCGGGCGGAACAGAGCTTGGCCGCATCGGGGGCCTCTACAAATCGGCACCGTTCCTTGCAGTTCTATTCGTTGTGCCCGCGTTCTCTCTTGCCGGCTTCCCACCACTTTCGGGGTTCTGGGCCAAGTTTCTTTTGGTCAAAGCGGCGCTCGATATTCAGGGTTGGATCATCGCGGGCATCGCTTTGGCGGTCGGCTTGTTGACCATATATTCGATGACAAAAATCTGGGCGCAGGCGTTTTGGGAGCCGCATCCAGACGGTGTGGAACCCAATCTGGCCAAGCTGAGCATCTTTGAACGCAAGGCCCTGCTGACCCCGATTGCAGGCCTCGCGATCCTGACAGTGATCATCGGCGTGATGCCGGAACCGTTTGTACAATTCGCGCAAGCCTCGGCGGCACAATTGCTTGATCCGACCGCCTACATCACCGCCGTGTTGGGGGAACAGCCATGAACGCGTTTGGATTAAACGTTGTCCTTGCGATCTGCTGGGTTGTTTTCACCGGGACTGTCTCTCTTTTCGGCCTCACGACCGGGTTTGTGATTGGCTACGCCTCCCTGTGGCTTGTGCAGCCGCTTATTGGCACCAGCAGCTATTTCCGCCGCGTCGTAGCCTGGATCAAACTGGTGATCATGTTCCACTACGAACTAATCGTCTCCAGTCTTGCGGTGGCCATCGATATCCTGACACCAAGCCACCGGTCCAACCCGGCGATCATCGAGGTTCCGCTCGATGTGAAAACCGACGCGGGCATCTTGCTGGTCACCAACCTGATTTCACTGACGCCGGGCACGCTCAGCCTCGATGTGAGCGAAGACCGCTCCACCCTGCTGGTGCACGCGATGTTTGGGGATGATCCCGAGGGCCTCAAGAAAAGCCTGAAAGACGGGATGGAACGTTGGGTGATTGATGCCGTGGAGGGCGTGTGATGGGCGGTTTCATGGAATTTGCGCTGGAGTTTGGCTTCATCTGCGTGGTGCTGTCGGTCATTCTGGCCTTCATCCGCATGGTCAAAGGGCCAAGCCTGCAGGATCGGGTTGTCGCGCTCGACTTTATGACGGTGGCGATTGTGGCTTTCTGCGGTTTGGCAGCCGTACGCTACAGCACCACCGCCTTTCTAGACGTCGCACTTGTGCTGGCGCTGGTCGGGTTTCTTGCCACCGTCGCATTGGCGCGTTTTGCTGAACGCAACACCTTCCGCAACCGCGAAGGAGCTGACGATGAGTGATCTGATCGCAGGAAGCCTGATCATCCTTGGCGGCATCTTTGCCGTGATCGGGGGGCTTGGGCTGGTTCGTATGCCCGATGTTCTGATCCGCATGCACGCCTCAACCAAGATCGGCACGTTGTCCTGCGGGTTGATCCTTGCAGGCGCAGCCGTTGTCTTTGGCACGCCCGAGATCATTAAACGCGTCGTGGCAATCGTGCTGTTTATTCTGCTGACAGCCCCCATTGGCGCGCACATGATGGGGCGGTCTGTACTTTCAACAGGTGTGAAACTCTGGCGCACCGACACGACGCCGGACGAAAATCTTGATGAAATGCTGGCCGAGGAACACGGCAATCCCGAGAAAACCTGAACAAAAAAGGCCGCTCAATAGAGCGGCCT
>CAZCOX010000084.1:0-12307 GCA_964500115.1 uncultured Rhodobacterales bacterium
CGGGTAAAACAGCCCCGGTGCAAACACGTCGAGGTGCAGCGGCGCGTCGGCCTCGTCTGACCAAAGCGCATTGCGACCGTCGAACCAGATAGACACGTAGTCGTCATAGGTGATGTCCGTCCATGCTGCGGGCACTGACCTTGGCGCAACATATGGCATCGCCGCCTTTTTGCGGGCCAAAGCGACGATGTCATCTGCGCGAAACGACGTCGCGGCGCCAAGCTGCAGACCCGGTTCGCTTTCAGCCAGTGTCACGGTTGGGCTGACGGCCAATGCGGTAAGACCGACCAGAACATCACGTCTCAGCATCGCTTAGCCCTTTTTCCATGGCTGGGATTTGAACCAGGCCGCGCCATAGGCGACCCCGATGATCAAAGCGAAGCCCAAAAGGTTAACCCATGCCATGTTGATTGCGTTCCGCCCGACCTGATCCAAAAGCGCACCCAACAGACGGGCGAGGTACATGGAGCCGATAAACACCGCCAGCGACTGCTGCCCGACTTTCATGATGATCGCCAAAACGCTGCGCCACAGACGCGCCAGAACCGACACTCCATCGCTGGGCAGGATGTTCGCGCCTTTGGGCCCAACCAGCACGTAGGCGACGTAAGCGGTGGCAAGGAAGTGTACGTAACGCAGGATGCCAAAGTCGGTTTTCTGAAACAGGAACGACCACTCTTTGCGCCATTCCAGGAAGACCGGGAACGTGTTGTAGAGCCGGAAATACGCAAAGGGCAGGGTGATCAGAATGATGGCAACGGCCGTCCAGAACAGGCGGCGGTCCACCGGTGGGGCGGGTATCCAGCCCGACATGAACGCAAAGCCAGTGAAAAAGATAAGCTGCCACCCAAGCGGGTTGAAAAACCAGCCGCGCTCTGACCACGGCTCAGCCGGGAAATTCCAACCAAGGACGTTCGCGCAAAGCCACAAGCCGATTGAGGCCAGCGCGGCCAGACCAAGGTGAATCCGTGCAAGCCTGATCATGACCGGCATCATTGCCAGAATGACCAGGTACATTGGCAAAATGTCAAAATAGTTCGGGACATATGTCAGCGTCACCAGACCCAGAAGGTTGGTCTGCGCGTTGTTGAAAAACGGGTAAAGGTTCAGCTGACCAACATAGTCCCGTCCATCCGGAAAGATCGCGTTGAGCGCCACCATCGTGGCGGCGATGGCAAAGAACAGGCCGATATGCGCCCAGTAAACTTGCCAGATACGAAAGCTGACGCGGGTGGTGCCCATCGCCAATCCCTTGTCGCGAAATGCGCGGCCAAAGGCAATGGCAGAAGCCATGCCAGAGCAAAATACAAACGTCTCTGTGGCGTCAGAAAAGCCAAACCGCGCCGGTATCCACAAGGTCAGCCAATTGCCCGGAACATGCGCAATCAGGATAATAAACATCGCGATGCCGCGAAAGAAATCGAGGCGCGGGTCGCGCGCTCCTGCCTTTGGCATGGCGTTGGCGCGCGCGGTGGTCTGGGGCATCGTCATGGAAGGATCGGCAAGGGTCATCGTGTTTATTCAGCGGCAAGACTGGTCTGGTGACCACGTGCTTCGGCAATTGCCTTAAGGCGTGTTTGCGCAAAACGGTCGACCGCGCCGCTCCGCAGAGCAGAGCGTTTCTGCAACAGCGTTTCTGTCGCATCAAGTTGACCGGCGCGCAAACCCGCCTCAATTGTCACGCGTTCAAACACGTCGCGTTGTGCATGACTGCCGCCCATTGTCTGGAAACGGGGTTGGGCCGCTTGCAGATGCGCAAAGGCGCTGGCGTATTTTCCGGCACCAAACTCGGCAAGACCCTTGGCTGCCGCAACGCCGGGGTCTTCCATGATGCGCGCCTGTTCGTTTGTCGCTTCGGCGTCGCGCGCGACCCGCGCCACCATGCGCGCGGCTGCGTCGTTTCGATTGTCACCTGCCAAAGCCAACATGTAGTGCAGGTCTGCAAAGACAAGGCACCCATCGGTGCTGCGCGCTTCGGCTAGGTCGGCCAATTCATCCCAGCGCGGGCCCACATCATGGCCTTCAAGCTCCAGCCGGACGAGCAGTGAACTGGCGTTAGAGAAATCGCGGAAATCATCGGTTTTTTCGTTGCGAACTTGTGTGTCGTAGAGGTCGAGCACCTTGGCGACATCGCCCTGCTCCAGATGCAAAAGCGCCTTGTGCCACCAGACGTGAAAGCGAAAGTTGTTGCAGTGGTCCCAGGCCGCCATGTTGCTATCGATCAGCGTAATACCGTCATCTGTGCGGTGGGTCATGTCATAGACATGTGTGACGGCATGCAGGCCCCACGCGTCGTCATTTGCGAAAGTCAAACCCTCAAGCCCGATCCGTTCAGCCTCTGCATAGCTGCCGGTTTCTTCCATTCCGAAGGCAAGACAGCCAAGTGCGTAGCCGCGCAAGGCGTGGTCGGGGCCATGCGCCGCAAGAACGCTTTCAACCGACCGGCGCATCCCGGCGCTGTCGCCAAGGATAAAGCGAATGCCGTGCGACAGTTTCATACTGATCGTGTCTGCCGGGTTCAGCCGCATCGCGGTTTCCATGCAGGCAATGGATTGGCTTGGGCGGCCATTGATCCAGGCGTCAAGCGCGTCACACCAAAGCCGCTCTCTTTCGGTTGCGCCACCAGCGGCAAGTGCTGCTTTGGCGGCGGTGTTGGCTTGCACTGCAATGTCCACCATTTCGCGGCGTCCCAGCATCAGGCAGGACAGACCCTTGACCGCATGCGCGAGGGCATAATCGGGTGCCAACTCCAGTAGTTTGCCAAGATGCACTGGCGCGCTTTGGCCATGTGAGAGAATTCCAAGGATTACGCCATTCCATTCGGCGACAGCCTGTGTATCGGTCAGGCTGACGTGGCAGGAGCAAATATCGTAGTGCATGCAGGCGATCCCTTTCGCAACTTGCCGCAATCGCGGCCTTGCGTTGACCCTAGACACTGCTGTCTGCACGCTCACATCACGTGCCCGCTAGCGCGCGGGAACGTGAAAAGCCGTCACGAAGAGGTGAAAGCGCCCGTGATCAGGCCTTGGGTCTGAAAGGCGCCAAGAGATCGCGAAGTTTATCCGTATCCTGCCCGAACCGGGGCGGCGCCTGGCGGTACGTGACAGGCGTTTTTGAAAGTTTGAGCGGGTTTCCAAGCAGGTTTACATGGCCTTCGCGCGTGTCGGGGTGCGCGACCGGAACCACAGTTTCGCGCGCTTTTGCCTGATCCGTTGTCAGGGCCTGTCCAACGCTGTGGATTGGCCCGCAGGGCACACGTGCTGACTGTAACAACTCAAGAGTTTGCTTGGTCGTAAACCCGCGAAGTGTTTCAGAAATCGCAGGTGTCAGCGCATCGCGATTGGCAATCCTGTCCGGGTTTGTTGCAAACCGCGAATCCCCACCAAGGTCATCGCGTCCGATGGCCGTGCAAAACCGTTGGAATTGCGTGTCGTTGCCGACCGCCAGGATGATGTGCCCATCGCTGCATGCGAACACATCGTAGGGCACGATATTGGGGTGCGCATTGCCGCGGCGTTTCGGCTCGTTTCCGGAGGTCAGGAAATTCGTACCTTCGTTGATCAGCCACGCCATCTGGGCATCCACCAAAGCGAGGTCAATGTGCTGACCTTCCCCGGTAGCATCTCGGTGACGCAACGCGGCAAGGATGCCGATTGTTGCGTACATACCGCACATGACATCCGCGATGCCCACGCCAACCTTCATCGGTGGCCCGTCAGGATCGCCCGTCAGCGACATGATCCCGCCATAGCCCTGCGCCATGAGGTCATAACCCGCGATATTGCGGTTCGGTCCGGTCTGACCAAAGCCTGAAATCGAACAATAGACGAGGTGCGGATGGGCATCACAAAGGGTTGCATGGTCCAACCCGAACTTTTCCAGACCACCCGGTTTGTAGTTTTCAATGACAATATCGGCGCGGGCAGCGATTGATTTCACTAGGTCCTGACCTTCGGGCGTCGAAAGGTCCGCCGCGACGGAGTACTTGTTGCGGTTGGCGGCCATGAAATAGGCGCTGAGGTCGCTATTCCCGTCATGCGTTTCTGCGAAAGGCGGACCCCAACTGCGCGTGTCGTCGCCGCCGGTTTTCGGGTTCTCGATTTTGATGATCGTCGCGCCAAAGTCGCCCAGCAATTGCGTTGCGGTCGGCCCGGCAAGGATGCGCGACAGGTCTAGTACAAGCAGCCCGTCCAACGCGCCTTTGGCCTCAGAAGGCACCGTCATAGGCCCTCCGATCAATATGCGCGGCGATCAGCGTGAAACGATCGGCCTGAACCGCATCCTCAAGCGCGGCCTGCAATGCATCTTTTGACGACACATCAACACCATGCCCCCCAAACGCGCGGGCAACCGCTGCGAAGTTGGTCTGTCCAAAATCGACGCCCGTGTTCGGCATCTGGCGCTGCCGCTGTTTCAATTCGATCAACGCGAGGGAGGCGTCGACAAAGACAACAAAGATTGTCTTGAGCCCCAACTCCGCCGCGGTCGCCAATTCGCCCGCGACCATCAGGAAACCAGCATCGCCGGAAAACGAAACTACGGTGCGATCCGGTTCGACAATCTGCGCGCCCATGGCCAAGGGCACCGCGCAGCCCATTGTGCAAAGGCCGGTGGATTGGGTCAGCGCCCGGGGGAACTGGCACTGCCACATCTGCGACAGCAGAATGCGGTGCGCGCCGCTGTCGACAGTGGCGAGCGTATCATTTGGCAGCACGTCTTGGCAGGTCGCGATAACTTCGGCAGGCCCCCAGCCCTTCGACGACAAGAACGCCTCTTGAAGCTGTTGTTTGACCTTGGCTGGCTCACCTTCCGGCCAACTCGTCATTTGCTCTTCCGGCAGCATGCTCATGACGCTGGCAGCGCAATCCCCGATGATATTGAGAGTTGATTGATGCATGTAGTGGTGGTTCGGCTCTGCCGTGATGTCGATGACGATCTGCGTGTTTGGATCCCAAGGGTTTTGCCATCCTGCGCGCATTTCAATCGGGTCATACCCAATCGCCAAGATGACGTCGGCTCGGGCGACAAGCGGTAGCAAAATCTTGTCCGCCTTGGGCGACAAACCCGCACCTCCCAGCGAAAGCGGGTGGCTTTCCGGGATCAACCCCTTGGCTTTGTAGCTGGTGATTACCGGCGCGCCCAAACGCTCTGCTGCGGCAGTGACAGCGTCTGCATCCTGTTGGGACAGGGCATCAAGACCAGCGATGATCAGCGGGCGCTTGGCATTTATCAAAGCCGCTTTCGCGTCGTCCAATGCGGCGCCCACGGGCGCAACCGAGACGGCTTGCGCGCGCAAAACACCCGTTCCGTCGGCTTGCGCATCCGCGACTGAGATTGGGACATCGATGTGAACCGGCCCCGGTCGCCCCTCCATCGCAATGGTTGCGGCCTTGTCCGCAATGACATGCGCCGCACCGGAGTTGAGGGTGAAGGTTGCCTTGGTGATTGGTCGAAAGACTTGAGGCTGGTCGAGTACCTGATGAGTATAAACTTGTGCCTCATCCGCATCGACACATCCGGTCAACACGATCAGCGGTATACGATCCTGTCGTGCGTTTTCCACAACGTTGATCCCGTTCAATGCGCCGGGTCCTACCGTGGCCACGAGGATGCCAGGCGCACCTGTGCGGTGATATGTGCCTTCGGCCATAAAGCCTGCCGCATTTTCGTGTTTGCACAGAACGAAAGTGATGCCTGCTTGCTCCAACGCATCGATCAGCGTCAACACTTCGCCGCCGGGCATGCCAAAGGCCCAACGACATCCGGCCTCATAAAGGCGTTTTGCCAGCACATCTGCGGCTCTCATCATGTGGCCTCCCCTAAGTTCAGGTACGCGGGTTTTCGTGATCCTGCCCAGCGTGCAAGACACTTGGTTGCGAGGGTTTTGTAAAGCGACATTTCGGATTGGCGTCAGGGACGCACCGGAAACCGGTCGCCGGTTTCGGTGATCACAACCAACCGATCCTGCGCGTCGGTGACATATGTGTCGCAGCGCGAAAAGCCGGTGACGAATGAAATGCAAATCGTGCTGTCGGGAGTCACTTCGAAATAGCCATACCCCGTTCCGCCGTCATTGGCGTAGGTGTATGTGTACCGACCGTCCTCGAAGAAGCGGGACGCTCCGTCGTCAAAGAATGTGATGGTCGCACCGCGCAGCCTGGCATCAAGGTCGGCTTCGGAAAACAGCGTATCGCTGGCGCGAACACCCGTGCTTTGCGCGATTGCTAGCGACGCCATCAGCCCAAAACAGCTCGCCAAAATGGTCAGGTCTTTTGCCACACGTGCCTCCCCGTCTCAGGGCATCCTTAGCGAAACGCACCCGGCTGGCTATGGCGTGTCAGTAAGCTCAGCAAGACGTGAGCGTCGGTGATCAGGTCAGGCGACCATCTTTTCCGCTTTCTTGAGGTCGACCGACACCAGTTGGCTCACACCCTGTTCGGCCATGGTAACCCCGAACAACCGATCCATTCGCGACATGGTCACGGCATGGTGGGTGATAATCAGGAAACGTGTCTCGGTGCGACGGCACATCTCGTCAAGCAGGTCGCAGAACCGGGTGACGTTCGCGTCGTCCAAAGGCGCATCCACCTCGTCCAGCACACAGATCGGTGCCGGGTTGGCAAGAAACACCGCAAAGATCAGTGCGAGTGCCGTCAGCGTTTGTTCTCCACCCGACAGAAGCGAAAGCGTCGACAGTTTCTTGCCCGGCGGCTGGCACATGATCTCAAGACCGGCTTCCAGCGGGTCATCGCTTTCGACCATCACGAGGTTGGCCTCGCCGCCGCCGAAAAGGTGTTTGAACAAAAGCGAGAAGTTGCTGTTCACCTGTTCAAACGCTGTCAACAAACGCTCGCGGCCTTCTTTGTTGAGGCTGGCGATTCCAGAGCGGAGTGTTCTGATCGCCTCTTCCAGGTCCTGTTTTTCGCTGACCAGCGTGTCGTGCTCTTCCTGTACCTCTTTGGCGTCCTCTTCGGCACGCAGGTTCACCGCGCCAAGCGCGTCGCGCTGACGTTTCAACCGGTTTACGTCAGCCTCAACGGCCTCGGCCTTTGGCAGGTTTTCCGGGTCGGCCCCAAGCTTCTGTAACAGGGCTGTCGGGCTTGTGTCTTGCTCCTCGGCGATACGTTCGGCGGCGGTGTTCACGGCATCGCGCGCGGCTTCGGCTTTTGCTTCGGAACGCGCGCGGGCCTCTCTGGCTTCGGAGGCGGCGCGCTCTGCATCCCGTTCGGCCTGTTCCGCTGTGCGCAGGGCCGCCTCGGCAACCGAAAGTGCGTTGCTGGCCTCGCCGCTCCGCGCTTCGGATTGCGCGATTTCGTGCCCAAGCGTTTCGCGTTGCGCCGCCAATTCGGCGGGTGACGAAATCGCTTCTGCAAGCTCAGACTCGGCGGTTTCCCGACGCTCGTGCAATTCCGCACTGCGTTTTTCGGCGGTATCCAATCGGTGGCGCCAACCGCTCAGCTCTTTGGTCACTTGTTGCTGGCGCGCATTGCGCGCGTCGCCTTCACGGCGCAACTCATCATGTTCCGAGCGACGCGCCATCATGGTCATGCGCGCAGCTTCTACGGTCAGTTTCAGGTCTTCCACTTCGGCGCGCGCGCTATCCAGATTATCAAGCTCTGTCACAGCGCGTTGTGCCTCAAGCAATTGTGCGCGCTGGGCGGTCGCTTCGTCTTCGTGGCGCGAAACGGTCAAGGCCAGGCTTTCAAGCCTGCCTTCCGCCATGTCGCGATCCGCCTCGGCGCGGCTAAGCTTGCGGGCAGCCTCGGTCACAGACGTGTCCGCATCACGGCGCGCTTGTCGGGCTGCCTTTTCAGCAGCGGTCAGGTCTGCCAATCTTTGTGACAGGCTGTCATGGGCATCGCGTGCACCATCGGCCCGCGCCATCGCCCGCGCCGTTTCCTGTTTGAGCGTTTCAAGGCGGTTCAGTTGTTCCAATCGCAACGCCGCCGCTGTCGGCGCGTCTTCCGCCCATGCGCGATATCCATCCCAACGCCACAGATCACCTTCAGGACTGACGAGGCGCTGGCCCGGTTTGAGCAAGTGCTGCAACCGCGCAGCGTCTTCAGCATCAACAAGGCCGATCTGCGCCATGCGGCGTTCCAGCACATCGGGTACAGAAACGTGGTTAGTCAGGGGCGTGATGCCTTCTGGCAGGGGCTGGTCGACATCATAGCGGGGCAGGGTGGTCCAACCGGTTGGGCCATCCTCCGCAACCTCCGGCGCACGCAGATCGTCAGCAAGCGCTGCACCCAACGCTTTCTCAAACCCCTGTTGAACCTGCAGCCGGTCGAGGATTTGCCCACCCTCGGCTGTATCCCGCTCCAACAAGCGCGATAGGGCGGTCGTCTCCGCGCTCAAGGCGCTCAATTCGCCTTCCGCTTCTGAGCGCTCTGCACGCGCATCTGCTTCGCGCGATTGCGTCTCGGCGCGTGCTGTTTCAGCCTCCGTCAGTACGGTCTCGGCACGTTCTGCCAAATCGCGCGCTGCGGTTTGTTCCGTGGTGGCTTTTTGAACCGTCTCGGCAGAGCGCGACAGGGTCGCCCGCGCCTCCTCCATCGCGGATCGCGCCTTGGCGGCTTCGGATTCATTCCGCTCCAGCGTCTTTTGCGTATCGCTCAGCAGGCGCGCTGCGGATTGGTGCCGCGCTGCAAGGCGTGCGACATCTTCGGTCTTTTGGCTGAGATCGGCCTCTCGGGATTGTAAGACTGACCCCGCCTCTTGTGCGGTGCGCGCGGCCTCGGCGAGGTTATCTTCGTGACCTTCCGCGGCCTTAATCAATTCGCGCTCTTCCCATTCCAATTGCTGGATGGTTTCGCCCGCGTCCCGGTTTAGCGCGCTTTCCCGCTCCAAATCCTTGTTCATCTGTTCGATGCGGCGCGTCAGCGTTTGGATCGTCTCTTCGGCACGCCGCTCCTGCTCTGAAAGCGTATCGCGTTGCAGCACGAGGCGTTGCACGATAGCCGCCGCGATGGCGGCCTCTTCTCGCAACGGTGGCAAGGCTGCATCGGCATCTTCGCGCGCTTTCGCTGCGGTTCGCGCCGTAGTCTCGGCACGGGCTGCGGCAGTTGTTCGCTCCCGCAGCTCGGCATCGGCTGCAGCGCGGGCGACATCGGCATCTTTCCAACGCCGATACAGTAACAGTCCTTCAGAATGTCGGAGTTCTTCCCCAATAGCGCGGTAGCGCGCAGCCTGCCTCGCTTGCCGCGCAAGCTGTGCCAACTGCGTGGCCAACTGCTCGATCACGTCGTCGACACGCAGCAGGTTCGCTTCCGCGCTTTTCAACTTCAGTTCCGCCTCATGACGACGCTGGTACAGGCCCGAGATACCCGCAGCCTCTTCAAGGACGCGGCGGCGGTTCTTTGGTTTGGCGTTGATCAATTCCGAAATCTGGCCTTGCCGAACCAAAGCGGGCGAATGCGCACCGGTGGAGGCGTCCGCGAACAGCATCTGAACGTCGCGCGCACGCACGTCTTTGCTGTTCGCTTTATAGGCGCTGCCCACATCGCGCGTGATGCGACGCACGATTTCCAGCTGGTCGTGATCGTTGAACCCCGCCGGGGCCAACCGGTCGCCATTATCGATATGGATTGACACTTCGGCAAAATTACGGGCCGGGCGCGTCGCGGCACCTGCAAAGATCACGTCTTCCATCCCGCCGCCGCGCATCGCGGTGGGGCGGTTTTCGCCCATGACCCAGCGCAGCGCTTCCAACAGGTTGGATTTCCCGCACCCGTTTGGCCCGACCACGCCCGTTAACCCGTCCGCAATTACCAGATCGGTCGGATCAACAAAGCTTTTGAAACCTGTCAAACGGAGCTTTGAAAAGCGCACGCGGATGGCCTGTATGATTCCACAACTGACGGTCAGTCTGTCGCGGCAGATGTGTTTGAGTCAATGGACTGTCGCCGCATGTGGTTGCTGCGCCCGGTTTATCCACAACATATTGGCGTTGTCGGATGCCAATGCCAGATTGGCTGTGAACTGCGTAACGGCGTTTTACACAGTCGGCACGCATTACTCCGATTTGCGCCGAAGCTTCATGATCGTCCAAATCGCCGTGCCGCCAAAGAAGGCGCCTGCAATCCCAATAACCTCAACCAAAGCTGCCGAATTGGCGATACCCCGGACCGCAATTGTGATGCCAAGCAACACAAGCCCAAACAGGCTAAAGATCAGGCGAAACCAGAGTTCATTGCGTGTTGGCCCGGTCATGGCACCCCCCTTGCGTAGCGCAAAGGTAGCCTTCGGACGGCCAGCGACCAGCGGTCAGAATGTGACCGAAACACCCGGCAGGTTCAGCGCCTTGATCAGATCGCGAAGTTCCTGACGTGCCGCAATGTTTGAGATGTTCAGTTGCTTGACGCCGATGTCCTTGAGATCAAGCAGTGTCAGACCACGTGGGAACAATTCGCGAAAAATCACGCGCTCATTGAATCCAGGTGCAACGCGAAACCCGATCCGCGCTGACAAGCGATCAAGCGCCTTTTCCATCTTGGCTTTGTTGACCATCTGCTGTGCACCCAACCGGTTGCGCAAGACCACCCAATCGATAGGCGGCAAACCGGCCTGAGCGCGCAGTTGGCGCGCATTCCAGACCATCTCGGAATACACAGACGGCCCCTCGATCTTTTCGCCAGCCGCGTCGGTATGGGCCAGCAGATCGAAATCTACAAAGCTGTCGTTCAAAGGCGTGATCAGTGTGTCAGCAAGGGAATGCGCCACCTGGCTCAAACGCGTGTGGGAGCCTGGGCAATCGATTAAGATAAAATCGCTTCCCGGTTCCAATTCTGCAACCGCAGCAGACAAGCGGTGATCATAGATGTTTTCGCCGGGTTGCAGACTGTCGGCAGAGATCTCGGGCAGTTCCAGATATCGTGGCGTGGGAAGATCGATCCCTTCGGCTTCCATCATTTTGGATCGATTGATGACATAGCGCCCCATCGTGCGCTGCCTTAGATCAAGGTCGAGCGTGCCAACCTTGTGACCCATCCGGGCCAATGCCGTGGCCACATGCATCGACACGGTTGACTTGCCCGCGCCGCCCTTTTCGTTTCCGACAACAATGATGTGTGCCATGCGTCTGCTCTTGGATGCTTTTGCTCAGCTATAGGCATGACGCGTCCGGTTGCAACTTGTGATGGTCGTTTTTCAGAAAACAGTCAGAAAACGGTGCGCGGGCAGCGCACCGTTTTTGGAAGTTTCAGCAATCAGCTCGTGCAGAAATCGCAGGCGATTGCGCGCAGAAAACCAAGGCGCTGGGCGCGTGACAGGTTTTCCATTGTCGGGTTTTCCCAATTTGCTTCCAACACGTTCAGTTGGATCGCCTTGCGCCCAATGGCATGGAAAAACGCCTCGACATATGCGTCGCTTGGGGCATCAAGAACAATATAATGCGCCCCACTTTCGGAAAAGCTTTCGATCTCCGAAATCTTCAGCGTTTCCATAAGCTTGGGGTTTGCGCCTTCATATGCCGCATCAATTTGAACTGCGAATTGTTCGGCGTGAGCGGGCAGGGCCAATGCGATTGCCGCGGCGATAGAAGCGATAAATGTGCGTGTCATGTCAGTCTCCAGTGTTTGCATTGTTGGTATGGCAAACGTGCCGACACGCACCGCTCCTGACAAACGAGATTGATTTCGTTCTTGGGCAAGGTATTCTTGTGTGAAATGTCAAAACGCCTGCCATCCCTGACTGCTTTGCGGACATTCGAAGCCGCCGCGCGCCATCTCAGCTTTGCCTTGGCGGCCGACGAGTTGTCGGTCACGCCAGCAGCAGTTGGGTTTCAAATCAAACAGTTAGAGGAGGAACTGGGCAGTACGCTATTCTTGCGGAAACATCGGGCGGTTGAACTGACGGACAAGGGTCAAACCTTGTTGGCCGATCTTGGGTCGGTCTTCAAAACAATTCAATCGGCATGGGATGCCGCGCATGAACCCGTGCAAACGAAAGTGCTCCGCGTCAGCGGGCCTGTCAAAGCTGTGCACAATTGGATCATGCCTGCCTTGTCCGCACCAAAGGCAAAGCGGTCTGACATTCGTATTTCCTGGGATCTCAGCAAGCAGAACCGCGATATCGCCAATGGCGAGGTGGACATGGCTATTCGTTGGGCGTTGCAGCCGGACGATACCCTACATTGCGAGCCTGTGTTGCGCACATGGTTCACGCCGCTCTTGCGCCCGGATATCGCGCGGTTTGTCGATCACCCGCGAGACCTGGAAAAGCACGGATTAATTGACGTTGAATTCAAGCTTGATGCCGGGCGGGAGGAGTCGACTTGGGCGGCTTGGTTTCGGGTCAATGGCCTCGA
>CAZCOX010000085.1:0-12300 GCA_964500115.1 uncultured Rhodobacterales bacterium
TTTACCGGCGTGTCGCGCGCCGTCTATCATGGCGTCCTTGGCTTCGACCTCAAGTGGAACATGGGGTGGATGAACGACACCCTGCGCTACATGCAGGAAGACCCGATCAACCGGAAATACCATCACGACAAGATGACGTTCGGCCTGCACTACGCGTTTTCCGAAAACTTCATCCTGCCGCTGAGCCACGACGAGGTGGTGCACGGCAAAGGGTCGCTTTTGCAGCGCATGCCCGGGGATGACTGGCAACGGTTTGCCAACCTGCGGGCCTATTTCAGCTTTATGTGGGCGCACCCTGGCAAAAAGCTTTTGTTCATGGGCGGCGAGTTTGCGCAAAGCGGCGAATGGAACAATGAATCCAGCCTCGACTGGCATTTGCTGGACCATGCGCCGCATAAGGGCATGCAGTCCTTGGTGCGCGATCTGAACCGTGTCTATCGCGACACGCCAGCGCTTTACCAGAAAGACAGCAAGCCCGACGGGTTCCGCTGGATCGATGGCGGCAACGCCGCGGATTCAGTGTTTTCCTGGGTCCGTTACGGTGACGACGACGCAGCGCCTGTCCTCGTTGTTATCAACTTCACACCAGTGCCGCGCACCGGGTTCCGCGTAGGCGTACCGGACGCCGGGCATTGGGACGAAATCTTTAACTCGGATGCCGAGATTTATGGCGGCACCGACACCGGCAATCCGGGTGGTGCCACGGCGGAGCAAATCGCGATGCATGGCTGCCCACATTCGATCGACATTACCGTACCGCCGCTGGCAGCGGTTTATTTTCAACTGAAAACGGACTGAGCCAGACACACACATTAGGGGGGACTTATGAAAGAAGACAGATTCAGCCTCGCGCAGCAATCCATGGCCTTTATCCTGGCCGGGGGGCGCGGCAGCCGATTGAAGGAAATGACAGATATCCGCGCGAAGCCTGCCGTTTATTTCGGTGGCAAAACGCGGATCATCGACTTTGCGCTGTCGAACGCCGTGAACTCCGGCATCCGGCGCATTGGCGTGGCGACCCAGTACAAGGCGCACAGTCTGATCCGCCACATGCAGCGTGGTTGGAGCTTTTTTCGCGCGGAGCGCAATGAATCCCTCGATATCCTGCCCGCCTCTCAGCAGTTGAACGAAGACAACTGGTACAAGGGCACGGCCGACGCGGTGACCCAGAACGTTGACATCATCAGGGGGTACGGCCCGAAATACGTTCTGATCCTGGCCGGCGACCACATCTACAAGCAGGACTATTCCTTCATGATCGAGGAACATGTCCGCTCCGGTGCGAAAGTGACGGTGGGGTGTATCGCTGTCCCGCGTGAAGAGGCCAAAGGCTTTGGCGTGATGCACGTGGATGAGAACGACAAGATCCTCGATTTCGTTGAGAAACCTGCCGATCCACCCGCCATGCCGGATGATCCAGACAAGGCACTGGCCAGCATGGGGATTTACGTGTTCGAGGCGGAGTTCCTTTACAAAGTCCTCGCCAAAGACGCGGCCAACCCGAAATCATCAAACGATTTTGGCCATGACATCATCCCCGGCCTCGTAAAATCCGGCGATGCCCGCGCGCACCCGTTCAGCCGGTCTTGCGTGATGTCCGGTCTGGAGACAGAGCCATACTGGCGCGACGTGGGGACGATCGACGCTTACTGGCAGGCGAATATCGACCTGACCGATTTCAAACCGGAACTCGATATCTATGCGACCGACTGGCCGATCTGGACCTATTCGGAACTGACGCCACCTGCAAAGTTCATCCACAACGAAGAAGGCCGTCGCGGACAAGCGGTATCTTCGATGGTGTCCGGTGGCTGTATCATCTCGGGTTCGTCGCTTTATCGCTGCATGCTGTTTACCGGTGTGAAAACGCATTCGTTCTCGCAACTCGAAGGTGTGGTCGCCCTGCCCTACGCCGAGGTGGGTCGGCGCGCGTTCCTGAAAAACGTGGTGCTGGATCGAGGCGTGAAGATCCCTCCGGGGTTGATCGTCGGCGAAGATCCAGAGCTGGATGCCAAGCGGTTCCGGCGCACGGAGGCGGGCATCTGCCTGATCACGCAAGACATGATCGACAAGCTGGACAAGTAACATGCAGGTTCTGATGGTCGCCTCGGAATGCGCGCCGTTTGTCAAAACCGGCGGGCTCGCGGATGTTGTGGGCGCGCTGCCCGCAGCGTTGGAGCCGCATGGGGTCACGGCGCATGTTCTGCTGCCCGCCTATCCGCAGCTTTTCCCGCTCTTGGCCAAGGGGAAGGAGGTTACATCGTTTGGTGACCTTCCCGGCGGGTCCGGGCGCGTCGTGCAGGTCACAACAGATGGCGTACGGCTGCTTTTGCTGGACGCGCCGCAGCTTTTTGACCGTCCGGGCGGGCCATATGTGGACGAGGCCGGGCAAGATTGGCCAGACAACCACATCCGCTTTGCGGCGCTTTCGATGGCAGCGGCACGAATTTGCATGGGAGCAATTGAAGGCTATCAGCCCGACGTGCTGCATGCCCATGACTGGCAGGCCGCCCTTGCGCCTGTCTATCTGCGCATGGCCGACCGGCAGTATCCGAAGACCGTGTTCACCATCCACAACATCGCCTTTCAGGGGCGGTTCGGGCCGCAGGTGTTGGGGCAATTGCACCTAAAGACCGATTGGTTCCATCCCGAAGGGTTGGAGTTCCACGGCGATCTCAACATGCTCAAAGGCGCGTTGGCCTATTCCGACCGGATCACCACCGTCAGCCCGACCTATGCGCGGGAAATCCTGACGCCTGAGTTCGGGATGGGGCTTGAGGGCGTGTTGCAGGCGCGCGGTGGCGCGTTGAGCGGGTTGCTGAACGGCATCGACACCGATGCTTGGAACCCGCGTGATGACGCCGCCTTGGCCCGCACCTATGACGCGCGTGGTCTTAAGCGCAAAGCCGAGAACCGCGTCGCGGTGCAGGAGCGGTTTGGTCTGGCGCAAGATGCGACCGGCCCGCTCTTTTGCGTGGTCAGCCGCCTGACCGAGCAGAAAGGGCTTGATGCCCTGCTCGACGCGGTGCCGCATCTCGTGGCGCGCGGTGCGCAACTGGCTGTGCTGGGCAGCGGCGCGCCCGAGCTTGAGCAGGGGTTCCGTTCCGCCGCTGAGGCCTATCCGGGTCGCGTTGGCACCCATATCGGGTATGACGAGACGCTGTCGCACCTGATGCAGGGCGGCAGTGACGCCATCATCATCCCGTCACGGTTTGAGCCGTGCGGCCTCACCCAGCTTTATGGCCTGCGCTATGGCACCCTACCGGTTGTGGCGCGCACCGGTGGCCTTGCCGATACGGTGATCGACGCCAACGTCGCCGCTTTGGCGGCAAAAGTCGCCACCGGGTTTGTGTTTGATGACGTAAGTGGAGCCGGCATCGCACGGGTGATCGACCGCGTCGTTGACGCCTATGCCGACACCAAACTGTGGCAAACCATGATGCGGGCCGCGATGAAGCACCCTGTTGGGTGGGATAGCTCTGGACAAGGCTACGCGGATCTCTACGACGACCTCTTGCAATGACCTATCACGCCTCCGTTTCTGTGCAGCTTGAACCGGGCCGACCCAATCGGCTTGGCGCACATTTCGATGGCGGCGGCGTAAATTTTGCGGTGTTTTCCGAAAACGCGTCGCAAGTGTTTCTGTGCCTGTTTTCGGCGGACGGAAAACGCGAGGAGCGGCGCATCCCGCTGCCCGAACGTACTGGCGCGGTGTGGCACGGCTACCTGCCCGGGCTGCAACCGGGTGCCATCTACGGCTACCGCGCCGAAGGGCGGTTCGCGCCGCATGAGGGGCATCGGTTCAACGTCAACAAGCTGTTGCTCGACCCCTACACGCATGAACTGCACGGCGTCTTCACCGATCACGCCGCAACGTTTGGCCATCACTGGAACGCACCCGACGCGGACCTGTCTTTCGACACCCGCGACAGCGCGCCTTATGTGGCGAAATCTGTCGTGTCAGATCCGGTGCTCTTTCCGCGCGACGGCACGCCACTGGGCCGCGACTGGCACGAAACGTTTATCTACGAAGCACACGTGCGCGGTGCCACGCAGCTGCACCCGGACGTACCTGATGCCACACGCGGCACGTTTGACGGGTTGGCGACGCCGCAGATGCTGGATCATCTGACCAACTTGGGTGTGACGGCAATCGAGTTGTTGCCGGTGCAGGCGATCAAATCCGAAGGCGCGTTGGGCGCGCGCGGACTTGTGAATTACTGGGGGTACAACACCGTCGGCTTTTTCGCACCTGAACCGCGCTACACGGGGCCATCCGGTATTGCCGGATTCCGTGCGATGGTGGATCGGTTCCATGACGCCGGGATCGAAGTGATTTTGGACGTGGTCTACAACCACTCCGCCGAAGGCGATCACCTTGGCCCGACCCTGTCGTTTCGGGGCCTCGATAACGCGTCGTATTACCGGCTGCAGGCCGATCATCCGCGCTACTACGTGAACGATACCGGCTGCGGGAACACGCTGAACGTAAACCATCCGTTTGTTATGCGGATGATCCTCGACAGCTTGCGGTTCTGGGTCGAAGCCATGGGTGTTGACGGGTTCCGTTTTGATCTGGCAACAACGCTCAGCCGTGGGCCTGTCGGGTTTGACCGGCACAGCGCATTCCTGAACGCGTTGCGGCAAGACCCGGTCTTGTCTGGGGTCAAGCTGATCTCTGAGCCATGGGATATCGGGCCGGACGGGTACCAGCTTGGCCAGTTTCCGGCGAAGTTTTCGGAATGGAACGACAGCTATCGCGACTCCTTGCGCCGGTTCTGGCGCGGTGACACCAAGGGCGCGCAAGACCTGGGCGCGGCGTTGCTCGGGTCTGCACCGATCTTTGACCAGCGCGGGCGCCGGGTGTGGTCGACGATCAACTACGCTGCGTCGCATGACGGGTTCACGCTGGCCGACACAACGCGCTATCTCCAACGCCACAACCACGCCAATGGCGAAGACAACCGCGACGGGCATCACGCGAATTTCAGCGACAACTTCGGGGTGGAAGGCGAGACCTCGGATCCCAAGATCAAGGCGGCCCGCTTGCAACGGCACCGCAACATGCTGGCCACGGTCTTCCTGTCGCAGGGCACGCCGATGCTGCTTTCGGGTGACGAAGGTGGGCACAGCCAGAACGGCAACAACAATTGCTATTGTCAGGACAACGCGACAAGCTGGATCGACTGGGCGTCGCTGGACCCCGAGCTGATCGACTTCACCGCCCATGTTTCGGCCTATCGGCACGCGCATCCGGTGCTGCGTCAGACGAATTTCCTGCATGGCGTCACCCGCACGTCGGACGGTCAGCCCGATGTCGAATGGCGGGCGTTTGATGGCGCGCGGTTGGACTGGTCGGACCCTGAAATGAAGAGCCTGTGTCTGCACCTGCGCGGCAATGCCGAACGGCAGGCTGGCGTTGATCTGATGGACGAGGTGTTTATCGCGATCAACCGCTCTGACAGCGACCTTGCGCTGACGTTGCCGGATGCGGATGGCACATGGCGGCGGGGGATCGACACCTCTGTCATGCAGCAGTCCTCGCAGGAAATCACAACAGCGACGGTCAGCATTCCGGCCCATTCGGTCAGCGCCTTTTCCCTGATCCGCGAGCAAACCGCATGAGCGACGCTGACACGCAATTGCGCGCACTTGCCGGGGCGCATGGGATCTACCTCGATTTCCATGATCTGCACGGCGACCGGCACGAGGCGAACCCGGACACGCTACGCGCGCTCTTGCGTGCGTTAAACGTGCCGGCAGAGACTGAAGCGGAGGTGTCAGACGCTTTGGCTGAAACTTCCACGTCGGAGCAGGCGCTACCGCAAGAGCAGATTTGCCTGGCCGGAGAAGCGTGTTCTTTCGCTGTGCAGCAGCAGACTGAGTGGACACTGCTGGATGAAGCGGGTGCGGTGGTTAGCGAAGGTCGGGATGCGACAAAGCTCACTTTGCCGGGGCTTGCGGTCGGATATTATCGATTGGTCGCGACATCCGGCGGCCTAGAGAGCGAAACGCTGATCTTGTGCCGCCCCCGCCACGCGCCTGTTGTTGACGGGCGGGTCTGGGGCACAACTGGCGCGCTCTATGGTTTGCGGTCAGGGACCAATGGCGGGCTGGGCACTTACCGCGATTTGGGAGCCGTTTGCGATACGTTGGGCCGGGCTGGTGCGCAGTTCTTTGGCGTCAATCCCATCGCAGCCATGGGATGGATGATGCATGACATTATCAGCCCCTATTCGCCCTCGCATCGGGGGGTTTTTAACCCCGACCACATCGCGCTGCCTGACGGAATGGGACCAACGCCCGAGGCAAGTCTGATCGACTACGCGACCTACCGCACACTGCACCGCGCAGCATTTGAGGCTGCATTCCAAACGCAGGGCGCGTCTGATGCGTTTCTGGCATGGGCCAAAACCTGCAGCCCGGACCTGCGCCGCTTTGCTGAATACGAGGCGATCAGCGAGAGGCATGGAGCGGATTTTACCAAATGGTCAAAAACGCTGCGCCAGCCCGGTGCAGCCGCCACCAAAGCAGCCGGTGACCGGGCGCAGTTTCATCTGTGGTTGCAGTGGCAAGCAGATACACAAGTTGCCGCCGCCCAGCGCCGGGCAGTTGATGCTGGGATGTCACTAGGCCTTTACCTCGACCTTGCCGTTGGTCCGCGCCCGGACGGGGCCGAGGTTTGGATGAATGGCGATACGATTGCCAAAGGCGTGACCATCGGCGCGCCACCGGATCAACTCAGCCCCGAGGGGCAGTCCTGGGCGCTGGCAGCGCATGCGCCGGAATTGCTGGCAAAGGCACAGTACACGCCGCTGCGGCGGATGCTGCGCACGCTGATGTCGCATTGCGGCTTACTTCGGATCGACCACGCGCTGGGGCTACTCAGGAGTTTCTGGATCCCGGATGACGGCAGCCCGGGGGGCTACATCACCCAACCGCTCGACGCACTGTTGGCCGTGATCACCATTGAGGCGCATCGCGCCGGATGTGTGGTGGTCGGCGAAGACCTGGGCCTGGTGCCCGATGGGTTCCGCGAGGCGATGAACGACGCTGGGCTTTATTCCTACGCCGTGTGGCAGTTTGAGGCGAACCATATGGGGGAAATTTTGCCCGCCTCCGCTCTGCCATCACACAGCCTGGCCTGTTTTAGCACGCATGACACGCCGACCATGGCCGGGTTCTGGCATGGCACAGACATCGAGTGGTGGCGCGAAGTGGGTTGGATCAGCGACCGCGAACGACAGCGCCGTCATACAGAACGCGCACAGCAACGCGGCAGCCTGCGCAAGGTTGCCCACCTGCGCAACGACCTGCGCTATCCCGATATCGCGAACACACTGCAATCGGAATTGGCGCAATCCCCGGCCGCGCTTGTGTCGGTCCAGCTTGATGACATCTTTGGCGAGGTGGACGCGCAGAACCTGCCCGGCACAATCAACGAACATCCCAATTGGCGACGCCGCCTGTCCGTTCCGATCGAAGACATGGCGACATCCCCTGATCTGACAAGGCTGTCAGACACCCTGAATACACATCGCGCGGCACCCACGCGGCCCGCCGCGCATCCCCTACCTGAGGAGGAGACCGTATGACCCTTGTGACCCACAATTGTACGCCAATTGACGGCCAGAAACCGGGCACCTCCGGTTTGCGCAAGAAAACACGCGTGTTCATGCAACCGGGCTATGTGGAGAATTTCGTTCAGTCGACCTTTAACGCGGTCGACGGCGTGGACGGTAAGACGCTCGTTGTTGGTGGTGATGGCCGGTATTTCAATGCCGAGGCGATCCAGACGATCCTGCGCATGGCGTCGGCCAATGGCGCAGCACGCGCGATTGTCGGGCAAGGTGGTCTGCTGTCCACACCCGCAGCGTCAAACCTGATCCGCCAGCGCAAAGCGGATGGTGGTTTGATCCTGTCGGCCAGTCACAACCCCGGCGGGATCGATGCGGATTTCGGGCTGAAGTACAACATCTCGAACGGTGGTCCTGCGCCCGAGGGGATCACCGATGCGATTTTTGAACAGACCAAGACGCTGAGCAGCTACAAAACGCTGGATGCGGGCGATATCGATCTGGGGCAGATCGGTGAAGTGTCGCTGGGCGACATGGTGGTCGAGATCGTTGATCCGGTGTCAGATTACGCCGCCCTGATGCAGACGCTGTTCGATTTCGACGCGATACGCGAGATGTTTGCCGGTGGCACAACGCTGAAATTCGACGCGATGCATGCGGTGACCGGGCCTTATGCGACCGCGATCCTTGAAGGCATGCTGGGCGCACCAGAAGGCACTGTACTGAACGGTGTGCCGTCGGTGGATTTCGGCAAGGGGCACCCCGACCCAAACCCGATCTGGGCCAAACCTTTGGTGGATATGGTCATGTCGGAAGACGGGCCGGATTTCGCGGCGGCATCGGATGGCGACGGCGACCGCAACATGATCCTTGGCAAAGGTGTCTACGTGACCCCGTCCGACAGCCTTGCCGTTTTGGCGGCCAACGCACATCACGCGCCCGGCTATGCGCGCGGGATTGCAGGTGTGGCGCGGTCGATGCCGACGAGTGGCGCATGTGATCGTGTTGCCGAGGCGCTGTCCGTGGAATGCTTTGAGACTCCGACTGGGTGGAAGTTCTTTGGCAACCTTCTGGATGCAGGCCGGGTGACGCTCTGTGGCGAGGAAAGCGCCGGGACAGGCAGCGACCATGTGCGTGAGAAAGATGGTCTTTGGGCGGTGCTTTTGTGGCTCAACATCCTTGCCGCGCGGAAGATGTCGGTGAAGGACATTCTGCAAGACCACTGGCAGACCTACGGGCGCAATTACTATTCCCGCCATGACTACGAAGCGGTGGATGCTGCGGCAGCCAATGGGCTGATGGCGGAATTGATCACCAAGCTGGATCACCTGCCCGGTCAGACATTCGGGGCCTGCAAAGTGACCTCGGCCGATCAATTCTCGTACCATGATCCGGTGGATGGCTCCGTCAGCCACAATCAGGGGCTGCGAATCAATTTCGAGGGCGGCGGGCGCGCCGTGCTGCGTCTTTCCGGCACCGGAACCGAAGGCGCAACGCTACGCGTTTACCTTGAGCGGTATGAGCCGTCAGACGGCGACCTGAACATCGAAACGCAGGCGGCGCTGAAAGACATCGCAGACGCCACAGCGCAGATCAGCGAGTTGCAGGACCGGACTGGTCGGACGGCACCGGACGTGATGACCTAAAACGCCCAGTTAGATCAGGCCGTACCTGCCATCTCTTCGATCGGTGGTGTGGCATCTGCATCTAGAGGGCAGATATAACCATCAGGTCCGACGCGTTCTTGCAGATCGGCCTTGGCGCGCGCAATCAGGTCTGGGTCGAGGATTGCGTCGATGCCTGTTGCTGCCATGACTTTGGCAGCCTGTGTCATGCCCTTGATCGCGATGCCGGATTTGCCTTGCGCCACCATCTGCCATGTGTGGAACGGTGTGCCGATGGCATAGTTCGCGCCCCACATCTGAACGGTGGGCACAACCCAGCTGACGTCACCAACATCGGTAGACCCGGGCAGATCGACAATCGGGGCGCTTGTGGGGACGGCGAAATCGGCCAAAACCTTGCCGTCGATGGGGTTCATCCCAGCAAGACCGTAGCTGGAGGATATATCAGCGGCTGACATCGTCGCCTGCATTTTCGCAGCATACTCCGCGTCTTCGGCGCTGAACGGCGGGGGGCCAAGGCTGTCGAGGTTCTTTTGCATCGCATTGATGAGCGGCGTGTTTGGCACGAGTTCCGAAGACACCGTCACCAGCTTTGCCGTCATCGTGGTTTCGGTCATCAGGGCAGCGCCCTCTGCCACCTTCTTGACCCGCTCGATCAGCGCCATCATCTCGCGCGTGCGGGGTTCACGGATCACGTAGCGCACGCTTGCGCCCGCCTGCACCACGTTCGGGCTGATCCCGCCCGCGTCGAGATAGGCATAGTGGATACGCGCCTGATCGGACATGTGTTCGCGCAGGTAGTTCACGCCAACGTTCATCAATTCAACCGCGTCGAGTGCGGACCGACCGAGATGCGGTGAAGCGGCGGCGTGGCTGGCGCGACCCGTGAAAGAGAAATCAACGCGCGCCGCAGCGAGAGAACTGGACCTCATGACCTGCGCAATTGAGGACGGGTGCCAGGAGATCGCGATGTCCACATCGTCAAACGCGCCTGCCTTGACCATGAATGCCTTGGCAGCGCCTCCTTCTTCCGCCGGGCATCCGTAGTAACGCACGCGACCTTTCGTACCGGTTTCGCGCAGCCAATCGCGCACCGCCGTTGCGGCGAGCATGGCTGCGGAGCCGAGCAGGTTGTGCCCGCAGCCATGACCGTTTGCGCCCTCTTCCAAAGGTTTGGGTTTGGCGACATCCGCCTCTTGCGACAGGGCCGCGAGCGCATCGAATTCGCCAAGGAAGGCAATCACCGGGCCGCCTTCGCCCCATTCGCCCATTACGGCTGTTGGAATGTCGGCCACGTTCTTGGTGATGCGAAAGCCCTGATGTGTCAGCTCGTCGATGTGCAGAGCGACGGATTTTTCTTCCATGTAACACGTCTCGGGCACCGCCCAGACGGCATCGGACAGCGCGTGAAACCGGGGCAGGTGTTCGTCAACAAAAGACCAGGCAGGGTGTTGGTTCATCGGAGCGCGCTTTCTGATTGGAGGTTTTGCCGAGAGGAAGAGTGCGGGTTCCGGGCTGTCGAGCCGGTCACACCTTTGACGTCGCGACCCGGAGCCTTGAGGCGCGGCGGGTGAGCACCTGTCGCCTGATGAAGGCGACGATGAACACCGATGTCAGGACAAGGACTATGGTTGGTGCGGGCGCGCTGTCGAAGAAAAAGCTGAGATATGTCCCCAGAAGCATTGCCATCACGTTGATCAATACAGATACCCAGAGCATTGTCGAAAAGGTGCGCACCAGAAGAAACGAAATCGCCCCCGGCGCGATCAGCAATCCGATGGCAAGGATGAGGCCCGTCGCTGACAAGGTGGCGACAATGGTAAGCGAAATCGCTGCCAGAAGCGTGTAATGCAGTGCGTTGACCCATAGCCCTGCCGCCTGTGCCTGCGCGGGATCAAAGCTGTGCAGCAGCCAGTCTTTCCATTTGAGCGCAAGCAAGGCCGAGACCCCGAAAGAGATGATGCCTGCCGTCCATAACTCATGCGGTTCAACGCCGAGCATGTTGCCAAAGAGGATGTGATCGAGGTCGGCGTTGGTTTCGATCGAGACGTAGAGCACGATGCCAATCCCGAACATGCCGGAAAAGATCACCCCCATCACGGTGTCCTGTTTGACCCTGCTGTTGGTCGCCAGATAGCCCGTCGCAACCGCGCAAAGCATGCCTGCGGCGAAGGCGCCGACGATCAAAGGCAAGCCGAGAATATACGCCAGCACAATCCCCGGTAGCACCGCGTGGCTGACCGCGTCACCCATGAGCGCCCAGCCTTTGAGAACGAGGAAACACGAGAGCAAGGCCGTGGGCACTGCCACGATCATTGAGATCAGGAACGCGTTTTGCATGAACGCAAAACGGAAGGGCAGCATGAGCGTTTCGATATCCATCACGCGGCCTCCCGCGAGGTTTCAAGCTTGGGTGCGTGGTTGTCCAATGCCCTTGCCGCTTTGCGCTTCGCGGCGAGCAGACCGTGCTTCGGCGCGAAGACAAAGGCGGTCAGGAAAACAAGCGTTTGCAGCGTAACGATGATGCCGCCTGTTGCGCCATTCAGGAAATAGCTGATGTAAGCACCGACAAAACTGGTAATCGCGCCAATCGCGACCGAAGTGACAATCAGGCGCGGAAAGCGGTCGCAGAGCAGATAGGCGGTCGCTCCGGGCGTGACGACCATCGCGATGACAAGAAACGCGCCAACGGTTTGCATGGCGGCGACAACCGAAGCGGAAAGCAAAACGAAGAAAACGGCCTTAAGCAATTGCGGGCGCAGTCCGATTGTGCGGGCGTGGTTTTCGTCAAAGAAGGTGACCATCAGGTCTTTCCATTTGGCCAACAGCACCCCCAGCGACACGAAGCCGATGATTGCAAGTTGCAACGTATCGCCGGGTGTGATGGCCAGGATGTTGCCCATAGTTATGGTCTGGATCGACACGGAAACCGGGTTGATGGAGATCATGAAAAGGCCCAGCCCAAAGAAGGACGTGAAAATCAGGCCGATGATCACGTCGGCCTTCAGGCCCGACCGCTCTGACAGGAACAGCATAGCAACCGCCGCCAAGCCGCCCGCGATAAACGCGCCCAGCGCGAAGGGCAGGCCAAGGATGTA
>CAZCOX010000086.1:0-12152 GCA_964500115.1 uncultured Rhodobacterales bacterium
GGTGTCGAACTTTTCACAACATCCTGTGGACCAACCGGTGCTGCCACTGCTGCAGCAGGTGAAGGTGTAGAGCTTTTCACAACATCCTGCGGTCCTGTCGCGGATGCACAGGCAACAGCTGGTGAGGGCGTCGAACTCTTTACCACATCCTGTGGACCAACCGGTTCAGCAAGCGCCAAAGCAGGCGAAGGCGTTGAGTTGTTCACAACGTCTTGCGGCCCGACAGCGACAGATACGCGTCAGGGCGACGCTGTTGAGGCGTTCACGTCTGGTTCAAGCCCAACCACAACAGCTGCGACAGCAGGTGACGCGGTCGAAGCGTTTACCTCTGGTTCGTAAGCTGAAATTGACCCGGGACGGCAGGCCCGTCCTTTCAAAATAAGGACAGGCACATGACAAATGTTATTCAACTGACAGTTCCGTCCCGGATCAATCCTCAAGAGGCGCGCCTTGGTGCGCTTCTCAGTTCCTTTGCCACGCACCGCCGGTTTGGCGACGATGTGTTTTGGCTGAAGGAAAACGCCGAAATTCTAAACATTCTGGAATGCACCGATACCCGCCCGGGTGAGGCTGCTTTGTCCGCTTACCGCGATTTTTACCAAACGCTCGAAAAGCGGATGCAGTTTTTCCCACAGTACTATCGCTTCTTCCTCGCCATCGCGTTGGATCTGGAAGACATCGGACATGACGGGCACAGGGCCGAAGCGCTTGTCGCTTGGGCCAATGCACGTGGGCTACCGCAGGCTGAGCTTTCGGATTTGCAACGGCTGGAGGCCGTTCGTCTGATGGCGCGTCGCGGGATTACGCCCGCCGATGACATTCCCGCACTCATCGCTCGATCACATGCCTTTATGGAGCGGTCCGATACTTTCGCTTTGCCGAACAAAAAAGCCGCCTACGAACTGACTCACCTGGTTTTCTACTTAAGTGAATACGGCCGCCGCGACCCAGAACTGCAGGAGGGCGCGAAACGCAGCCTGCATTTCGCAGGATTGCTTGCATTCATCGAACAAAACGCTGACCTGTTGGCAGAGATTTGTATTGCGATGCACTACGCCGGCGAAACACCATCAGCGCTTTGGACAGATTGGCTCAAACGCGAAACGGCGCTTTTTGAGATTGAGGATGGCGCAGGCGCGCCGGTTCAGGACGACTATCACGAATTCCTGGTCTGCAATTGGCACCAATCCGTCACGGGCGATGCTGCCTTTATGAAGGGTTTCACAGACGGGCCGATGCGGTTTGTGCGCAGCCCGTATCGCGCAACTCCGATGCGCGAGATGTCAGAAGCGATGTTTGCCTTGGAGGGCGGGCGCAGCGGCGATTGGGTGGCAATGCGCACGCAAATCGAGGGCCAAGTATCTGACGCCGCGATGTCGGTGCTTGAACAGGCGCAAAACTCTTCAGATCATTTTGAGGAGTTTTTCCACGGATTTGCACGTGCTGAAACGGGAATGTCGCTGCACTAACAGCAGGTTACATCGAGAAACTGGTGCCGCATCCGCAAGACGATGTGGCATTCGGGTTGTCGATGACAAACCGCGCTCCGATCAGTTCTTCGGAAAAATCGATCACGGCATTCGACAAAAACGGCAGCGAGATCGCATCAACAACAACGCGTTCGCCTTTGCCTTCGAGCACAAGATCGTCGTCAGCAGGTGCATCCAGCTTGATGTCATACTGAAACCCCGAACAGCCGCCACCGTCCACGGCCACGCGCAGAGCCATGCCGTCAGCGCTCGCGCCGATTTCGGAAAGACGTTCAAAGGCGCGGTCTGTCACTTTGGGAGGTAACTGCATCTCAACACCGGTCCGCTTTAATTCGTGCTCTGCTCGCAATATAAGGGGCGTTGGGACAGGCGACAAGAACAGGCGATGCGCGAATGACGGCACAATTCGCCTGCGACCCAAAAGGGTCGCGGGGCAGGCTTTATCCGGAAGACGAAAGCGCCTTTCGATCCTGTTTCCAACGGGATCGCGACAGGATCATCCACGCCTCGGCATTCCGGCGGCTGAAACACAAGACGCAGGTCTTTATCGAACATGAGGGTGATTACTTTCGCACGCGACTGACCCATTCCATCGAGGTGGGGCAAGTCGCGCGAACGATTGCCAAAACGCTGGGTCTTGATCTGGAACTGACCGAGGCTGTCGCTTTGGCGCATGATCTGGGGCACACGCCCTTTGGGCACACTGGGGAAGACGCACTTAACGAACTCATGCAGCCCTATGGCGGGTTCGACCACAACGCGCAGGCGATCCGGATCGTCACATCGCTGGAGCGGCATTATGCCGACTTCGACGGGTTGAACCTGACCTGGGAAACCCTTGAAGGGATTGCCAAACACAATGGCCCGGTGGGGGAGCCGGTGCCGCTGGCGCTGGCAGATTACAACGCGCGGCATGATCTGGAACTACATACCCATGCAAGTGCTGAGGCGCAGGTTGCGGCGCTGTCAGATGACATTGCCTACAACCACCATGATCTGCATGACGGGCTGCGAGCCGAGCTGTTTTCGACCGATGAATTGGCGGAGCTTCCCATCGTAAGCGATTGTTTTGCCGAAGTAGATCGCAAGTACCCCGGGCTGAACTATTACCGCCGTCGCCACGAGGCGTTGCGCCGTTTTTTTGGTGTGCTGGTGTCGGATGTGATCACCGTCACGCAAGCCAACCTGACATCGCTTGCCCCGGAAACACCGAAAGATGTTCGGGACGCAGGCCGCATGATGGTGCAATTCTCAGACCCGCTATGGGCAGATCTCAAGGTGATCCGCGAGTTCCTGTTCTACCGTATGTACCGTGCGCCGGATGTGGTGGAAATGCGCGCGCAAGTTACAAGCGTGATCAACACGTTATTTCCCCTCTACATGTCCGACCCGTCACTGTTACCCAAGCAATGGCGCAAAGATGTGGCGGAAATTCGCAGTGATACGGAACTTGCACGCATCGTTGCGGATTACATTGCAGGGATGACGGATCGTTTTGCCCTGCAGGAACATGCGCGGCTTACCGGATCTGACGTGATGGCGGCCCGGTCGTAAAAGGAGACACGCATGGCGACGCCAGCGGATGGTGGGCTTAGCCCGGTCACGGCAATTGCAATGGTGGGCGTTTTAGGCGTTGGGGCGCAGTGGTTGGCTTGGCGGCTGAACCTGCCGGCGATTGTCTTGATGCTTTTGGCCGGTCTTCTGGTGGGGCCGGTGTTTGGCATTCTGGATCCGTCGGACGCCCTGGGTGATCTGCTGCAACCGATGATTGCCATCGCTGTTGCCGTGATCCTTTTCGAGGGCGGGTTAACCCTGAACCTCCGCAGTCTTGCGGATGCAGCAACAGGCGTGAAACGCCTTGTGCTTGTGGGTGCGCCGCTGGGTTGGCTCATGTCAGCGGGGGTCTTGCACTATGTCGGCGGTTTAAGCTGGGCAACATCCGCCGTGTTTGGCGGCATCATGATCGTGACCGGTCCAACCGTGATCGCACCTTTGCTGCGACAGGCGAGGCTGAATAGACGCCCAGCCGCGTTGCTACAATGGGAAGCCATCGTAAATGACCCGGTGGGGGCCCTCGCCGCGGTGCTCGCGTTTCAGGTTGTTTTGGTGACAACAACCTCAACTTCTATGGCCGAAGCGGTGCAAACGCTCTTTATTGGTGCCCTCACTGCAACCATCGCCGGGCTGGTCGCGGGATGGGGTTTGGCACGAGCGTTTCAGCAAGGGTTGGTTCCCGAATACATGAAAGTGCCTGTGCTGTTTGTGGTGGTGCTGGCGACCTTTGCCGTTTCAGACGCTGTCCTGCACGAAAGTGGGCTGCTGGCGGTCACGATCATGGGCATCTGGATTGCGAATGCACATCTGGCGAGCTATGCCGAGATGCACCGTTTCAAGGAACACGCAACCATCCTGCTGGTGTCGGGTGTGTTCATCCTATTGGCTGCCAATATGTCGATGGAAACGCTTGCCAGCATGAACTGGCAAACGCTGGTGACTGTTCTTGCGGTGATCCTCATTGCGCGCCCAGTGACAGTCTTTGCGGCGCTGGCGTTTTCTGATGTGCCATGGGCCGAGCGGGTTTTGGTCGCCTTTACCGGCCCGCGCGGCGTGGTTCTGGTCGCTGTGGCCGGGCTGTTTGGCGACAGGCTGGTTCAGGTCGGTATCGAAGACGCCTCGCAGGTCTCTGCATACGCTTTTGCCCTGGTTGCCGGCACAGTTGTTCTGCACGGATTCACGCTCAAACCATTCGCACGGGCGCTGGGCCTGTCCGCTGGCAGCATCCCCGGTGTTTTGATCGTAGGTGGCAACCGGTGGAGCGTGTCTCTGGCCAAGACGCTCACATCGCTCGACATTCCGGTCATGATTTCCGATCCGAACCGAAGCCATCTGCGTGCCGCGCGGGAT
Organism: uncultured Rhodobacterales bacterium; assembly: GCA_964500115.1. Classification (GTDB taxonomy): domain Bacteria; phylum Pseudomonadota; class Alphaproteobacteria; order Rhodobacterales; family Rhodobacteraceae; genus Marivita. Next base: position 4,395 of record CAZCOX010000086.1, read on the forward strand.
GCGGGTATTCGCATCTACACGGGCGATATCCTGTCCGAGGGGGCGGAGCACCGGCTCGACCTGATGCCCTATGGCATCGTGATCGCGGCGACCGACAATGACGCCTATAACACATTAGTTGCCACGGATCTTGCGCCGGAATTTGGCCGCGAAAATGTGTTCCAACTGACGCGCGACACATCCGACAGCGCGCGTTACGCGTTGCCGCCGAAACTGGGTGGGCGGCCCATCGGCGCGGAGCAGACCTATTGGGACTTGCAGAACCAGATGCGCGCGGGATGGGAGTTTCGTGCGACCAACCTGTCGGATGAGTTTAGCCTCGCCGATTGGCTCGAAACGCATCCCGACGGTGTGATCGTAGGCGAGATCGCGGAAAACGGCGCGCTGCGTGTGCTTGGGCCCAAGGATGAACCAAAGGCCGAACCGGGCGCGCGACTGCTGGCGATGGTGCCCGAAAAACCCAAGCGCGCGGTAGCAAATAAAGAGACCTAACCGCCCTTTGACGCCGCCTACCAGAGTGATAGAGGACGTCGCGAACAAAGGACGGATGACATGAACCTCTTTGCCGATATTCGGACGCTGGTGATCGACAGTTTGAACGCGATGGTGGCGGCAGATGCGCTGCCTGACGGGCTGAGCTTTGACAACGTGACGGTGGAACCTCCGCGTGACCCGCTGCATGGCGACATGGCCACAAACGCTGCGATGGTTCTGGCAAAACCGGCGCAAAAAAAACCGCGCAATATCGCCGAGGTATTGGCCGCGCATCTGGCAGATGACCCACGGGTCTCAACCGCTGAGGTCGCCGGACCGGGGTTTTTGAACCTACGGTTAGACCCGTCTGTATGGCAAGCTTTGCCTGCGGCAATCCTGCAAAACGGTGCGTCCTATGGGCGGTCCCACATGGGTCAGGGGAAAAAGGTCAACGTTGAATATGTCAGCGCGAACCCGACCGGACCATTGCATGTAGGCCATACGCGGGGCGCGGTGTTCGGCGACGCGCTGGCCTCATTGCTGGATTACGCGGGCTACGACGTCACGCGCGAATACTACATCAACGACGGTGGTGCGCAGGTCGATGTACTCGCCCGGTCAGTTTACCTGCGGTACCTTGAGGCGCATGGCAAAGAGGTTGCATTTGAAGATGGGACGTATCCCGGCGACTATCTGATCCCGGTGGGGCAGGCGCTGAAAGACAAGGTGGGTGATGCCTATGTCGATCAGGGTGAAGATGTCTGGCTAGAGGACGTGCGCGAGTTTGCGACCGAGGCCATGATGGACCTGATCCGCGACGACCTTGGTCAGCTTGGCGTCAAGATGGACCGGTTCTTTTCCGAAAAGTCACTCTACGGCACGGGTCTGATTGAAAGCGCGATCAAGGATCTGGACGACAAAGGTCTGATCTACCGCGGCACGCTTGAGCCGCCCAAAGGCAAAAAGCCCGAAGATTGGGAGCCACGCGAGCAGACGCTGTTTAAGTCGACCGAGCATGGTGATGACGTGGACCGCCCGATCATGAAGTCGGACGGAAGCTGGACCTATTTTGCACCGGACATCGCGTATCACTTTGACAAAGTGCAGCGGGGGTATGACCTGCTGATCGACATCTTCGGCGCGGACCATGGCGGCTACGTCAAGCGGATGAAGGCCGCTGTCAGCGCGCTGTCTGGTGGTCAGACGCCGCTCGACATCAAGCTGACGCAGCTCGTCAAGCTGTTCAAAAATGGTGAGCCGTTCAAGATGTCCAAACGGGCAGGGACGTTTGTGACTTTGGCCGATGTAGTTGAGCAGGTTGGGCCGGATGTCACGCGCTTCCACATGCTGACGCGCAAGAACGACGCGCCGCTCGATTTCGATTTCGACAAGGTGTTGGAACAGTCCAAGGACAACCCGGTCTTTTACGTGCAATACGCGAATGCGCGGGTGCATTCGGTTTTGCGCAAGGCGGCAGCGGCGGGTATCGACGTGTCTGACGCTGCGTTGGCGGGTGCTGACCTGTCGGGCATGACACACGACAATGAACTCACGGTGGCGCGAAAGCTGGCCGAATGGCCGCGTCTGATTGAGATCGCAGCACGCACAAACGAGCCGCACCGGGTTGCGTTTTACCTTTACGAACTGGCGTCGGACCTGCACGCGCTCTGGAACAAGGGCAACGATGTGCCTGAACTGCGGTTCTTGCAGGAAGACAACACAAGCGCCAGCCAAGCGAAAATCGCGCTGGCAAAGGCCGTCTCTGTTGTTATTTCCGCCGGTCTTGGTATCTTGGGTGTGACGCCAGTCGAAGAAATGCGCTGACACAAAGCGCCATGGCTGGCCGAGGCAAAGGCAAGAAACCACCGGTAACGCATGTTGCCGGGCAAAGAGGCAGACATGGCAGACATGCATATGGCGGCCCCCGTGCGCGGGGAAGAGACGTCAGGCAATTTGGCATCGACGGCCAATTGGCTGGGCGCGGCGATGTCACTGGCGCTGATTGTTGGCGTAAGTATCTGGGGATATCGGTTGATTGTGCGGGACGTCAGCGGCGTTCCCGTGGTGCAGGCGTTGGAAGGCCCGATGCGGGTAGCACCGGATAACCCGGGTGGTCAGATCGCGCGGCACGAAGGACTGGCGGTGAACAACATCGCGGGCACGGGCACGTCGGCCCCGCCGCCGGATCAGGTAGTCCTGGCCCCGCAACCGCTGGACATCACGGACGAAGACATCCCCGTGGCCGAAATACCGGCGGTGGTCCCGGCACCAGAAAACGATGCGCTGACACAAACAGAAGAGATCGCCTTGGCGTCGTTGCGCGAGGACGCGGAGGCCGAACCTGCGCCTTTGGCTTTGACCGACATCACCAATGCCGACGACCCGATCAAAGCTCTGGCCGATCAAATCGCCGCGAATGCGACTCCGCTGACCGAGATTGCACCGGCGCCCAATACAGGCGTGTTCGACAATCAGGAACAGGTCGCGTCATTGGCGCAGCAACCCGATTTGATACCAGCGTCTGTTCCGGGCGTGGCGCGGTCTCTGCGCCCAAGCTCGCGCCCTGTGGGTTTGCGCGAGGCGTCACTGGCTGTTCCTGCCGCACCTGTTTCAACGGCTCGGGCCGAACTTGATGCGTCGTCCATCCCGCCGGGTACGCGGCTTGTGCAGTTTGGGGCTTATGACAGCCCAGAGATTGCGCGCGGGGAATGGGACAAGCTGCAAGCACGGTTCGGAGATTTCCTTTCCGGGAAAAGCCTTGTTGTCGAAGAGGCGACATCAGGCGGGCGTGTGTTCTACCGGCTCCGTGCACATGGCTTTGCCGACCTGAGCGACTCGCGCCGGTTCTGTGCGGCACTGGTGGCCGAAAAAGCCGAGTGCATTCCCGTGGTCAGCCGGTGACCAGCCAACCGTTTGGCGCAGCCATTTTTGGCTGCGACGGCACGATTCTCACCCGCGAGGAACGGGCGTTCTTTGCAGATGCCAACCCGTTTGGGTTTATCGTCTTCGATCGCAATCTTGAGAGCGCCGATCAAATTCGTGGTTTGACGTCTGACCTGCGCGATGCGGTCGGTTGGAACGCCCCGGTCTTTATCGATCAGGAAGGCGGCCGCGTGCAGCGCCTGCGTGGGCCATTGGCAACCGACTGGTTGCCGCCATTGGACCATGTTGCCGCGCTTGGCGAAGATGCTGTTGAGGGCATGCGACTGCGGTACCACATCATTGCAGCCGAATTGATGGCCCTTGGCATCGATTCCAATTGCGCGCCGATGCTGGATATCGCCCGCGAGGGCACACATCCGTTCTTGCGTAACCGCTGCTACGGGACAGAATTGGACCAAGTGGTAAAAATTGGCCGCGCGGTGTCGGACGGGTTGATCGCGGGCGGCGTGTTCCCGGTCGTCAAACACATCCCCGGCCACGGTTTGGCACAAATGGACAGCCATCACGAGGTGCCACGCATCACCGTGTCGGGGGCAGAACTGGACGCCGTCGACTTCGCAGCTTTCCGGCCGTTTACAGACCTCCACATGGGGATGACCGCGCATTTGCTATTCGAGTCGCTGGGCGAAACCGCTCCGGCAACGACGTCTCCCTCAATGATCCGGCGCATTCGGGAGGATATCGGGTTCACTGGTCTGTTAATGACAGATGACATTTCGATGAACGCGCTGTCGGGCACTGTACCGGAACGCGGGGCGGCCTCGGTTGCTGCGGGTTGTGATCTGGTATTGCACTGCAACGGCGATCTGCCGGAACGCATCGCGATGATGGAGGCGATCGGCACCATCTCGGAGGCCGGTCAGGCGCGGGCTGATGCCGCGCTGGCCGCACGGCCCAAAGCACAAGATGTTGACATTGCCGCGCTCAAAGCCAAGCTGGCGGAGTTGGAGCAGAGGCCGGTCGCATGAGCGCACCCACAGTCGAGTTTAGCGAGACATCCGTTGCAGAACGGTTGGCCGCAGAGGCGTTGATCGTTGATGTTGACGGGTTTGAAGGCCCTCTGGACCTGTTGCTTACACTGAGCCGCACCCAAAAGGTGGATCTGCGCAAAATCTCGGTTCTGCAGTTGGCCAAGCAGTACTTGGCTTTTGTGGAACGGGCGAAAGTGCTGCGCATCGAACTGGCGGCAGACTATCTGGTGATGGCCGCCTGGCTCGCCTTTTTGAAATCGCGTTTGCTGCTACCACCCGATCCGGCAGAAGAGGGACCGTCGGGTGAAGACCTCGCCGCGCATCTGGCGTTTCAGTTGGAGCGGCTTCAGGCAATGCGGGATGCAGCGGCAAAGCTGATGGCGCGTGATCAGCGGGGGCGTGACTTTTTCGTGCGCGGCTTGCCGGAACAGGTCGAGCGCGTGCGAAACGTAAAATACACCGCGACGTTGCTTGACCTTATGCAGGGTTATGCACGCATTCGGACAAAGGACGAATTCCGCCCGTTTGTCATGGATCGCGACGCGGTCTTTACAATGGAACAAGCGTTGGAGCGGATGCGCGGTCTGATCGGCTTCGCAGGCGCGTGGACCGACATTTCCACATATATGCCAGAGGGTTGGGACGCTGACCCTGTGAGGTGGCGGTCTGCCACCGCCTCGACCTTTGCCGCGTCGCTTGAGCTTGCCAAGGAAGGCAAGGTCGAGATACGCCAATCCGACACGTTCGCGCCGATTGAGCTGCGGCGGCGGGAGGCGCGTGGTGACTGACGAACGCGGCATCGAAGCCGAGGAAAGCCTGTTCGAAGCGCCGCCCATGGGGGAGCAGGAGCGCATGGTTGAGGCGATCCTGTTTGCGACGGCTGAGCCGGTGACGGTCAAGGAACTGAATGACCGTATGCCACATGGCGCCGACGCTGCAGAAGCGCTGGTGCATCTGAAAAAGCGGTACGACGGCAGGGGTGTGAACGTTGTCAAAGTTGGCGACGCATGGGCGATCCGCACCGCCCCCGACCTTGGCTTTTTGATGCAGAAAGAAACGGTTGAGACCCGCAAACTGAGCCGGGCCGCGATCGAGACCCTCGCGATTGTCGCTTACCACCAACCGGTGACGCGGGCCGAGATCGAGGAAATTCGCGGCGTGTCTGTCAGTCGGGGCACGTTGGACCAACTCATTGAAATGGAATGGATTCGCTTTGGTCGCCGCCGGATGACGCCGGGACGGCCCGTGACCTTTGTGGTCACGCAGGAGTTTCTTGATCACTTCGGGCTCGAATCCGCGCGCGATCTGCCGGGCCTCAAAGAATTGCGCGCGGCGGGATTGTTAGAGAACCGACCGCCGCCGGGGGCTGCGCCGCAGATGGGCGAGGGTGACGTCGACGCCGATGAAGCGACAGAAGAAGGCCAGTCGGAATTGTTCGAGGATTGATCGGCAATTTCTCAAAGATTTGCTGTCTTCGCCCGAAATTCGACGCAATCCACTACTATTTCATCGCGTGAGGAAATCGAAACGCAGTGAATAGGAGGACGTCATGAACCTCAACACAATCATCAATATGGTCATTCGCACAGTGATGCGCCGTGTCGTGAACGGCGGCATTAATGCTGGCATGAACGCGGGTCAGAAAGCGATGGCTCGTCGCAAAAAGCCCGCTCAACACTCGGACGACCCTTACACCTAAGCAGTTGCGAAATGTTTGGACAGTTTCAAACCCTGTCCCTGATAATTCGATTTGATCCCCGCGCCGTAAAGCTGGTTCGGGGATTGATTCATTTGTTCGTAGACGAGGCGGCCGACGATCTGCCCGTGTTCCAGCACAAAAGGCGCTTCGTGGCAGCGCACCTCAAGCACGCCGCGTGATCCGGTGCCGCCTGCGGCGTCATGGCCGAACCCGGGGTCAAAGAACCCTGCATAGTGCACACGAAACTCGCCAACCATCGCCAAAAACGGTGCCATTTCAGCGGCATAGTCTGGCGGGATGTGTACCGCCTCGCGACTGACAAGGATATAAAACGCATCCGGGTCGAGGATGAGTTGACCTTTGGTGGTGCGGAGTTCCTCCCAGAACTCTGACGGCGCGTAGTGGCCCAGTTTGTCGAGGTCGATCACACCGGTATGCGGCTTGGCGCGGAAGCCGACCAGATCGCCGGTTTCCGGTTTCAGATCCACCGAAAACCCTAGTCCGTCGCTGATGACGGCCGGGCCACCGGTGACCAGCGTCTGTTCTTTATGCAGCGCTTCCAAAGCGTGGTCCGTCAGGATTGATTGGCCATTGCGGAAGCGAATTTGGTTGAGTCGCATGCCTGGCCGCACAAGTACGGAAAACGAGCGCGGGCAGATCTCCGCATAGAGCGGCCCGGAGTATCCGGCGGCGATGCGATCGAATTCTGTGCCACCATCGGTAATTGTGCGCGTCAGAAGGTCGAGCCGCCCGGTGGAGCTTTTGGCATTGGCAACGGCGCTGATGTCGGCAGGCAGGGTGACACGCTCCATCAGTGGCACAAGATAGACGCATCCTTTTTCGAGCACCGCGCCATCCTCTAACGGGATTTGGTGCATCTCAAACTCAGCAAGCCGGTCTTTGACGGATTGGCCAGCACCGGCGAGAAATGACGCGCGGACGCGATACGCCACTGTGCCAAGGCGCAGATCAAGGCTCGCTGGCTGAACCTGACCATCAACAAAGGGTTGGTCTGCCGCGATAATGCCATCGCGCATCAGCGTCTCGATCTGTTGATTGGCCAATACGCCGGTCATGCCCAAAATCCCCTGTCCGCGTTTCACCTTGCATAGCAAGCGCTTGCGCGGCGCGCGAGAGCGTTTTGATAGCGATGAAAAGGTAATTGGTCGGGCTAGCAGGACTCGAACCTGCGACCTTCCGTCCCCCAGACGGACGCGCTACCAGGCTGCGCCATAGCCCGACTGCCGTGTGTCATAACGCAATTGCGTCGGGCCGCAAGTGTGAATTGATGTTCAGTCAGCCGACGCGCGCGCGCAGCTTTTCAACATTTTCTGCAATTTGAGCCGCCGACTCAGGCGTCAGCGACTTGATTTGCGCGAGATGCGTGAGGACGGTCGCAGGTGGCAGCGCCGGGGCAGGCTCGGCGGCAGGTGCCGCGGGGGCGGGCGTTTCCTCGGGTTCAGGCGTTTCTGCGCGTTCGTCGAGTGAGCGTTGCAGAAAGCTCGGTAGCGCCGGGGCGGGTTCGCCTTCGGGTTCCGTCTCGGGCTCCGGTGCGGGGTCTGGTTCCGTAACTTCGGCGGCGGACGCAATAGATGCCGGTTCCGGTTCGGGCGCTGGCTGCTCTGGTTCTGGTTCGACGTCTGCGGTCGCAACTTCTGGCTCGGGCTCAGG
>CAZCOX010000087.1:0-12078 GCA_964500115.1 uncultured Rhodobacterales bacterium
GCGCTGGCCGAGGCCGCGATCGAATATCACGACCACAAGTCCCACACGATCTGGGTGCCGTTCAAGGCCACGAACGGAACGGGTGATTTGCAGAATGTTAAGGTGGTTATCTGGACAACCACCCCCTGGACGATCCCATCGAACAAGGCCGTCGCCTACGGCAATGGCATAGCCTACGGTCTCTATGAGGTCACTGGCCGTCCCGAGGAATGCTGGGCGCGCATCGGCGACCGCTACTTGCTGGCTGACACCTTGGCCGAGGACGTGATGTCCAAAGCGCGGCTTGAGCCGGGGATGTATCGTCGCCTACGCGATGTGAGCGCGGCAGAACTTGGCGGTCTGATGCTAAAGCACCCGTTCAATGGTGCCGCCGAAGCAGACGGCTTCTGGGACTATGAAGTCCCCATGATTGACGGCGATCACGTCACCGACGACGCGGGCACGGGCTTTGTCCACACTGCGCCAAGCCACGGTCAGGAAGATTACGACGCCTTCGTCGCCCGCAACTGGATGGACCGGATGACCCACAATGTGGGTGAGGAATCCGAATTCCTGCCCCACGTCCCGTTCTTCGCCGACCTGCGCGTGCTCGATCACAAGGGCAAGGAAGGCAAAGCCAACACTGCGATCATCAACAAACTGGTTGAGGTCGGCGGCCTGCTGGCGCGCGGTCGCATGACCCACAGCTACCCGCATTCTTGGCGCTCCAAAGCTCCGGTCATCTACCGCAACACGCCGCAATGGTTCGCCGCCATCGATAAAGAGGTGGGCGACGGTCAGGACGACTACGGCAAGACGATCCGCGAACGTGCGCTGACCTCCATCGACCAACTGGTCAAATGGACACCTCAAACTGGTCGTAACCGTCTCTATTCCATGATCGAAGCGCGGCCTGACTGGGTTCTGTCCCGCCAGCGCGCATGGGGCGTGCCGCTTACCTGCTTCGTCAAGAAAGGCGCGTTGCCAACAGACGACGACTTCCTGTTGCGCGACGAAACCGTCAACGCACGTATCCTTGAAGCGTTCGAGGCTGAAGGTGCAGATGCATGGTACAAACCGGGTGCGAAAGACCGGTTCCTTGGCAATGACTACGCCGCCGATGAGTACGAACAGGTGTTCGACATTCTCGACGTCTGGTTCGACTCCGGCTCCACCCATGCTTTCGTACTGCGCGACCGCGAAGACGGGTCCGACGATGGCCTTGCTGATCTCTACCTCGAAGGCACCGACCAGCACCGGGGTTGGTTCCATTCGTCAATGCTCCAGTCCTGCGGCACCCAAGGCCGCGCGCCGTATCGCGGGGTGCTGACCCACGGGTTCACGCTCGACGAGAAGGGCAACAAGATGTCCAAATCCTTGGGCAACACCGTCGCGCCCGAGGACGTGACCAAGCAATACGGTGCGGACATTCTGCGGCTTTGGGTGGCCCAAGCCGACTACACCGCAGACCTGCGCATCGGGCCGGAGATCCTCAAAGGCGTTGCCGACAGCTACCGCCGCCTGCGCAATACGATGCGCTACATGCTCGGGGCGCTGTCGCACTTCACCGAAGGCGACCGCGTCGCACCTGCCGACATGCCAGAGCTTGAACGCTACATCCTGCACCGTCTGGCGGAATTGGATGAGGTCGTGCGCACAGGCTACGACGCCTACGACTTCCAGGGCGTGTTCCAGCAGCTGTTTAATTTCTGTACCGTCGAACTCAGCGCGTTCTATTTCGATATTCGTAAGGATGCTCTGTATTGCGACGGCGACACGCAACGCCGCCGCGCCGCGCGGACCGTTATGGACATTCTCTTCCATCGCCTGACCACGTGGTTGGCGCCCGTGCTGGTGTTCACGATGGAAGACGTCTGGCTCGACCGGTTCCCGGGTGAGGAATCATCGGTGCATTTGCAGGACATCCCCGAAACACCGGCTGATTGGAAAGACGACGCGCTCGCAGCGAAATGGACGAAGGTCCGTCGCGCCCGCCGCGCGGTAACAGCGGCTTTGGAAGTCCAGCGGACGGATAAGGTAATCGGCGCGTCGTTGGAAGCCGCCCCCATTGTACATGTGGAAGACGCAGAAACGCTGGAGGCTTTGCAGTCCGTCAACTTCGATGACCTCTGCATCACCTCTGCCATCAGCGTCACGGGCGATCCGTCTCCAGCCGAAGCATTCCGCCTGCCCGAAGTCGACGGCGTTGGCGTTGTGTTCAAGAAAGCCGAGGGCGAGAAATGCCAGCGCTGCTGGAAGATCCTCCCGGATGTCGGATCGCACCAACACCCGGGCGTCTGCGGGCGCTGCAATGACGCCCTCGGATAAAGAGATCGCGGATGCTCTGCTCGACCTCGCGCACCGGCGCGGGGTCGGCAAAACCTTCTGCCCTTCCGAGGCAGCGCGGACGTTGTCTGCAGACTGGCGTCCGTTGATGCCGGAGGTCCGTCGCGTTGCGAAACACCTGTCGCTGCAGGCGACGCAGAAGGGTGTTGAAGTTGATCCCGAAACCGCCAAGGGCCCCATCCGGTTGGGCTTGGCGCGATGAGCACCTATGAACGCAGCCTGTCGTCGCCCGTTGGGCAATTGACCATCGTGGCGAGCGAAAGCGGGGTTATGTCGCTGGACTGGCGGCAGGGGCGGATGGATGACACGCCGTTGCTTCGGCAGACCGTGGAGCAGGTTGAGGAGTACTTCGCCGGGGACCGCCAAGACTTCACGATTCCCATCCGGTTGCGGGTCAGCCCGTTTCAACAATCCGTCTGCGCCGCGATGACAGCGATCCCGTTTGGCGAGACGCGCACATATGGGGATTTGGCGAAACAGCTTGGTGTACCGGCACAGGCCATTGGGCAGGGCTGCGGGGGCAACCCTTTGCCGATCATCATTCCGTGCCATCGTGTTTTGGGCGCGAATGGGCTCGGCGGGTTTTCGGGGGCCGGCGGCGTTGAGACGAAGGTTGCGCTCTTGCGGCATGAGGGTGCTGCGGGGTTGCTCATCTGAAAATGTTTCGCGCGCGAAACAATGGGTCCGATCCGGACCTAACTTTGCAAACTCGGTTAATGGCGCGTTAGGCTTTGCAAACCGTTACATTCCAGTAAACGCGCGCTTGCAAAGGCGTGTAAGATTCGTAGATTTCCAACATGACGGATACTGTTGACGCAATATTAATTGCCCTCCCCCTGCGCCTGAAAGAGGCACGCAAGGCTCAGGGGCTGTCGCTGGACGCGGTGGCAAATCTCAGCGGTGTGTCCCGGTCCATGGTCAGCCAGATTGAACGCGGCGAAAGCAGCCCGACGATTGCCACGCTGTGGAACCTGACACGCGCGTTGAATGTCGATTTCGCGGGATTGATGGACGAGGCGCAGCAAGGCGACAAGATCGATGTCTTGCGTGCAAACGCCGTGCCGACCATTGGAAACATGGGCAAAGGATGCCGCATCGCGATCCTGTCGCCGCCGGAAGAGGCTGGTGGCCACGAAGTCTATGACATCACTTTGGAAAGCAACGGCGCCTTGAGCAGCCAGCCGCATGCACGTGGCGCGTTTGAGCAGTTGACCGTTCTCGAAGGACAGGTGCGCGTCACGTCCGGTGCAGCCACATCCGATCTTTCGACAGGAGATACCGCCCGCTATGCCGCCGATGTTCCACACGAAATCGCGGCGACAGATGGGCCAGCGCGCGTGTTTTTGATCGTGAAAACCGCCGAATGACGCTTTAAGGGAAATTCATCCGTTATAGCGGTATATTGTATTGCGGAATTTTGTCCGCTATGGCAGATTTTGAGCATGGAGGAGATTCCCTATGTCCCATGCCTTTCTGACCGATATCGCCGACACGCTTTCGCAGGTTGAGACCGAAGGGCTATACAAACGCGAGCGCATGATAACGTCGGAACAAGCGGGCACGGTGATGGTGCAAGGCCGGGAGGTGATCAACCTTTGCGCCAATAACTATCTTGGCCTTGCCAATCACCCTGCCCTGATCAACGCGGCCAAAGGCGCGATGGACCACCACGGGTACGGCATGGCCAGCGTACGCTTCATCTGTGGCACGCAAGACCTGCACCGGGAACTGGAAACGGCGCTGGCGCGGTTTTTGGGCAAGGACGACTCGATCCTTTTTGCCGCCTGTTTCGATGCCAATGGAGGCCTGTTCGAACCACTGCTCGGGCCGGAGGATGCGATTGTTTCGGACAGTTTGAACCATGCATCGATTATCGATGGCATCCGCCTCTGCAAAGCCAAGCGCTATCGCTACATGAACAATGACATGGCCGACCTTGAGGCGATGCTGAAACATGCCCGCGACGAGGGCGCGCGTCACATCATGATCGCGACGGATGGCGTGTTTTCGATGGACGGGTACCTGGCGAACCTGCCGGAGATCACACGGCTGGCGGAAGCTTATGATGCGATTGTCATGGTCGATGATTGCCACGCAACGGGGTTCATGGGGCCAAACGGGGCTGGCACGCCGGATCACTTTGGCGTCGATGTCGACATTCTAACAGGCACCCTTGGCAAAGCTTTGGGCGGCGCAATTGGCGGGTATATCGCGGGTCCGCAGCCGGTGATTGACTTACTGCGCCAGCGGGCACGGCCTTACCTGTTTTCCAATTCGCTACCGCCTGCCGTCGTCGCGGCCGGGATCGAAGCGATCCGGCTGGTTGAGGACGGTGCCGATCTGCGGGCAAAGCTGTTCGAGAACGCGCGGTATTGGCGCGGGGGGTTGGAACGGCTTGGCTTTGACCTTTTGCCCGGCGAACACCCGATTATCCCGGTCATGCTGCGCGAGGCGCAATTGGCACAGGACATGTCGGCGCAGCTGTTTGACGAGGGCGTCTACGTTTCCGGGTTCTTCTTTCCGGTGGTGCCGCGCGGACAGGCGCGCATCCGGACTCAGATGAACGCAGCTTTGACAAAGCGCGAACTCGATCACGCGTTGGCAGCATTTGAAACGGTCGGGCGCAGGTTGGGAGTGATCCAATGATCGCCAACACGATGACTGCGCTGGCCAAGACCAAACCCGAACCGGGCTTGTGGCAGATCGAAGCGCCGGTTCCCGAGATCGGGCCGGACGATGTGCTGATCCGCATCAGTGCGACGGGCATTTGCGGCACCGACATACACATCTGGAACTGGGATGACTGGGCGGCGGCCACGGTTCCGGTTCCGATGATCACAGGCCATGAGTTTGCCGGTGAGATCGTTGAGATTGGCCGGAATGTGAGCGGGTTGTCATTGGGCCAGCGCTGTTCTGGCGAAGGGCATCTGATCGGCAGCGACAGCCGTCAGTCACGGGCGGGCAAGTTTCATCTTGATCCCGGAACGCGGGGGATTGGTGTGAATGAACAGGGGGCGTTTGCGCAGTATCTGAAGCTGCCTGCGTTCAATGTGGTGCCATTGCCCGATGACATCCCTGACGAGATCGGCGCGATCCTCGACCCGCTAGGCAACGCGGTGCACACGGCGCTGAGTTTCGATCTGTTGGGCGAGGACGTTCTAATCACCGGGGCGGGACCGATTGGGATTATGGCGGCGGCAGTGGCGCGGCATGCGGGTGCGAGGCATGTGGTGTTGACGGATGTGAACCCCCATCGGCTTGACCTCGCGCAGGCGGTGGTGCCGACCGTTCGCACAGTCAACGTTGCTGAGGAAGACCTGGGCGATGTTGCGCGGGAACTGGGCCTGAAAGAAGGGTTTGACGTTGGACTGGAGATGTCGGGCAGTCAGGCGGCGCTTGACCAGATGGTTGAGGCGCTTGTGATGGGCGGTAAGATTGCGCTGCTGGGCATTCCGCCGGGCAAGTCGCCGGTCGATTGGAGCCGCATCGTGTTCAAGGCGATCACCATCAAAGGCGTCTACGGGCGCGAGATGTTCGAGACCTGGTACAAGATGATTGCGATGCTTCAGAACGGGCTGGATGTGAGCAAGGTGATTACACACCGGTTCGACGTGGCAGATTTTGCCGAAGGGTTTGCCGCGATGAAGTCGGGGCGGTCGGGCAAGGTGGTGCTGGACTGGCGGTAACTGAAGGTCAATCCCTGCGCGGGTCGCGCGGATATGTGCCCAAGACGTTGAGATAGCTGGTGAAATACTCCAGTTCCTCCAGCGCACGGGCGACGGCGGGGTCGTCGGGGTGGCCTTCGATGTCAGAGTAGAACTGGGTTGCCGTGAAAGAGCCGTCGACCATGTAGCTTTCCAGCTTGGTCATGTTGACGCCGTTGGTCGCAAAGCCGCCCATCGCCTTGTAGAGCGCTGCGGGGATGTTGCGGACCTGGAAGACGAAAGTGGTCATCATGCCGTGATCCCCACGGCGGGTCTGATTGCCGGTGCGGTCCATCAGCAGGAAGCGGGTGGTGTTGCTATCGGTGTCTTCGATGTGGCGGGCGAGAATGTCGAGGCCGTAGATGTCTGCGGCCAGTTCGCTTGCCAGCGCTGCAACGTGTTTTTCGCCGCGTTCCGCGATTTCGCGGGCCGCGCGTGCATTGTCGGCGTTGACTCGACCCGCGATGCCGTGTTCCGCTAGGAAGGTTGCGCATTGCGGCAGCAGGACGACGTGCGAATGCGCTTCGGTTATGTCATCGAGCTGGGCTCCGCGCACGCCAAGCAGGTTGATATGCACGCGCACGAAAGCCTCATCAACGATCTTGAGACCGCTTTTGGGCAGCAGACGATGAATGTCGGCCACGCGACCGTAGATGGTGTTTTCAACGGGCAGCATCGCCAGATCAGCAGCGCCCGTTTGCACGGAGGCGATCACATCCTCGAAGGTGCGGCAGGGCAAAGGCTCCATTTCCGGGCGGGCATTGCGACAGGCCTCGTGTGAATAGGCGCCAAGTTCCCCTTGGAATGCGATCTTGTTGGCCATGCTGTCTCCGGAAAATTGTCGTCGCGGGCGTTTGGTCGCGGCTTCTATACCTTGCCTTGGCCCAGGGGAAGCAATAGATACCCGCGCGACACGCACGTAATTTTATCGCACGGGACCGCTCTCCATGTTGGATACAATGACCTTTACTAAGATCGTCGGCAGCTTTTGTGGCGCGCTTTTGATCTATCTGCTGGGCAAGTGGGGCGCTGAGACCCTGTATCATGTCGGTGGCGACTACGACGAGGTCGCGGCTTATGTGATTGAGGTCGAGGAAGAGGTCGGAACCGCGGCTGTTGTCGAAGAGGTCGATTTCGAAACGCTTCTGGCATCCGCCGATATCGACAAGGGTGAGCGCGTGTTCCGTTCGTGCCGTGCGTGTCACAAGCTTGAAGCGGGCGAGAACGCGGCTGGTCCGTACCTTTACGGCATCGTGGGTCGTGCAGTGGCGTCGGCTGACGGGTTTGCTTACTCGGGTGCGCTTGCAGAAGTGGTCGATGTTTGGACGCCGGATCACCTGAACGGATTCCTGGAGAACCCACGCGGATATGCGCCGGGGACATCCATGGGTTTTGCTGGCCTGAACAAGGCCGAAGACCGCGCCAACCTGATCGCTTACCTGGAAACTATCGGCGACTGATCCTCGTTGCAGGATTGAACACAGAACCGTCGCCCGTTGGGTGGCGGTTTTTTTTGTCACGTTTGCGTTGGTTGGCGAACGTTTCCCTCACACTCGCGTAATCTCAACTTGAATGTGGGCGAAATCGTTCTTTAGCTTACATTAGAGCAAAACACCGCCATCCCTTAGACGACCCCGGAGGACACAGCCGCATGACGAAGAGATCCAACAGACCTGTCGCTGGCGCGTTTGATCGACGCGATACGTTGAAACTGTTGGGCGGGAGCGCCGTTACCGCGTCGACCGGATTGATCGGGTCGCAGGCGTTTGCAGAAAGCCACAGCAGCGAAGAGATCATTCGCGCGCACGGCTATTCGTTTTTTGGCGATTTGAAGTACCCGGCGGGTTTCAGCCACTTTGACTACGTGAACCCGGACGCGCCGAAAGGTGGTGAGATTACCCTCAGCGCGCGCGGCACGTTTGACGGGTTCAATCGCTGGGCCTGGCGCGGAAATCCGCAGTCGAGTTCGGATGTGGTCGGAGAATCCTTGCTGGCCGGTGCGACCTGGGGCGCTTCTGTCCCATCGGATTCACTGACCGATCAATACTGCCTGATCGCGCGCGAAGTCGAATACCCGAAGTCGAAGGAATGGTGCGTCTTCCACCTGCGGGACGACGTGGTGTTCCGCGATGGCTCCCCCCTGCGTGCGCAGGACGCGGCGTTCACGTTCAATCTGTTTATCGAGCAGGGCATCCGGTCGTTCTCGCGTTCCGTCAGTGAGCGCATTGAAGGGGTTGAAGTCATTGATGACTATACCCTTCGGTACAAATTCGTTGACGGGATTTCGCGCCGCTCTCTGATCAGCCAGGTTGGCGGCATGATCGTTTTGTCCGAGGAATGGTACAAGGAAACCGGTGAACGGTTGGACGAGCCATCGGTGCTGTCACCGATGGGTTCGGGCCCGTATCAGGTTGGGGATTACGAGTTCAATCGCTACGTCGTCTACGAGCGGAACCCGAACTACTGGGGCTGGGATCACCCGGTGAACATTGGGCGGCACAACTTTGACCGGATCCGCATCGAATACTTTGCTGATGCGACCGCTGAGTTCGAGGCGTTCAAGGCGGGCGAATATACGTTCCGGTCGGAAGGGTCGAGCAAGCGTTGGGCCACGGGCTACGACTTCCCGGCGCTGACCAGTGGCGCCGTAAAGAAGGAAGAGATCCCGGACGGCACAGCGCCGGTCAATTCAGGCGTGATTTTCAACACGCTGCGCGCCCCGGTGGACAATCGCAATGTCCGACACGCGCTGACGCTGGCGTTCAACTATGAATGGACACGGGAGTCGTTGGAATTTGACCTAACCACGCAGCGCAATTCCTTTGCACAGGGTCAGGAGTGGGAAGCGCAAGGTGTACCCGAAGGAGCCGAACTGGCGTTCTTTGAGGCGCTTGGCGACGTGGTTCCGGCAGAGATTTATGCGGAACCTGCGGTCATGCCGCACACGTCGAACAAGGACACGCCCGTTGACCGCCGCAACAAGCGCACCGCGCTGCGCATCCTTGCGGGTGAAGGTTGGAACGTGGACGACCAGGGCCGCATGGTGAACGAAGCTGGCGAGCAGATGTCGCTGGATTTCCTCGTACTGTCGACATGGGACGACACACGTCAGGCGACGATCGAAACTTACGTGAACACCCTGCGCGATTGGGGCATCGAAGTGAATGCCAATGCGGTTGACAGTGCGCAAGGCCAGCAGCGTTTCCTCGACAAGGATTATGATCTGATCCAAACGCGCATGCAGACGTTTTCAACCATTGGCACCGGATTGAAGCAATTGTTCGGTTCGGAAACCGCGGAGGTCTCGTCTTGGAACCCGGCGGCGCTGCGCAGCCCGATGGTGGACGCAATCATCGAAGCCGCGCTGAACGCATCGTCACGCGAGGAAGAAATTGTCGCGATGACGGCGCTTGACCGTGCGTTGCGGTATGAGCGTGTGATTGCGCATGCAGGATATGTTCCTGCTTACTGGGTTGCCTACTACGATATGTTCGAACGGCCAGACCCGCTTCCACCGCTGTCGTTGGGCGCGTTGGATTTCTGGTGGTTCAATGAAGAAAAGTATCAGGCCCTTAAAGCGTCTGGCGCACTGAGGTAACGACCCTTGGGCGCGTATATTCTCAGACGATTGTTGCTGATCATTCCCACGCTTTTGGGGATCATGATCATCAACTTTGCGTTGACGCAGTTTGTGCCGGGCGGGCCGATTGAACAGACCTTGGCCCGTTTCCAGGGTGAAGGCGATGTCTTCAGCAGCTTCTCTGGCGACGGCGGCGGAAATGAAAACGCCGAAGAGACCTTTGGCTCGGACAGCGACTATATCGGCGCGCGGGGTTTGCCGAAGGAGTTTATCGAGACGCTGGAGGTGGAATTCGGCTTTGCGCGCATTGTCTGCGAAGACGGGTTCACTGGCGAGCCAGACCTTGATGACCCGGCCTGCGTAAAAGAAGAGATCGGGACTGTTGAGCGGTTCGGCATCATGATGTGGAACTACATCAGGCTCGACTTTGGTGAGAGTTATTTCAGGTCCATTGGTGTGATGGAGTTGGTGCTGGAAAAAATGCCGGTGTCGATTTCATTGGGCCTGTGGTCGACGGCGATTGCCTATCTTGTGTCGATCCCATTGGGCATTCGCAAGGCGGTCAAGGATGGGACGTCGTTTGATACGTGGACGTCGGGTGCGATCATCGTGGCCTATGCGATACCGGGGTTCCTGTTTGCGATCCTGCTGTTGGTGCTGTTCGCGGGTGGATCCTACTATCAAATCTTCCCGCTGAGGGGGTTAACGTCGGACAACTTCGAAGAGCTTTCGCTGCTGGGCAAGATCGCCGATTACTTCTGGCACATCACCTTGCCGGTTCTGGCCTCGACGATTTCGGCTTTTGCGACGCTGACCTTGCTGACGAAAAACAGCTTTCTGGACGAGATCAAAAAGCAATATGTGATCACCGCACGGGCCAAAGGGCTGGCGGAGCGTAAAGTTTTGTACGGTCACGTGTTCCGCAACGCGATGCTGATCGTGATTGCCGGTTTCCCAGCGGTGTTCATCGGGGTGTTCTTCTCTGGATCGCTGATCATCGAAACGATCTTTTCGCTGGATGGTTTGGGGCGGCTTGGATTTGAAGCTGCGGTCGCGCGGGATTACCCTGTGATCTTTGGCACATTGTTTGTGTTTGGCCTGATGGGTCTGCTTGTCGGGATCATCTCGGACCTGATGTATGTGTTTGTCGACCCGCGTATCGATTTCGAACGGCGGGAGGGTTGAGCATGGTAGCGCAGCCTGAACCCGAGTTTAAGAGCGAACCTGCGGCGGTGGTGCCTGAGGCACCGAAGACGGTGTTCTTTACGCTGTCGCCACTGAACCAGCGCCGTTGGAACAATTTCCGGCGGAACCGGCGTGCGTTCTGGTCGCTGATCATCTTTTGCGTGCTCTTTGGTCTGTCGCTCTGTGCGGAGTTCATTGCCAACGACAAACCGATCCTCGTGCAGTATCGGGGTGAGTTGTACACGCCGATTTTCAACTTTTACCCGGAGACGGCGTTCGGCGGAGATTTCCGAACCGAGGCCGCGTATCGGGATCCGGAGGTGAAGTGTTTGATCCGCACCGGCGGTTTGGAGGAGTGCTTTGACGACCCCGAAGGATTGATCGCACAGGTTGACGAAGGGTTTGTGCCGGACGGAGATTTTGAGAAAGGTTGGGCGATCTGGCCGATCATTCCGTACGATTACCAGACGCCTGTAGACCGCCCCGGTGCGGCCCCCCTGCCCCCGGGGGATGGCAACCTCTTGGGCACGGACGATACCAAGCGCGATGTGATGGCGCGGGTGATCTACGGGTTCCGATTGTCGATCTTTTTCACCCTGATCGTAACGGCGCTGGCCAGTGTCGTGGGTATCGTTGCGGGTGCGTTACAGGGGTATTTTGGCGGGTGGCTTGACCTGATCTTTCAGCGGATCATCGAGATCTGGTCGTCAACGCCGTCGCTCTACATCATCATCATTCTCTTCGCGATATTGGGGCGCAGTTTCTGGCTCCTTGTGTTCTTAACAGTGCTGTTCGGCTGGACCGCGCTGGTAGGTGTGGTCCGGGCAGAGTTCCTGCGGGCGAGAAACCTGGAATATGTGCGGGCGGCGAAAGCGCTTGGGGTGTCGAACTGGACAATCATGTTCCGGCATATGCTGCCGAATGCCATGGTCGCGACGCTGACGATGCTGCCATTTATCGTGACGGGGACGATTTCGACACTGGCGGGCTTGGACTTCCTCGGCTTCGGATTGCCATCCTCGGCGCCGTCTTTGGGTGAGTTGACACTGCAGGCGAAGCAGAACCTGCAGGCGCCTTGGCTTGGCTTTACCGCGTTCTTTGTGTTCGCGCTGATGCTGTCGCTGCTGGTCTTTATCTTTGAAGGCGTGCGCGACGCGTTTGATCCGAGGAAGACGTTTACGTGAGCAATATCCTCGAAGTGCGCGACCTTAAGGTCAGTTTCCGTCAGGACGGAAAAGTCTTTCCGGCCGTCAAAGGTGTGTCATTCGACATCGCCAAAGGCGA
>CAZCOX010000088.1:0-3538 GCA_964500115.1 uncultured Rhodobacterales bacterium
CCTGGGCTATGTTCTGCCTTGGGGCCAGATGTCTTTCTGGGGTGCGACTGTGATCACCGGCCTCTTTGGTGCGCTCCCATTTATCGGTGAGAGCATTCAGACATGGCTGCTTGGCGGACCTGCGGTGGACAACGCCACGCTGAACCGCTTTTTCTCGTTGCACTATCTGCTTCCGTTCGTGATTGCCGGTCTTGTGATCGTGCACATCTGGGCCTTCCACACCACAGGCAACAACAACCCGACAGGTGTAGACGTACGCCGCACGTCGAAGGCCGAAGCCGAGAAAGACACCTTGCCCTTTTGGCCGTACTTCGTGATCAAAGACCTGTTCGCGCTGGCGGTAATCCTTGCGGTGTTCTTTGCAGTTGTTGGCTTTATGCCGAACTACCTGGGGCATCCTGACAACTACATTGAAGCGGACCCGCTGGCGACGCCTGCATTCATCGTTCCCGAATGGTACTTCCTGCCATTTTACGCAATCCTGCGTGCTTTTGACAGTGAGGTGTGGGTTGTGATCGCAGCCAACTTCCTGACCGGTGGCATTATCGACGCCAAGTTCTTTGGGGTTCTGGCGATGTTTGGCGCGATTGCTGTGATGGCTCTGGTGCCATGGCTTGATACATCCTCGGTGCGTTCTGGCCGCTACCGCCCGATGTTCAAGATGTGGTTCTGGCTCTTCGTGGTGAACTTCTTTGTTCTCACATGGGTTGGCGCGATGCCTGCTGAAGGTATCTATCCTTACATCGCTTTGATCGGCTCGACCTATTGGTTCGCTTACTTCCTCGTGATCCTGCCGCTGCTGGGCGTTCTTGAAAAGCCGCTGCCGCAGCCGGAAACCATCGAGGAAGACTTCAAGGCCCATTATGGCAAATCCTCGTCCAATGAAGGCGCCCCAGCGGCGACCCCGGCCGAGTAAGAAAGGACAAGTAAACATGCTCAAGAAACTTGCCCTTGCGGCCGCTTTGGTGCTGACACCCGTCTCTGGCGCGTTTGCCGCCGTCGTAGGCGAAGTCACCGACTATGACTTTTCGTTTGAGGGACCGTTTGGCAAATTCGATCAGGCGCAATTGCAGCGTGGTCTTCAGGTCTACACGCAGGTTTGCGCCGCGTGCCACGGCCTGAAATACGTGCCGCTTCGCACGCTGAGCGACGACGGCGGCCCTGGCTTTGCGGCAGATCAGGTGCGTGCCTATGCCGAGCAGAACTTTGAGGTCTTTGACGAGGAGTTGGAAGACTTCCGCCCGGCCACTCCCGTGGATCACTTTCCGGCGAATGACGCGGCTGGAGCACCAGACCTCAGCATGATGGCAAAGGCCCGTGCGGGCTTTAGTGGGCCATACGGTCTGGGAATCAACCAGTTCTTCAAAGGCATGGGCGGACCGGAATATATTGCCTCACTTCTGGCGGGCTATACAGGTGAGGAAAAAGAGGAAGCCGGCACAATTCTTTACCAGAATTCAGCGTTTCCCGGTGGCTATATTTCGATGGCTCCACCTCTCTACGGGGATGACGTTGAATATGCCGACGGGACCGAGGCCACCATTGAACAGCAGTCGAAAGATGTTGCTGCATTCCTGATGTGGGCGGCTGAGCCGAAGATGATGGCGCGCAAGCAGGCCGGTTTTGCCGGTGTGCTGTTCCTGACAGTGTTGTCCGTGCTGCTTTACCTTACAAACAAGCGCATCTGGGCACCGGTCAAAGCGCGCGCGAAAGAGTAATCATCGCGCGACACCTCGCGAAAGAGAAAGCCCCGTTGGTTCAACGGGGCTTTTACTTTTGTCGCGATGGTTGGTTCTGCCTTCGCTCGATCAGCCTGCATATGGCTGAACTGAACGCAAAGCCGCGCCAGCGCATGGCCGGGGAGAGGCGCGCCAACAGATCTTGTACAGCGCTTAATGATTCTCGAATCATCTTCCCTCATAGCGAGGCACGGAGTTAAAAAAGCGCCTGTCAGCGGGACGGCGATGCGCTGGCGCGGCGGGCTTCGGCCTTGGTTCCGCGCTCATTCAGCACTCCGCAATCGGGGTTTGCTGAGTGCACTTGTTGAAGATTGGCCATAGAGCCAGGCTACGGACGCCCGCTTGGTCAGCACTCCTGCCCTTCATCGCTCACAAGGTTGGTCAAAACGATCTGATCTACTGTTTTGAACAGAGCTTTCCGGCATTTGCACCTGAAAACTCCCACCCCGTGTGGGTTCCCGATTTTCTAATGCGCTCATAAACAACACAAACTGCGTTGTTTGCCTAGCGACGCGGTAGACGCGCGACGCCGTCTCAGATCACAGACAGACAGGCGCAATCCGCGTGGTGGTTGACCTTGAGTGTGGTGCTGCCTTGCATCAGCGCGCCGACCGCGCCCAAGCCTCGACGGCCTGTCACGATCAAATCCGCGCCATGGGTTTTGGCGCATTCGAGGATCTTGTCCGCCGGATCACCGATATCGACATGCGTTTCCTGAAGCGTCTGGCCGTGTTCTGTCGCGATGGATTTCGCGACGTTCAGAATTTTCTCACCCGCTTCCTGAACTTCGGCAGGCGATGGCATTGTCGTTGCCGTGTGATACCCGGCGACCGCCCCCATGGCGAAGGCCACCGTGTGAGGCTGTTGCGTGTGAACAAGGTGGATTTCAGCGTCATATTTGTTGGCCAGATCACAGGCCAACCGGAGCGCACGTTCCGACATCTCAGACCCGTCGTATCCCACAACCATTTTCTTGAACATCTCTCGTCCTCCCGATCATGTCACAAGAAGCATAAGTGGGCGGGGACGCTTTGGCGTTGATATGGGTCAAAGGGGTTTTGCGCCCTCAGGAGGCCCCAAGATAGGCGCGCAATTCGTCAGGTGGGTTGTCCAAAAGGGGTGCGGTGTCTTGCGGTGGCACAACACGACCGGCCTCGACCAAAAGCGTTTGCGGCGCAAATCGGCGGGCATCTTTCGGGTCATGCGTAACAAGTAGAACGGTTGTCCCGTTGTCGCGGACAACGTCAGATACAAGATCGAGCATCTCGTCTTTCAGCGCTGGCCCCAGCGCTGCGAACGGCTCATCCAAAAGCAACACAGGGCGATCCTGCAACAGCACCCGCGCCAGTGCGGCGCGGCTTTGCTGCCCGCCCGACATTTCGGCCAACCGCCTTGGCGCAAAGCCCGCAAGGCCCACCTGTTCCAGCGCGGAGTTGATGCGATCTGCATCGCCCGCGCCCAATCGCCCCGACGACGGGTTCAAGGCAAGCGCGAGGTTTTGCTGGATTGTCAGATGCGGAAAGAGGTTGGTGTCTTGAAAGAGGATTGCAATCGGGCGCGCGCCGGGTGGCAGGTCGGTGATCGGTTTGCCATGCCACAGCACCTTCCCTTCGCTTGGGGTTCGGAACCCCGCGATGACATCAAGCAGGGTTGATTTGCCCGAACCCGACGCCCCGATGATGGCCATTGACGCGCCTTGCGGGATTTCGACATCTGCAGTCAGTTTTAAATCGCCGGCCTGCGCTTTGATCTGATCAAGCTTGAGTGCCAACGCGCCCTCCCCTGTCGAACAGCCAGAA
>CAZCOX010000088.1:3638-8429 GCA_964500115.1 uncultured Rhodobacterales bacterium
CGGGCGTAATCCGTGCGGATCGCCTCGGCCTCAGGTCGCAGAATGCGCAGTACGAAGGGCAGGCTGACAAAGGCGTTGACCGTTGCCGTTACGTAGAGCGCCAGTTCAAACGGGTTTACGAAAGGCCGGACAATCAGGAACAATCCTATCCCCATGACCAGCGGTGACAGAGCGATGCCCGCAAGGCCAAGCCATTCGCCCCAGCGGGTGGAGAGTGGCAAAGCCCAAATCAGACACAGCAAGGTGCTGCCCAGCGCCACGGAAACGGATTGCCCCGCCGCTTGCCAAACCGACGCCCCAAGCTCCGCAATCCCGGCCAATCCGTTGGCCACGACCATCGCAAGCGGGGTGAGCAGGAAGGCGGCTGCGAGGATGATCCAAAACCCGTCCCACAGCCGCGAAAAGGTTGAAGCCCCGTCCCACCGCGGCACCACGCGGTCTAACCCGCGCTGCGCAACCGACGCTGTGGAGACCTTCAGCGCAACCAACCCTGCGGTGAGCGCCAGCGCCAGTTGCACAAGGCCCAGCGCCGCCGCGCGCGCCAGATCGAAATCAAACCGCATGGATTGGTAAATCGCCAGTTCCAACGTTGTCGCGCGCGGACCGCCCCCAAGCGTCAACGCGACGGCAAATGACGACAGGCAGATCACGAAGATCACCGCAAACGCACCCGGAACGATCCGCAGCAAGAGCGGTTTTTCGATAGCCTGCCACATGGCGCTCCGACCAAGACCAAGCGTGGCGGCAAGGCGGAACTGTTCGGCAGGGATCGCCAGCCAGCCTTGCAGGATCAGGCGGGTGGCCAATGGCAGATTGAAAAACACATGCGCCAGCAGAACGCCGTGCAACCCGTAAATCTGCACCTCTGGCAGACCAAGCGGGGCCAGTATCAGGCGATTCAACAGGCCTGACTGTCCGAACACCGCCAAGAGGCCCAACACCGCGACAATCACCGGCAGAATGAAGGGTGCCCCTAGAAGGGCGACAAGCACCCCGCGCCCCCAGAACCGCCGCCTTGCGAGCGCGCGGGCAAGGGGAATGGCAAACAAGACACTGAGCGCTGCTGACAATGTCGCCTGCAGCAGAGTGAACCGAAGCGCCTGCCAATCCGCAGGGCCGAAACCGCCAAAGGCCTCGGCCCGCATAAGCACCGCAGCCACCGGGCCGATGACCAACCCGGCAACGCTCAGCGCTGCAATTATTGAGACAAGGCGCGCCGCCATTCCTCAACCGTTTCGTCGCGCAGGGCGGCAGCCTCATCTTCGGAATAGAACAACACTTTTTCCGGCAGATTCAGTTCCTTGAACCCGTCAGGCCACTGGCTGGCATCCAGCTTGGCCGGAAACGACCAGTTGCCGGTCGCGATCATCGACTGGAACTCTTCAGACAGCTGAAAAGCAAGGAACTGATCGGCTAGTTCCGGCACGTCTGTGCTTGCAACCTTGGCTGACAATTCCACCATGAAGTAGTGCCCTTCGGGAAAGATGGCCGCCTTCTTGGTGCGGTCCTCTTCGGCGATGATGTGATAGGCGGGTGATGTTGTGTAGCTTAGCACCATGTCCGCCTCACCATCGGTGAAAAGGCCATAGCTTTCCGACCAGCCCTTGGTCACGGTCAGCACCTTGGGTGCGAGTTTTTCCCAGGCCGCTCCAGCCTCGTCGCCATAAACAGCCTTGACCCAAAGCACGAGCGCCAGACCCGAGATTGACGAGCGGGGATCCTGAATGACGATTTTGAGGTCATCCGGCGCGTTCAAAAGCGCGTCAAAGCTTTCCGGCACGTCCGAAATCCGCTCTTCATTATAGATGAAGGCCGTGTGGCCATAGTTGAATGGCAGGAACACATCATCCGTCCAGTCGACGGGCAAGGTCAGCGACGACACGTCCTGCCCATGCGGTGCGAACAACCCGCTTTCGCGCGCTTTTTTGGTCACATCAGTATTCAGACCAAAAACGATATCCGCATCGGTCTGATCGCCTTCGAGCAAGATGCGCGGCAATAGATCACCGGGTTTGAACTGCAGGTCGCAGTCGCACTGCGCCTCGAACATCTCTTCGATCTTCGGGCCGGGCCCCCATTCAGAGACGATGTAATCGCCCGCGTAAACAGTCAAAACGGGGGTGTCTTGAGCCGCCACCAAGGTGGTCGAGGCCAAAAGTCCCGCAGCAAATGTCAGTGCCTTTTTCATCGGCATCCTCCTACTTTTGCGACGAGAGGGTAAGGGGATGCGCGATCCAGACCTTCCCTCCGCCGGTGTTAACCGGTTCAGGTTCAACGGGTTCGCAAAATGCATCTCAGCCAAAATGGCACCCCGAGGTGCGCAAAAAGTTAGACCGCAATGCCCGGGTCTTCAAGCCAAAAGCCATCCCCCCTTTCCTCTTGCTCAATATACCTCGGGAGTGTGAGGGCCGCGCCCTCACCCGCGCCGCAGGCGCGGCCCCTGTCGGATTGGCGCAGCCAATTCGAAACCGCTTGAGGACCACCGCCCAAACCCCTAGGACATCCCGGCAACAGGAGACTTGCGCCATGAGCCTCAACAGTTTCGGACATCTTTTCCGTGTCACCACATGGGGCGAAAGCCACGGGCCTGCTCTGGGCGCGACAGTGGACGGCTGTCCGCCGGGCGTGCCAATTGACGCCGCGATGATCCAGCACTGGCTCGACAGGCGCAAACCCGGGCAGAACAAGTTCACCACCCAACGGCGCGAACCGGATGCGGTGAAGATCCTGTCAGGTGTGTTCGAGGGGCAAACCACCGGCACGCCGGTGCAGTTGATGATCGAGAACACCGATCAGCGCTCGAAGGATTACGGCGACATCGCCGAAAAATTCCGTCCCGGTCATGCCGACATCACCTATTGGCAGAAATACGGCATCCGCGACTATCGCGGCGGCGGGCGATCATCTGCACGGGAAACCGCGTCACGCGTCGCGGCTGGCGGTCTGGCGCGAGAGGCCATCAAAGCCATTGCACCGAATGTCCAGATCACCGGCTATATGGTCCAGATGGGCCCGCACGCGATTGATCGCGATGCGTTTGACTGGGATGAGATCGCCAATAATCCTTTCTGGGTGCCTGACGCGCAAGCAGCCGAACACTGGGCGGAGTACCTGGACGGCCTGCGCAAATCCGGCTCTTCAGTTGGTGCGATTATTGAAGTGACTGCGCGGGGTGTACCGGCAGGTTTGGGTGCGCCGATCTATGGCAAGCTCGACACCGATCTGGCCGCCGCCATGATGAGCATCAACGCTGTGAAAGGCGTGGAAATCGGCGAAGGCATGTCGGCGGCGATGCTGACGGGCGAACTCAATGCCGACGAGATTTCCTTGGGACCAGATGGACCGGAATACAGTTCCAACCACGCCGGCGGTATTTTGGGCGGCATTTCAACCGGACAGGACATCGTCGTGCGTTTTGCGGTCAAACCGACCTCGTCGATCCTGACAACTCGCAAGACGATCACCAAATCCGGCGAAGATACCGAGATCATCACCAAGGGCCGCCACGACCCCTGCGTCGGTATTCGCGCAGTGCCGGTTGGCGAAGCGATGATGGCCTGCGTTATCCTTGACCATCTGCTTTTGCATCGCGGTCAGATCGGCGAGAACCGTGGACGGATTGGCTGAAACACAAGAGCACCTGCGCGGTTTTTCAAGCCAATGTGGTGAACCACAGGCTGGCCGATAACGGATTGCGCGACAAAACGCGACCTTCATGCCGGGTTTTCTTTATCGGATTTCGGCAGAAATCGGCTCGGGTGTCGAGCGCCGTCCAAAACGGATGATGCAGGGGTTGACCAGTGTTGGCGGCTATTTCACTTGATGCGCAGAGCATTCCCAAAGATGGATGCTACCTCAGATACCGCAAACGTCTGTGACAGCGCCGAATGTTCACCCTTGGGTTGCTTCAATCACGCGACCTGTTTGGCCTTTTGAACCGCGAGAATGCCGCCAGTGATGATGATCACACCGATGATATCGCTGAGGCCGAGTTGTTCGGAAAGGATCAGCGCGGCAACCGCCACGCC
Source organism: uncultured Rhodobacterales bacterium (assembly GCA_964500115.1). Taxonomy (GTDB): domain Bacteria; phylum Pseudomonadota; class Alphaproteobacteria; order Rhodobacterales; family Rhodobacteraceae; genus Marivita. The sequence goes on from CAZCOX010000088.1 coordinate 7,667, forward strand.
CAAGAACGGATTCAGGAAGTGGAACGTCGCCGCCTTGACCGTACCGATCCGGTTGACCAACCAGAACCACACCAGCGTGGCGGCAAGGCCAGGTACAAGCGTTGTATAGGCAAAGGCCAATACGAGCTTGGTTGACATGGTCACTTCTGGCACCTCCAGCATCAGCGCCACGGGCCATAAGACCGCGCTGCCCACCAGCATTTGCAAACCCACAACCATCATGAAGTTGCCACCGGAACTGGCATTGCGCAGCGCCAGAGTTGCGATGGTCAATGAAAACACGCCGATTATGCAAAGCCCCACGCCAAACGGATCTGCGCCACCCCCCAACCGCGCGCCCATGATCAGCACCACCCCAAGGAAGCCCGCAATTAGCCCGGCAACACCAAGCGGCGACAGGCGTTGTCCGGCAAAGGCCCAGCCTGCCGCGCCAACGAGCAATGGCATGGTTGAAGCGATGATCGCCGCCAACGACGCCTCGATCCGCTGCATCGCGACGAAGTTGAGCCCAAGATAGAGCGCATTCTGGCAGATGCCGAAGATGATCGTGGCTTTCCATTGTGCCGACGTCAGTCGCCAGGATTGCCCCATGAGCCGCGCAATCGCGACGGCGAGCGCCCCAGACAAGGCGAACCGAAACGCCAGCGCCATGAGCGGCGGTGCGTCGGCCACGATAATGCGCGCGGAGGTAAAGGCCGACGACCACATGATCGCAAACACCAACCCCGCCAGGATCGCACGTATGTCCATGAGGGTCTCCGCC
>CAZCOX010000088.1:8529-11964 GCA_964500115.1 uncultured Rhodobacterales bacterium
ATGTCAGTCTCGAACCGCCGCCGATTTGGCAACACGCCCGTTTCAGAAGATGGATGTGGACGAGTTTGAAACGTATTTGTCCGATGAAAACCCATCTCTCGCTGTGTCAGACAGCACGCTTTCCGTTCGTGAGATCGAGGACTTCCACCCGGATCAGGTGTTGCAGGCTGTACCGGCCATGCAAGCCTTGATTGATTTGCGATCGCGGCTCAAGTCCCATGCGACATTCGAAAGCGCGGCTTCCGAGGTGCGTGGGATGCTTGGTGCGACAGACGGCACAGCACCCGCCGCGGCAGAGAGCGATTCAGACACGATGAGCCGGTTGTTGGGCGGTGTCGTGCCGCAAGACGCACCTACACAAACGCCGAAGTCGGCGGTTGACGCCATGATCCAGCAAGCGGTGGCGGATCATGTGACCCCGTCCGCCGACCCGAAGGCAGAGCAGTATATCAAAGCGGTTGAAGCTGCGTTGGCAGATCACCTGCGCACTGTTTTGCATGATCGAGCGTTTCAATCGACCGAGGCGGCCTGGCGGGGATTGGAACTTCTCGTGTCTCGGATCGAGACGGACGAAACCCTGTCACTTCACGTCTGGAACGCGTCGAAAACCGAGTTGATCGAAGCGCTTGGGACTGCTGAGACGTCCCCGGACGATACCGTTCTGCATCATCGGTTGGTCCGGGAGCGCGCGGAAAAGCCGTTTGTTTTGATTGTTCCAACGTTTGCGTTTGCCGCCCAGGCAGACGACATCCGATTGCTCGCGACATTGGGCGCGATGGCGGGACGGACGGATGCCGTGGTGCTGGCAACCGTTGAATTTGGATTGGTTCAAACGCCGGATTGGGACGCCCTGCGCGAGAGTGGCATGGCCCAACACATCGCGGCATTCGCACCCCGCTTTCTGCTCCGCCAGCCTTATGGCAAGGGCTCCGATCCGATCAGCAGCTTTGCCTTTACCGAGATCGCCGCGCCAGAGCGACCTGACGGTTACCTTTGGGGTGCGGGATCAATCGCCGGTGCTGTTCTTATCGCAAATGCGTTTGGTGATGGCGGCTGGTCTGCTGCGCTGAATACGTCGCTGCATTTCGACGATTTGCCGTTCGTTTATTACGACGCGGGCGGCGAGCAGGTGATGAAACCCTGCGCAGAGGTTGAAATGTCAGACACGGAAGCAGAGGCCGTTTTGGCCACGGGGACAATTCCGCTAATCGCAGTACGCAACCAAAATGCCGTGCGCTTGCCGCAGTTCCGGACACTTTCAAACGCGGCATCGGGCGGGGCGTTTGGACCATTTGCACTTTAAAGCGCCGTTGAGAAAAAACCCCGCCGACAATGCGGCGGGGTAAGGTAAGTGCCGCGGAACATGGCCGCAGGCACCGGCGGTGTTCGTAAAAAGTCAGGTCAATTCTGAGCGGATTTGCTGGCGCAACACGTCGATGGGCACGGTCTTGCCATCGCGTTTGAAGCACCAGTACGTCCAGCCATTACAGCTTGGTGCGCCTTCGAGATGTGCGCCCACCTGATGGATGGACCCTTTGATGTCGTTACCGATCAGCGTGCCATCGGCCCGCACCTTGGCCTTGTGCCGCTTGTTCATCGAATAAAGCTCTTCACCCGGGCGCAACATGCCACGCTCAACAAGCTGCCCAAACGGCACACGCGGTTCGGAACGTTTGCTGGCTGAGACCTCCAGCGCGGCTTTGTCGAGTTTTCGTACCGCGCTGATGCGCTTTTCCGCAACCGTGCGATACTTTTCCTCCCGCTCGATCCCGATCCAGTCGCGGCCCAACATCTTGGCAACCGCCCCCGTGGTGCCAGTACCAAAGAACGGATCCAAAACCACATCGCCAGGTTTGGTGGCCCCGACGAGAACACGGTGCAGCAGCGCCTGCGGTTTTTGCGTGGGATGCGCCTTTTCACCCGCGTCGTCCTTGAGCCGTTCACCCCCGTTGCAGATGGGCAAAACCCAGTCGGACCGCATCTGGATGCCATCGTTCAAGGCTTTGAGCGCTTCGTAGTTGAACGTGTATTTTGCGCCCTCAGACTTCGACGCCCAAATCATCGTCTCATGCGCATTGGTAAAGCGTTTGCCCCGGAAATTCGGCATCGGGTTCGACTTGCGCCACACCACGTCGTTCAAAATCCAATAGCCGGCATCCTGCAACGCAGACCCAACGCGGAAGATATTGTGATAAGAGCCAATCACCCAGATCGCTCCATCCGGTTTCAGCAACCGCCGCGCGGCTTTGAGCCAGGCGCGCGTGAACTCATCGTAGACCTTGAAGCTGGAGAACTGATCCCAGTCATCATCCACCGCATCGACGCGGCTGTTATCCGGGCGGTGCAGATCGCCTTTGAGCTGCAGATTGTAAGGCGGATCCGCAAAGATGAGGTCGACCGAGGCTGCAGGCAACCCGTTCATCACCTCAATGCAGTCCCCCGCGAGAATCGTGTTTATCGGCAGCGCATCAGCGCTGTTCGGCGTGGTCATCTTTGTCATTCTCTGCCTATCGTCCCGGCGCAGTTTTTGCGCTCTGTGATTGGCTAAAAAGATGAGTCAAAGCCGATTCGCGGTCAAATTCTTTTTTGAATCAAGTGCTTAAGAATTTCGCTTGTCACAACATGTTGTGGATCGGTTTGAACGAACGTCTATGATGTGGGGTAATCCCGAGATTTTGAAGGGCTTCTTTGTGACACTTCGTCGGATAGCCCTGGTTCTTGTCCCAGCCGTAGCCGGGATACTGTTGCGCCAAATCCCACATGATCGCGTCACGCCTTGTTTTGGCCACAATTGAGGCCGCCGCAATGCTCAGCGACAGGCTGTCACCCTTTACAATTGCGGTCGACGGCAGTGACAGATCCCGGGGTATGAGATTGCCATCAATCAGCGCGTGATCAGGCCTCGTATTCAGCTTCGCAATGGCACGGCACATCGCCAGATGGCTGGCGCGTAGAATGTTGATCTCGTCAATCTCTTCAACTGTCGCAATACCGACGCCAATGTCTGCTACGTTTTCGAGGTCTTGCAAAATCACCGTGCGCGTCTTCGCGGTCAGTTTCTTGGAGTCCTGAATGCCTGCCGGGACATGGTCACGCGGCAAGATCACCGCGGCGGCCACGACGGGCCCAGCCAACGGCCCCCGCCCTGCTTCATCGACACCGGCAATGCGTGCAAAACCGTTTCGTCGCAGATCGTCTTCATGTGAAAATGTCGGCAGCATGCCGCACAACTTGCCCATCTGATTGCGCGTGGCAAGACAGGAAGAACGGGTCGCACCCGACAGTGCTCAAAACTCTTGTTCTATTTGTGCATTTTCCGCTGAAATCCCACTGGACACGCCCCCACACCTCACATAGAACGCCGCCACCCGAACGCTGATCGTTCACCCGTGCCCGGGTAGCTCAGGGGTAGAGCAGTGGATTGAAAATCCTCGT
>CAZCOX010000089.1:0-11870 GCA_964500115.1 uncultured Rhodobacterales bacterium
CCCGGCCAGCGTCGCCACCTTTTGGGTCATGCCATCGTCCGTGGTGATCTGGCACTTCGCATTTGCCGGATCAAAACTGCCTGAAGCACCTTCCGGCCCCACCAGAGGCCGGGTGCAGGTATCTTTGAACGCCACAAGCTTGTGCTGGCTCAGATCGTCGGGATGGGTGGGATGGCCGTGTTCGTCCAGATAGGCGGGCGAGGCGCACAGAATGCGCACATCATCGGCCAGCTTGCGGCCCTTGAGGCTGGTGTCCTGCAGCGCGTCGTTGCGGATTGCTAGGTCAAAGCTGCCGTCAATCAGATCGAACGGAGTGTCAGACAGGCGCAAGTCCAGCTTGATCTGCGGATGACGGCCCGTGAATTCGGGCAGATGAGGGGCCACGTAGTTTTGCGCAAATGTGCTGGGGGCCGTGAATCGCAGGGTGCCTTTGATCTCAAGGCTCTTTTGCCCAAGGGCCGCGCGCGCCGCCTCTTCCTGGGCAATGATCTCCCGCGCAAACGGCAGAAACTCTGAGCCTTCCAGCGAAACTGAAACCTTGCGCGTCGACCGATGCAGCAGATCAGAGCCCATCGATTTTTCCAGCTTGGCCAACCGGGCGCTTGCGACCGCGGGCACCATGCCCAGCTCTCTCCCCGCTGCGCTGATGTTCAGCTTGTCTGCGGCGAGCACGAACAATCGAAGGCTGTCTAAATCCATGGATTATCTCTGAATCGCGAATTCTGAAACAGGTTATGCGCTGTTTTATTCGCAAGTGAAACGGATACCTTTGCCATGAACCTAGCGTTTCGCTTCTTTCAGAAGGATGACCCCGATGCTAAAACAAGGCCGCGTCAACTATCACGTCCACAAACCTGAGCGGCAGGGATTTCACATTGATGCCGGCGGCGTCGTGGGCAAGATGATCTCGCCGGAGTTGAACGAGACCGAGATTAGCCTGCACGACGTCAGGTCAGGCGATGTGTCAGTCGACTTTGCCACGGACAGCGTTGGCTTTGCGACTTTCCCGACCGCGGTCACTGAATTCAGCGATACTTCCGAATGGCAGCCCATCTATGACGCCGAACTGACCCAGCTGTTGGAGGTAGAATTGGGCGCAACAGACGTGGTGATCTTTGACCATACCGTGCGCACTGATGATCCCAATGCCACCCGCAAAGTGCACAGCGACTACAGCGAAGACGGGGCCAAGCAGCGGCTAATCGACATCCTGGGCGCTGACAAGGCCGCTGAATGGGCCAAGGGGCACTATGCGTTCATCAACGTTTGGCGGCCCGTGGGCAACCCGATCAACTCCGCCCCTCTTGGCTTTCTGCGCCCCTCAAGCGTGCCGACCGAAGACTGGCTGCTGTTGGACCTCATCTACCCCGACCGCAAAGGCCAGATCATGGGCATCGTGGGCGGGCCGACGCACGAATGGGTCTACCAGTCCCGCATGACCCCGGATGAGGTTGCGTTCTTCAACATCTACGACAGTCAGGGCCGCCCCTCGATTGCGCATAGCGCCATTGACCTTGTCGAGGATGAAACCATCACCACAATCCGCCAAAGCATCGAAAGCCGGACTCTCGTCCGCCTCTGATCCCTCCCCTCAATCCGACCGGAGTTTCCAATGACCAAGACAATCCTCGTGACAGGCGCCACCGATGGCATCGGCCTGCTGACCGCCAAGAAACTCGCCTCTGCGGACCATACCGTCCTGTTGCACGGGCGCAGCGCGGACAAGCTCAAGCGTGCCGCACAAGAGGTTGGCGGCTCAGCTGAGACGTATACCGCAGATCTTTCCGATCTGGCGCAAACCGCCAAAATGGCGGACGAAATTCTCGCCAAGCACGATCGGCTTGATGTGCTGATCAACAACGCTGGCGTGTTGCGCCTGCCAAATCCGGTGACCGCATCCGGGATCGACGCGCGCTTTGTCGTGAACACGCTGGCCCCTTATGTGCTAACCCAGCGGCTGCTGCCGATCATCCCAAAAACGGGCCGCATCGTGAACCTGTCCTCCGCTGCGCAGGCCCCTGTGGATGTGGATGCGATGGCCGGGGGGGCCCGCTCGACCACATGGACGTCTATGCCCAAAGCAAGCTGGCCATCACCATCTGGTCCCAGCAACTAGCCGCGAACCTGCCGACGGGGCCGGTTGTTGTGGCTGTCAATCCGGGCTCGCTGCTTGCGTCCAAGATGGTCAAGGAAGGCTTTGGCGTTGCCGGAAACGACTTGTCCATTGGCGCGGACATCCTGATCGCCGCCGCGCTAGACGATAGCTTTGCCGACAAATCCGGAGCCTATTTCGACAACGATTCCGGTCGTTTCGCGCAGCCGCACTCCGCTGCCCAAAACCCAGAACATCGCCGCGCCGTTATGGAAGCGATCGAGAAGCTCATTTCGTGACCTATTCTATGGTATGGTCACACTCGCCAATTGACTTGAAATAGACTTCAAAGTCGGCTTCTGGTCCGCGTTGGTAGCCTCAACAAACGATAAGCGGTCTTATGTTAATTTGTTTGCGAGTCATATCAGATGAAGGCCGCGGCGATTGCCGTCAGGCTGGCGGCTCCGGCTACGAATATCAACAACGCAATTGCAATGGGGCCAATGCGATCAGGAAACAGATGAACGACGGATTCAAAGCGTGGCGAGCGTCTGATGGCCGAAACATAGAACGGGATTGCGCTGATCAAAGTCGCATACAGATAAGCCCCAGAGATATTCTCGAAGAGCGCCGAGCGCGCAAGCGTCGGCGCAACAACCTGGAGGGCCGTTGCGCGGCTGCCGCCGAAAGACCCGAACAAGTCGGCCGACACAGCGTAGATCAGGGCGTGAAGCCCGAAAAAGAGGCCGAGCCTGGCGACGAAGTCAACCGCAATGTATAGGGCCGGATCACGCGCTTGCGACGGCGCCTGAAGCGACAGGGCAAAAAGAAAGTACCCGACATAATTGATCACGGCGACGACCGGCAGACCATTGGTCAGAACCTGTCTGAGAAAGCGCGGTAACAAGGGGCCTCCTTCCGCCAAAGCCGCTGCAAAGCCGGGCGTCAGCAATACATATAGCGCCAACACCGGCAGCAATCCCGCCAGACTGAAGAGCAGGACATTCCGGGCAAAGAGCGCCGCTGGCATGTCCGTGGAAAAGTAGCGTTCCATAGCAGAAGACCCGAGCTGAGACTGGTGAGAACTGTAAGCCCGTCGCTACCGATTTGCATTGTGGAAATTTGGCCGCGGGAGAAGCTGACAGCCGACTCGACCATCGTATCGTCAAGGCCGTTGGCCAAATGCAAGACACACGCCTATGATGCCGGCTCGCTCAATTGATCGTCGCGTTTCCGTCCGTGTGGTGCCGGACTAATCCCACCGCCAAAGGGAGGCTCAAGAATTTCATCTGCATCGGTAGGTGCGCAAGCATCGAATTGGCATGTTGGTGCCGTTCGCTCGGCTCCGCTGCTGTCCGCTCTAAAAAGACCGCTTCAGACTAATCGAGAGGAAGTCGTCATTCTGGATCGTAAAGATCGGATCGGGCACGACGGCACCGGCGAAGAACCGTCCTTCCAATGACAAGAGCCATTCATCTCCCAGCCGCCTCTGGCCTTCGATCAGGAACACGCGGGCATCGGTGTCGCGGTCCAACAGAGCGCCGGCAAGGAAACTCGTATCGCCGATGTCGTTCAGCGCAAGCCGCGCGCCCAGAAACAGGTCGTCGTCGTATATCGTGGCCGGCGCCAACACCGGGTCGCGACCGTCATAGCTGTATTCCGCAATCAACCCCAAGTCTGCACCCGTGCCGGCGATGCCGGGAATGGTCCATTCAAAACCACCCGTGGCGGCCCAGAAATCCGGCCCATGCCCGTTGCGCCGGATCGTTTCGAGCTTCCAGAGCCAGTCGCCAGTGGTCAGTTGCAGATCCAGACCGGCCTGACTGATCTGATCGTAATTGGGAACCAGGGTTGGACCGGTTGGGATTATGCGCGGTTCGCGACTGGTGCCGTTGAAATAGGACAGCCCGATATCCACACTGCCGATCGAATGCGACCAGCGCAACGCATAGTCGATGTGGGACTGCCCGTCGGGGGAGTCGTAGGTTGCGGTACCGATGGGCAGCGGACCGCCTAGCCGAGATCCGGAGTTCAGGAATTCCCGCTCGCGGAACCAGGGAAGAACGTACAAGCTGAACGTTCCGTAGTCGCCATAGAACGACAGGCCAACCATCGGTTGGCCAAGCTTGTCCTCGCCGTCGATATCCTCCAACGCATCGTCCTGGTTGATGATGTCGACCAGGTGGCGGCTTTCGGTCACGCCCCAGAACACCTTGTCGATGCCTACCGTCACGCTCCAACCGTCGCCCTGGTGCAGCCAGAACGCTTCGCGCAGGTCGACATGATCGCGGTCATCGCTGCCAAAGCGCAGGAACGGCGAGACCACGATCCGGTCGCGGCCGGTGTCGAAGTCATGGACAAAGCGGGCCTCAACGCTGGTAGAGAACTGTAGCTCTTCGTCGGACTGACCGGTGAAAGCGGGGCTTTGAGGGAAATACCGCAACTCGCCGGACACCGAACCGGTAAGGGATGTCTGTGCCCCCGCCTGCCCCGACAAGAATACCGCGGCCGCGGCGATCCATGGCAACAGAGTCATTGGATATTCCTCAGGTTGCCCTGGCTGAAATAGGCATCGCTCAGACCGCGCCCGAAGGCATAGTTTCCATAGCGAAGAATTGTGGTCTTACCCGTCTTGTTGTTCTGCATTGTCAGAGTCTGGGGCCGCCAGAACCGCCCGACATAGCGCTTGTAGCCCGACAGCGTCAGCACCTTCAGTACCCGGCCGGACCGGTCGACATAATCGATGCGCTGTGTTCGATACTCCGCGTTATCGAGCCAGGTGATCAGCTTGCTGTATCCTGAATTGCGATAGGCAGGGAAGCGTTCCACCACGAAGCAGGTCAGCCGCCCACAGGGCTTATCGCCGACATAGTTGTAGGTGAACTTGCCGATTTCCGGGGCCGAAATGTCCTCGTAGGCGAATTCGCTGCCAAAGAATGCGCCCGTCTTATTCGAGGAAGAGATGCGCTTCACGCGCTTCAGAGAGGGCAAATAGAGCCAGAGGTTGTCGTCGTTGCCAACCACGGCATGGCTGAGAAACAGCGTGCCCGCCATGTCGGGGGGAGAGTCGAAGATGGTCAATGTCTTGTCACCGGCGTTGCCGGGCTTTTCCAGCATCGACAGGCGCAGGCGACGTTCGCGGGTCTGGCCGCGCCGGTCCTGCAGGATCATTGTTACCGCCACGGTGCTGTCGCGCCACCCGGCATCGCGGCGTTCGGATTCCTGGGCAATCGCAAGCCCACGCGTCGCGCCGTCAGATGCGGCAAAGGACGATATCGGCGTGACGAGAAGACCTGCCAGTATTAGCGGGAGCAAGCGTTTCATTTCGGCCTCCTTTCAAGGGGGATGATGGTGTCCGAACGCGTATCGAGATAGATTTCAGGCGCGGCGAGAAACCGTTCGCGGCAGCGATCAGAGCAGAAGTGGACACGTTTGCCGCCATGCTCGGTGAAGATGGTCGATGTCCAGGCGTCCAGCGCCATGTTGCAGACCGGGTCGCGCACCCAGTCGCGCGCCTCCGACTTGCGATCGCGCAGCGTGCCGTCTTCAAGCCAGAGCACGCGGTCTGCCACCTCTTCGACCCGTTGGTCGTGGGTGACGATCAGGACCGACCGGCCCTGATCGCGCGCCACATCGTGCAGGATCATCACCACCTGCTGGCCGCTCTTGGTGTCGAGGTTGCCGGTCGGCTCGTCGGCGATGATTAGTCTTGGTTCGTTGATCAGCGCGCGCGCGATGGCCACCCGCTGCTTTTCGCCGCCGGACAAAGTGCGCGGTAGGGCGTCGCGCCGTTCGGTCAGGCCAAGCTTGGCCAAAAGCTCGTCGGCTCGGGCTTCGGCCGCCCGTGTACCACCGGGCGCCAGATGGGCGGGAAACAGTACGTTGTCCCGCACACTCAGGGACTCCAAGAGGTTGAAAGACTGAAACACAAAACCGATCGAACGCACTCGAAGGCGGGACAACTCGGCCTCGCTCATCGCCGACAAATCGGTCCTGTCGATACGCACCTCTCCCGAGGTGGGCCGTAACAAGGCACCGAGGATTGAGACGAGCGTCGTCTTGCCCGATCCCGACGGCCCGGTGATCGTCACTAACTCGCCCGGTTGCAGTTCCATCGACACGCCGTCAACGGCGCGAACTAGCGTATGGCCTTCGCCGAACGTCTTGACGATGTCGCGGGCACTCAAGATTGGGTTCGTCATCCTTGCGTCCTCATTGCTGAAAGGCGGTGACGGGATCGACCGACAGCACCTGGCGAACCGGAATGACCGACGCGACCAGCGACACGACCAACGCTGTCGTTCCGGTTCGGATCAACGCTTCGCCGGTCATGGCAAGGCTGACCTTGGGCATCAGCCATCCCGTGAGCGGAACGGCGACGAACATCAGTCCGGCGGCCAGCGTGAAGGCGAAGACGCCGATGGCCAGTGCCTGTAACATCGTCGATGCATAGATCGACCGGTTGCGCACACCAAGCGCCTTCATCACGGCCAGTTCCCGCTCGCGCTCGGAGATATGGGAATAGACGATGAAGCCCGTCAACAGAACCGCCAGCACCCCGCCGATCACGGTCATCATCCAGACGATTTCCAAACCCATTTGTACGGCGATGGAATAGTCGCGCGCCGCGAATTCCTCTCGGGTCAGCGCGTTGACCTTTTCAACCTCGTCCATGATCCGCTGCGCCAGATCCTTCGGATCGACCCCGGGCGCGGCGTCGACCATCATGTAGCTGATGCTGCCGATCGAGGACATCGTGTCGGCCAAATCGTCGATGGTGACAAACGTGATCGAATTGGCCATCGAAAAGGTTTCGGACGAAAAGCCGCCCACCGTAAAATCGCGACCGGCGATCCGAACCGTGTCGCCAATCGACAGTCCGGCATCGGATGCAAAGATATCCGGGACGATGGCTGTGCCCGCCTCCGGCAGTTTCGCGCCGCCTGAATGCTTCCACGGGCCAGCGCGCCCGTCGCCGGGTTCGAGCCCAACGACAAATGAGAACCAGTTACGCCCGCCGGCCTCGATGGCCGAGTTCAGGTAAAGGATCGGCGTGACCTTTTCGACGGCCTCGACATCCGCCACGGCGTCGATCTTCCAGTCAGAGACGACGGAGGTCGCCATGTGCATGTTGCCCACGCCCTTCTGCATGACCCAGACATCGCCGTCGGTTCGCTCGATCAGGGCGACGATCTGATCGGATTCACCGGCAAAGATGCCTTCGAAAAACAGCACCAGCGCGAAGGCGCCCGCGACGGCCGCAACGCTCGCAAAAAGCTGTTGCGGGGCGGAGAAAAGTTCGCGGAGGGTCCAGTTCAGCACGGTCCTACTCCCTGAATGCCGTGGCCGGGTCGAGCCGCATCAACATCCGCAGCGGCGCCAGCGCGCCGACAAAGGCAAGAATGACCGCGACGGCCGCGGTTTGCACAAGCGCGCGGGGTTCAAGGACCTGCACCAGATAAACCGGGGAAATCCATTCGATCAGCGCCGCCAGACCGATGGCGATAAGGATCCCGATGGGGATGGCGGCCACTGCCGTGGCCACGGCCTCGGCGACGACGCCGGTCACGATGTTTCGTGCGGTGAAACCAAGCGCGCGCAATACCCCAAGCGATTTTCTGCGGCTGCGCACGGCCGCAAAGGTGAACATTCCGATTGCCAAGGCGCCGATACCGTAGCTGAGGCCCAGAAGCAGGTTCAGGATCGGCCCCAACAGTTCCCGCCCCATGTCTTCGTCGTTCAGGGCAAGGTGACCGGGTAGCATCGCGTGTGCATCGTCGACTTCTTCGGTGATGTGTGCGGCGATTTTCGCGGGATCGCTGCCCGGCGCAACATCGACGGCGAGAAAGCTGAGCAGTGGAAAGGCCGCAATGTCCGAAGCGACGTCGGATTCGAAATAGAAATCAATCAGCGTGTCAAAACTCATGAAGGCAAACGGCGTGAACAGCGCCGATTCATTCCGCGTGATGCCCGAAATCGCGAAGTCATAGTCGGACAGTGTCAGCCGGTCGCCCGGGTTCAGCCCGAATTTCCTGGCCAAGGCATAGTCAACGGCGATGCTTCGATCCTCTGTCGGTGGGATGCCCGACATGATGTCCGTCGGCCCGCCTTTATCGTCGTAGACCATCACGATGATGGGCGATCGTCTCTCGCCGTCCTCGTATATTACCCCGATTGCCGCCAATGGATGCGTGCCGACGACATCTGGTATCGCCTCGACGGCTGCGCGGGTTTGCTGGGGTAGGATCGAGCGCGTGGCAAGGAAGTTCGTAACGCCCGATTGCGCCACTATGACATCGCCACCCCGGCGCAGCACCGCTTGCCGCAACTGGGTGTAGGAACCGGCCAGGAAACCTTCGAGTATCAGAATTTCGGCCAAAACCGCTGCAACGGACAGGACGATCAGGATCGTGCGACCCGGGCGCAAAAGGTTGTTTTTCCATGCTAATCCAAGCATTGCCATAACCCTGACTTGCTGCTGCCCTCAAAATTCAAAATCTGACAGGGCAACCTGAAATTGGTAGGTGCACAGGTAACTGGGATCAGGTCAGACTTTCGACGTTGGGCGGGTCTTCTAGTTGGGATCCTCGTCGTGGGGGGCATCCTCGCCATGATGATTTGGCGTGTGATGCCCCGGGTGTTCGCCGCCGTTGCCTTCGCCATTGTCGACCCGACCGTTGTCGCCGCTGACAACCAGACCTCTCGGAACAGAGATTGTGACGTCATCGTGATGATCGACCGACGTCCAACCGTTCTTGTTGCCGGTGTCGACCCCTTTCCCGTTGCCGATCCCTGCGGATACTGCGCTTGGCAGTCCCAAAAGTGCTGCTATCGCGACCGAAATGAGAAGATCTTTCATTCTTTCCTCCGTGATACTGAATGCTCATTTGCCTGCATATTGATCTTGATCCAAACCTCTTCTAGGTCATTGATTTCGATCAAGTTTCAATCAAACGTGAAGCGAGAGGCCGCATCATGAAATTGCGAAAACTCTGAAGAACTGAGGACAATGCAACTCGGCATTCGCGAAAACCTTCGACCTTTCCTGCAGCAGCTTTTGCAGGTGTTCTTCGTTGGCATGACAATCGGCATGCAGCGGACCGTGATACCGGGGCTGGCCGAGACGGAATTCGGGGTCGCCAAAGGGTCCATGACCGCGATCTTTGCCTTCATCGTTTCCTTCGGGTCGGTCAAAGGGACGATGAATTTCATTTCCGGTCGCATGTGTGAACTGTTCGGGCGGCGGCCGGTCCTGATTTGGGGATGGCTGATCGCGCTGCCGATTCCCTTCATGATCTTCTGGGCTCCGACCTGGGGCTGGATCGTCGCTGCAAATGTGCTGCTTGGAATCAATCAAGGCTTCTGCTGGTCGATGACCGTAACCGCCAAGCTTGACATCGTGCGTGCCGACCAGCGGGGGCTGGCCACCGGGTTCAACGAGTTCGCGGGCTACGGTGGCGTTGCCCTTGCCGGGCTGCTGACCGGTTATCTTGCCAGCCACTTCGATCCGCGGCTTAGCCTGCTGGTCTTCGGAAGTGGCGTCATCGGGCTGGCGCTGCTGGCCGCGATCATCACCTTCACCGAAACGCTACCGTTCGCTCAGGCTGAAGCGGCCGCTCAGGATGCGCGCGCGCAGGGCCCAGTGTCTTCGGGATATGTCGAGGGTTATGACAATCCGACCTCAGGCGAGGTTTTCGCCCTTGTCAGTTGGAAGAACCGGACGTTTCTTGCCCTGTCGCAAGCGGGCTGTATCGAGAAATTCGTCGATGCGTTGATGTGGGCGCTCGTGCCCGTTTTCATGGTCTCGGCTGGTGCCAGCCTGATCGAGATTGGCTGGGTCACCGGAATCTACGGCTTTGTCTGGGGCGCAAGCCAGCTCTGGACGGGTCCGCTGTCGGACCGCGTTGGGCGTAAATGGCCGACAATTGCCGGGTTTTTCATCTGCGCTTTTGGTGTTCTAGCCTTTCCCTACCAGGATAGCGTCACAGCGTGGGCGATTGCCGCCGCATTTACTGGCGTTGGGATGGCGCTTTTGTACCCGACGTTGATCGCTGCCATGGGTGACCTTGCTCATCCGTCGTGGAGAGGCTCCGCGCTTGGCGTCTACCGATTCTGGCGAGATATCGGCTACTCCTTTGGCGCGTTGGCCATGGGCCTGGTTGCGGATTATTTTGGGATGCTAGAGGCCGGATTCTGGTTCACCGGTACGGCTATGCTCGCATCGGGCTTGTGGCTGATGCTGGCAATGGAAGAGACTCATCCACGGACCTGACTTGACGGCGAAACGCCCTGCGTCAGATGTGGAAAGACAGGTCTGCCCCTGGTGTCCATACACTCAGTCCCTGCAACAGCCAGCCTTGCAGACCGTCGCGGTAATATTGGATGCGATCGAGTGGGAAGCCCGCGGCCGCAATCTTGCGGATCGCCGTGGGTGACTGACCACACCAGGCGCCATTGCAGAAAGTTGCAAACGTGCGGGCTTCGGTGCAATCCCATGCATCTCCGTCGCGTGTACAGCCCAACGCTTCGAGCGCTGCGTCGATTTCTGTAAACGGCAGGTTGATCGCCCCGGGTATGGTGTATTTGGCATACTGATCCTCCCTGCGCGCATCCACCACCACGACCGCATCGGATTGCAATGCTTCAATCAGCTCCAACTCACCTAGGGGAACGACACCTGGCATGGGTACCAACGGTTGAAGGACTGCAGGTGGCGCCGGTCGCGAAGTGCGCGACCATTCGTTGGATAGACGATGCTCTGGATCGGGTGTCCGGCAAATCTCGAGTGGACCGCTGGGGCCCGCCACCTCGCAGCGGGTCATTTCTCCGGATATGCAAACGGAGGTCGGACCACCGGACGATTCAGACATTCGCAACAACTTTGACAAGCATGTCGCGCACTTGCCCGGCAACGCTGAGCAGGTCCGGGTTCTCGATCGCTTGCATCGAGGCGACGGGGTCGATGGCCGAAACCTCGACGCCGCCGTCTACCTCGCGCAGGATGACGTTGCAGGGCAGCATCGCGCCCACGCGCGGCTCCATCCCCATCGCCTGGTGCGCCATCTTCGGGTTGCAGGCGCCGAGGATATGGTAGCCAGACATGTCCACGTCTAGCTTCTTTTTCATGGTCGCTTTCACGTCGATCTCGGTTAGCACGCCGAAGCCGGCATCGGCCAGCGCCTTGCGTGTGCGTTCGTCGATGTCGGCCATGCTGGCACCGGGAAAGTTGCGGTTGATCGTGTAGGTCATGTCGGTCCTTTCATTGGTCAGTTGCGAATGTACTTAACCAGGGCCGCAATGGCCAACCCGATCAGTACCAGGACGAGGATTGCCCATAGCCAGCCAAAGCCCATTCCGAGGCCCATTCCAAATCCGTTCATCATTTTCCTATTTCCTTGAAAGGTCCCGGGCGAGGCGTCGTCAGGCCCTGCCCGGGGATTGGTGTCATCAGTTGTCGTTCATCGTGCCGCTGCCCTGGCCGTCACCGTCCATCATCGGCATACGCTGCTGGTTGCCGGCTGCGCGCCGGTCCATCATGCGTTGCATCCGTTCGGCGGGCGCGGCGATCTCTTCGGCGGTGACCTGTCCGTCACCATCAGCGTCGAAGGATTGGAAGCGGTCGACGGTCGTCTCGCGAATATGCGCCGCGTGCATGGTCTCGAATTCGCCGAGCGACAGCGTGCCGTTGCCGTCGGCGTCGTAGGTCTTCAGCGCGTCGAGCAATCCGGTGCGCAGCTCTTCCGGCGTGACGGTGCCGTCCTTGTCGGCGTCAAAGATC
>CAZCOX010000090.1:0-9208 GCA_964500115.1 uncultured Rhodobacterales bacterium
GAGCACCACGATCGGGCGCAGACCGAGGGCAAGCGCCTTGGAGGTCACGAACGTGGTCTGGGGCATCGGGCCTTCTGCGGCATCAACGAGCAGGACAACCCCGTCAACCATCGACAGGATACGCTCTACCTCGCCCCCGAAATCGGCATGGCCGGGGGTGTCAACGATGTTGATGCGTGTGCCTCTCCATTCGACGGAGGTGGGCTTGGCAAAGATGGTAATCCCGCGTTCGCGTTCCAGATCATTGCTGTCCATGGCGCGTTCGGCGACGGCCTGATTGGCGCGGAAAGCACCCGACTGTTTGAGCAGTTCGTCCACCAATGTGGTTTTGCCGTGGTCCACGTGTGCGATGATCGCAATATTGCGCAGGTCCATGTCTTTATCTCGTCTCGGAAAGGTTTGGGCGGGGGTTACGCGGGCTGTGCGGGAAAGGCCAGCGGAAAAAGCCCGCGATATGGGGGCGATGTTCCGCCGATGCCAGACGGCCCCCGCAAAAATGCTGCAAAGCGGCGAAAACTGACCGATGGGCTGCAGCGTTTTGGGCGTGGCTTGGCCGGTCTGGGCGGCTCACATCGGCGTGAGTGGACCGGTTGTGCCCCGCGCGTCAGTGCTTGGCGTGACCACTGGCGCGCCCAATCGGGCTGCGTTGGTGGTGCGAGCATGAAGAAAGGAAATCACATGCGACGTATCTTGGTGAGTGCACTGAGCGCGAGTTTTCTGGCCGGAACGGCCATGGCAGGCAGTCTGGATACCCCGGTTGAGGATCCTGTGATGACAGTACCGGTACAAGCGGCCCCTGTAATGCTGGGCGGCGACTGGACAGGTGGATACGCTGGTTTGAGCATCGGGCAGCTGTCTGCAGATGCGGATGATCTTGAGGATGATGAAACCGTTTACGGCCTTCACGGCGGGTATGACTATGACTTTGGTCAGTTTGTCGTGGGCGGTGAATTGGATTGGCAAACGGGCGACAACATCGCGTTGGGGGCTGTCGATGTCGACAACGTTTTGCGCGCCAAGCTGCGCGGTGGCTATGACCTTGGCCGCACGTTGATCTACGGCACAGTCGGGGCTGCGCAACTGAGCACGGATATCGGTGACGACACGGGCATCGTGGGTGGTCTTGGTGTCGAGTACATGGTGACCGACCAGTTCTCGGTGGGTGGTGAATACCTTGCGCACCGGTTTGAAGACTTCGACGACACCGATCTGGATATTGACGCGAACACGGTGTCACTACGCGGCAGCTTCCGTTTTTGAGCCTTTGGTGCGCCCCGCGTTTTGGGGCGCGCCTTTAATGAGTTGCGGTGTTTGAAAACAGGTTGATCACCAGAATACCCGCCAGGATCATCCCGATGCCCGCAATCGCGGCGAAATCGAGTTTTTGGCCAAAGACCGCAAAGCCGATGATGGCGATAAAGATGATGCCCATACCCGACCACATGGCGTAGGCAATGCCGACCGGAAAGAACTTGAGTGCGATCGCCAGCAGGTAGAACGCGGCCCCGTAGGCGATCACGACGATCAGCGACGGGACGGGTTTGGTGAATTGCTGGCTGGCTTGCAGCGCCGTGGTTCCGATGGTTTCGGCAAGCACGGCTAGCATCAAGGTGAGATAGGGCATGTCGCGCCTCCTTTTGAGCGGGGAGAGGGGGCGCTGCCCCCTCGGCCTGTGGCCTCTCCCCCGAGGTATTTCTGGCAAGAGGAAAGAGCCTCCGGCGCCTTTTGGCCATGTGGATTTCGTCTGGGTCAGGCCAGATGAATGGCGAACCGTTTACGAATGGCAGCATCGGTTTCGGGATCGAAACGCGCGCGGCTTGTTGTGGCGAGGATGCGTTCTTTCAAAGCCGTCGCACCTTCGACCAGATCGGGTTGGCCCTGTTCAACCCATTCCTTGGGCGAGGCGCGGTTGCCGAGGGTTGGGTAGACGTAATCGCGCTGCATGCGGTTGAGCGTGTCGTCGCTGCCGAGGTAGTGGCCCGGGCCGCCGATGCAGGTCGCGCGCATCACCTCAATGCTCAGATCATCTTCGGTCACGTCGATACCACGCACACAGCGCAGAGCCTGACCGATCAGATCATCGCCGAGGATCAGGCTTTCGTGGCAGAAGCCGAGGAGGGAGGCATGCATGCCCGCCGCCTCGTAAACCATGTTAAGGCCAGACAGACCCGCCATTACGTTTGAACACATCTGTTCCCAACCGGCCTGCATGTCGGGCAGTTTTGCATCCGCAATCCCGGCGGCGGCCCCGCCGGGCAGGTCGTAAAAGCGATGCATCTGCGCGCAGCCTGCGGTCAGGAGTGCCTGTTCGCCTGACCCGCCGGACATTGCACCTGTACGCAGGTCCGACACGAAGGGCCAAGTGCCAAAAACCGCCGGGTGACCTGGGGCCATCGCGTTCACGTAGACCAGCCCAGCGAGGCATTCAGCGACAGCCTGCACGATGGCGGTGGCGATTGAGGCAGGAGCGGTGGCACCGGCCTGACCTGCGCTGAGCAGTAGCACGGGCATACCGCCGCGAATGCAGGCCTCCATCACCTCGCAGCTTTCGGTGGCGAATTTCATGGGTGGGACGACGAAGCAGTTGGAGTTCAGAACGAACGGGCGTTCGCGCCATGCTTCTTCGCCGCCTGCAATCATGTGCAGCAATTCCAGCGCATCGGGCACAAAGGCGGGTTCGGTGAAGGATGTGCCGACATGTTTCAGCGTGCCCGCGCAACAGGCGTAGATTGTGTTGAGATCCATCTCTTTGTTGTCAATGACATCGCGGGCGACCATTGGGCGCTGCAGGAAATGGATGTTGTCGAGCGTGTCGGCGATACGGGCCGCATCATGCAGGTCTTGCAATGTGCTTTCGCGGTAGTCGCCGGTGTCGACATCGACCATATGTACCGCCGCACCGGCTGTGCCATAGTGCACGCGGTTGCCGCTGAGATCGAGGTCATGGGCCGGGTCGCGCCCGTGCAGGACGACAGACCGGTTGGCCTTGGCCAGCATGTCTTCGACCAGCGCGCGGGGGAAGCGGATGCGGCCATCATCGCCGAGGATTGCGCCAGCGCCAGTCAGGATCTCGATGCCCGATTGCGGCGCTTCGGACAGGCCGATTTCTTCGAGCGCTTGCAGCGCGGATTGGTGGATGCGGGCCATGTCGGCCTCGGCCAACGGCTGGTAAAGACCACCGGTCATGCCAGCACGGATGGGGCGGAGGTTTTCAGCCAGCGGATTGGCACGCGCGATGCGGCGGGCGGCACGTCCACCAGCGCGGCGAGGGGATTGATCTGTCATGGGTTTGGCTTTCTTGAGAGGGTCGTTGGGGTGATGTGGAGCATCACGCCGTTGGCCGCCCTCTGGCCGCGCGACCGCGCCGCGCGCCGATGGTGCGCAATGTCGCGACGAGAACGGAGCGCTCTGCCTGCATAACACCTCCCAAAATCTGGGTTCAGGCTGATTTGGCATTCCAACCTGGTCTGCGTCAAATACGACAAAATGTCGTTTTTGGACCGTTGGCCGCGTGGATCAGGGATGTCTTGGCGTTACCAGCGACCGGACGCGCCGCCGCCGCCAGAGCGGCCACCACCAAAACTGCTGGACGAGGACCGTGTAACGCGTGGCGTCTGAAAGATGCGGTGGTGATCGTAACTGCAATTGCTGCAGCGGGTGTTGATCTCACCTTCGTCGCCGTTTGATTTTGTCGCTTTGCGCAGGGTTTTCCGACTGCGGCGCAGGGTGCGACGACCGCAATTCGGGCAGCGTCTGAACCGGGTGGCCCAATCCGCGATGCGATTTCTGGCCATGATCAGCACGGCACCCAAAAACGCAATCGGCACAAAAAGGTCTTCTATGCCGACACTTTTTCTGGGCGCGTCTGAACCTTCGCTAAATGGTATTGCGATGGAACTTATGACATCCTCAACGCCTTTCTCGATCCCGCCGGCGTAGTCTTCGTTTGTGAAAGCGGGCAGGAAGGACCGGTTGACCACGTCGGCTGACACGCGATCCCAGTCGCGTCCGAAACCAGCACCCAGCTCGATCCGCATCGCGCGGTCATCGCGCAGAATCAGAACGAGGATGCCGTCATTGCGGGTCGCGTCGCCGATGCCCCAATGGTTGAAGAGGCCAGTGGCAAAGCTTTCAAGCGATTGGTCAGGCGCGAAGGGCGTTTGCGAGGGCAGGGTCAGGACGGCAAATTCAATGCCCGTGTCCTGCCGCAACCTGGCAAGCCGCTGATCCAGCGCGGTCTCTTGCGCGTCGGTCAGCAGATCGGCGCTGTCGGTGATAGTCGTACGTTCGTAGTCCGGATAGGTCTGTGCCCAGGCGGGCAGGGCCAGAAACGCAAGCAGAACCATCACCCAGCGCATAGCGATTACCCTTTAAGCGCGGCGTTCAGGCGGTCGTCCAGCTTTTCGAGGAAGCCCATGGTGGTCAGCCAGCTTTGCTCTGGTCCGACCAAAAGCGCGAGATCTTTGGTCATGTACCCGGCCTCAACCGTTTCGATGATCACACGCTCCAGTGTTTCGGCAAAGGCGCGCAGCGCGACGTTGTCGTCCAGTTTTGCCCGGTGCTTGAGCGCGCCGGTCCAGGCGTAGATGGAGGCGATGGAGTTGGTCGAGGTCTGCTCACCCGCCTGATGCTGGCGGTAGTGTCGGGTGACAGTGCCGTGGGCCGCTTCGGATTCAACGATCTTGCCATCCGGTGTCATGAGTTGCGAGGACATCATGCCCAGCGAGCCGAAGCCTTGTGCCACGGTGTCGGATTGCACGTCGCCATCGTAGTTCTTGCAGGCCCAGACAAACCCGCCCGACCATTTGAGTGCCGAGGCGACCATGTCGTCAATCAAGCGGTGTTGGTATTCGGTGCCTGCCGCCTCGAACTGGTCGCGAAATTCGGCGTCATAGACCTCTTGGAAGATTTCAATAAAGCGGCCATCGTACTGTTTTAGAATGGTATTCTTGGTGGAGAGGTAAACCGGCCAGCCGAGGTTGAGACCGTAGTTGAACGACGCACGCGCGAAATCGTAGATTGAAGCGTCGAGGTTGTACATCGACATGAACACGCCAGCAGAGGGCGCGTCGAATACGTCACGCTCAATCACCTCACCATCGGCGCCTTCAAACTTCATGGTCAGCTTACCCGCACCGGGGAATTTGAAGTCGGTGGCTTTGTATTGATCGCCAAAAGCGTGACGGCCTACGACGATAGGCTGGGTCCAACCAGGGACGAGGCGTGGGACATTGCGACAGATGATCGGTTGGCGGAAAATCACACCGCCCAGGATGTTGCGGATCGTGCCGTTCGGGCTGCGCCACATTTCCTTGAGGCCAAATTCCTCGACCCGCGCCTCATCCGGCGTGATCGTCGCGCATTTGACGGCGACACCGATTTCCTTGGTCTTTTCAGCGGCATCAATGGTGATCTGATCGTTGGTGCGGTCGCGTTCCTCGATCCCCAGATCGTAGTAGAGCAGGTCGATATCCAGATATGGCAGAATGAGTTTTTTCTTGATGAAATCCCAGATGATCCGGGTCATTTCATCGCCATCCATTTCAACAATCGGGTTCTCGACTTTGATCTTCGACATTGGGGGTTCCTTACCTTTGTCGGGTCTTTCTGGTTACGGGTTACGCCGGGCGGAGGGCATCCGCGCGCATCATCATTTGGGTCAAGGCCAATCCTGCCGCAGCTTCGAGTGTGATGGCAATGGCAAGCGGCGTTGGCGTGCCGTTAAACATCAGGCCCACCGGTATGGCGAGGAGAACACCAGCAACCGTGGCCACGGCGCTGATCACGCTGGCCGCGGTGCCCGCGATGTGACCCATGGGTTCTTGGGCGATGGCGTTGAGGTTGCCGATCATCATGCCTGCCTGGAAAAAGAGCGAGATTTGCCAGATGACAAAGGCGGCGAAATAGACGTCGTTCGGGATGACGCCCGTCGGGTAAAGTGCGCCTAAAGCTACCATTGTCGTGGAAAAGAACACCTGTGCGATCAGCATGGCGCGCACGAGCACCATCATGCCAAGGCGCATGACCAGCTTGGCGTTGAGGAAGCCGGAACTGGCTGAGACGATTGCGACAAATCCGAACCAGAGCGGAAAACTGTCGGCGCGTCCGAATGTGATGTCGTAAACCTGCTGCACGCTGGACAGGATCGAAAAGAGCATTGCAAATCCAAGCGCCTGAACAGCGATGGCAAGCCGCACAACGGGGTGGGCAAAGATTTCGGCCACAGCACTTTTGAGCGCATGCCAGCGGAAAGGGCGGCGTTTCTCGATCGGGTGTGTTTCCGGCAGGCGGACGGCCAGCCAAATCGCCGAGATGGCGCAGAATATGATGAACCCATAGAACACCGCGCGCCAATCCCAGATGTCGATCACGATGGAGCCTAGGAACGGCGCGATGGCGGGGACAATGGCGAACACGATCATGACGAAGGAGACGATCTGCGCCATCCCGCGCCCGGCATAGACATCGCGGATCACGGCCATGGCCACCACGCGCGGACCAGACGCCCCAAGCCCCTGCAAGACACGTGCGGCCACCACAACTTCAAGTGTTTGCGCCCGCAATGCGATGACCGCGCTGAGGATATAGATGGCAGCCCCCCACAGCATCACCGGTTTCCGCCCGAACGTGTCGGACAGCGGACCGGTGAAAAACGTGCCCAATCCCATCCCGAAGATAAAACCCGTCAGGATCAACTGTGATTTGTTGAGGTCCTCTGGGCTTAGCTCTTGCCCGATTTGCGGCAATGCAGGCAGCATCGCATCAATCGACAGCGCGACAGTCGCCGCGAGCATTGCCATAAGGGCAATGAACTCGATGCGCGACATGGGGTTGTTCATAATGGCTCCGGTGGGCGTGTTCGCACAGCCCTAGCAGCTTGCATCAGGCGCGAACAGGGGTGGGATGTGGTGGCTGGTCAGTCGGGTTTGTGACCGGGTGCGGTTGGCTTGGTGTCGGTATTGGCGCTGTGGTCTGCGCTGCCCAATCGACCAATCAGCCATTCAACATGTTCTTCGCGTTTGCGCATCGCAAATGCCCCGAATTGCTGGATCGCAACGGCAAAGACGCCAAGCCCTAGAATGATAAAAACGGTTGTTCCGATCTTGCCGATGGCGGTGGCTGGAACAAGGCTGCCGTAGCCCACGGTCGAGATCGTCACGACGGTAAAGAAATAGGCATCAAGCCAGCTCCATCCTTCGGCCCAGCGGAAAAACACCGTACCTGCCGCGATGATCAGGACTAGCGTCGCGATCAATGTCAGAACGCGGAACCGGTTCAGCATCGCGTTACGCGGCCCCTTCTGTCAGGTCGTCCATGACCTTGAGCCAAAGCTCGGTGGGTTGCGCCCCCGGGACCGCGTGTTGGCTGGCCACAATGAACGTTGGCACCGAATTCACCCCCATGCCGCGCGCGGCGGCGTCACGGTCGACGATATCGCGCCGGTCTTCTTCGGTGGCGAGCAGGCGCAGGACAACGCTGGCATCCATGCCCGAGGAATCTGCAATGTCGGCCAGAACGTCGTGATCGCCGATATCGCGGCCGTCCACGAAATAGGCTTTGAACAGCGCATCCACGACCTTGCCCTGAACCTGTTCAATCCCGGCCCAGTGGATCAGGCGGTGTGCGTCCAACGTGTTGGGCGTCTTTTGAATGGCATCGAGGTTCATCTCAAGTCCGACTTTTTCCGCGTGTTCCACGACCGGCGCGTAGGCGCGCACCGCACCCTCTTTGCCGCCGAACTTGGTTTCAAGGTATTCGCGCCGGTCCATGCCATGAGCGGGCATGTCCGGGTTCAACTGAAAGGGATGCCAAGTGATGGTGAACGGGTGGTCCGGGCGCTGTTCAAGCGCGCGATCGAAGTTCGCCTTGCCGATGTAACACCACGGGCAAATCGGGTCTGACATGATGTCGAGTTTTACCATCGGGTGTTCCTCTGTATATCGTTTGGCCGCTCTCTATCAGGTGGTCGCCGCAATGGTAAGGTGGGCCAAGGTCACAGCTCTGACATCTCGGTCAGTCTGCGCCGCATCAGTTTGCCGTTGGCATTGCGCGGCAGGGTGGCGACGCGGATGAACTGGCGGGGCTGCTTGTACCGGGCGAGCCTGTCTTGCACCCAGGCTTCTAGTACATCCTCGCCGATCGCCCCATCGGCAAGGTAATAGGCCGTAATAATGCGCACGTCCTGTTTGACCTCTACTTCTGTGACACCGACATCGTGGATGTCTGGATGCGCCAGCAGGGCGGCTTCGACCTCCAGCGGACTGACGCGGTAGCCGCCGGCGTTCATCATGTCGTCCGAGCGGCCATGATACAGGATGTCGCCCTCTGCGGTCATCTCTCCGGTGTCGCCGGTCAGGAACCAGTCATCCTGGAAACGGTCTTCCGTAGCTTGCGGATTATCGAGGTAGCCCAGCATCAGGCCCGGGTCGGACCTGTGAATGCCAATGATCCCGGTTTCGCCTTTGGGCACTGGCCCGTCCGCGCCAAGGATCGCGACCTGACGGCCCGGTTGCGGCCAGCCAAGGCTGGTCGGCGCGACCGATGAAGTGCCCGGCGCGGTTGAAACAAAGGTTGAGCATTCGGACATGCCAAACGCCTCGTAGATGCGGGTGCCGGTTACAGCCTGCCACGCATCACGCGTGCCCTGAGGCAGCTTTTCCCCCGCAGACAGACCATGGCGAAGCCTTGGAAGCGGTATAATATCTGACTTGAGGATGTTTCGGTAAACACCCGGTGCTGCTGCGAAAATCGTCGCCTCATTGCGGTTCATCAAAAGCGGCAGCTGTGCATGCTCCACCCCTTGTGCGGGAATAAGCGCGGTTGCACCTTTGGTCCACGGATCCAACAGACCTGTGCCCAGCGTGTAGGTCCAGTTGAAGGCACCTGCATGCATGAGCCGGTCATCGGACGTTAACCCATACCATCCGTCCATCATCATCCCGCGCGCCCAGATCGCGCGGTGGGCGTGGCAGACGGCGCGGGGTGTGCCGGACGTGCCGGAGGTAAAGATGATGTAGGCCAATCTGTTCGGATCACCGAGATCGAAGGCCGCAGGTTCGTTGCCAGCCCAGTCTTTCATGCGGGCGGTTGAAAGTGTGTTGGGATGGTCGGGACAGGCCGTAACAGTGTCATGCAGGATCGCTGCAGGGTTCGTGATGTCGATCAAAACCCGCGTTTCGTCTTCGGTCAGTTGTGATGATGTCGGGAT
>CAZCOX010000090.1:9308-11717 GCA_964500115.1 uncultured Rhodobacterales bacterium
TGATGTCGATCAAAACCCGCGTTTCGTCTTCGGTCAGTTGTGATGATGTCGGGATTGGCACGATGCCTACGCTGATCGCGGCAAGGTAGGCAATTGGAAATTCCGGGGTGTTCCCGACCCGCATCAACAGGCGGTCCTGCGGTTTCAGCCCCGTCTCCAACAACCCGGTGGCCGTGCCCAGAACAGCCTGACGCAGGCGCGCATAGCTCCACCTCGCAGCACCCGTTGGCCTGACCACGGCGAGCGCGATCTTGTCAGGCGTCGCAGCGCCAGCCGCCAGCACATGTGCAGCAAGGTTAAACGGGGACGGGCAAGGCGGATAGGGCGCGGTCGACATGCCCCACGCCTAGGCGGCAAATTCCACCTGTGCAAGCGGTGCGTGCCTGTCTATAGCTATGCGCATGGCGAACGATCCCAAGACACTCATCCGTATCGCGCGCGACAGCGGCGGCGAAGACCACCCGGAACCGCTCAACCTTGGTGAGCGTGTGCGCGAATTGCGCAAGGCACGCAGCTGGACGTTGGAACAGGCGGCGCAACAGGCCGGTTTGGCGCGGTCGACGCTGTCGAAAATCGAAAATGGGCAGATGTCGCCGACCTATGAGGCCTTGAAAAAGCTGGCCATCGGCTTGCAGATCAGTGTCCCGCAATTGTTCACGCCGCCGCAGCGCGAAAAGGTCAATGGCCGCATGGCTGTGACCGTTTCAGGGCAGGGGCAGCACACGCCAACCACCACCTATGAACACGAGTTGCTGGCAGAAACGCTGACGAAAAAGCAGATGCTGCCCTACCGCGCCCGGGTGCGCGCGCGTTCGTTTGACGAGTTCGAAGGCTGGGTGCGCCATGACGGCGAAGAGTTTCTTTACGTGTTGACCGGGGTGATCAAGCTCTTCACCGAGTTCTATGAGCCGGTGGAAATGCGTCGCGGTGACAGCGCGTACTACGATGCCACAATGGGACATAACGTGGTGTCTGTGTCGGATGAGGATGCAACGATCCTTTGGGTGACGTCATTGGCGTAGGGGCACGGAACCAAGGCCCGCAGGTCCGCCGCGCCAGCGCCTGACCGGCCCCTGAGGGCCGGCGCTTGTTTTGCTTTGTCGGAGGATCACTCCTCCCACCACCAGACCTGCGGCTGCCATTCGATCCAGTCGCCATAGATCGGCATGTCCGCCGGGAACTTCAGTTCCTTGGCATGGGCAATTCGGCTGATGTTCCACTGGTAGATCGGGATCACGTAGCGCCCGGAGGTCAGCACCCGGTCCAGCGCGCGGGTCGCGGCGAGGAAATCGTCGCGCGATCCGGCATTCAGGATCGCATCAATCGACGCATCTGCGGCAGGCGAACACATGCCCATCCAGTTGCGCGACCCTTCGGTTTCGACGCCATCACACCCCCAATAGCTGTTCTGCTCATTGCCGGGGCTGAGTGACAGACCGCGCCGGTAATAGGTCATGTCAAAGTCGTAGGCGTTGGTACGTTCCTTGTACTGGGCGCTGTCGATAACCGTGACAGTGGGGTCGATGCCCATCCGCTCCAAGGACTGCGTGAAGAGATCAATGATCGCCTCGTTTTCGGCGCCACCCTGACGCAGGACGATTTCAAAGGTGAAGGGCGCGCCATCCGGGCCAACCATGATACCGTCCTCGATGGTGTATCCGGCCTCCTCCATCCGGCCGATGGCCGCGCGGATGTTGGCGCGGTTGCGCTCGGAGCCGTCACCGGCGGGCAGGGTGTACCCTTCCAACGCGCCGGGCAGCAGATCATCGGCAAAGGGTTCAAGGATGTCGCGCACGCGGCCCTCTGCCGGGCCATCCCGCATGGCGAGGATCGAGTTGGAGAAGTAGGAAGTGATGCGCGGCTGTTCAGAGCCGGTCATCGCCTCGTTGATGAATTCGAAATTGAATGCATGCAGCATGGCGTCGCGCACCCGCCAGTCGCTGAAGGCAGGGTTGCGGGTGTTCATGACAAAGCCGGTGATCCCGGACGGGCGCTGATGCGGCAGTACAGACTTGACCACGTCACCGGAATCGATGGCTGGGAAATCGTATTGCGAGTTCCACTTTTCGACATTGAATTCACGGTTGGAATTCAGGATGCCCGCCTTAAATGCCTCGAACGCGGCGGTGCCATCGCCGAAGAATTCGATCCGCACCTCGTCGAGGTTATGTACGCCGTTCATATAGGGCACGTCTTTGCCCCAGTAATCGGGATTGCGTTTCAGACTGATGAAGCGGCCCAGTTCGAAGTCATCGACGACGTAAGGCGATGTGCCGATCACGATGTCGGTGCCGACCGCCTCTTCAAACGATGTGCCGTCCCACTGTGCCTTTTTGATAATCGGGCGCATGCCGACCAATAAAGCCAATTCGCGGTTGTCTTCGTTGAACGTGAACCGGACAGAGCGTT
>CAZCOX010000091.1:0-7548 GCA_964500115.1 uncultured Rhodobacterales bacterium
GCTCAACTTGTAATGGCGTCCCACGGCAAGGGAACAACGATCGCCAAGAACGCGACAAAGAGCATCTTGCCTCGACCGCTCGCAAATGGCGAAGGCTTGGTAAGTGCCCGCTCCCACGTTGGAAGGCTTGCTTTCGCAGCACTCTCCAAGTCGTTCAGGTATGCTTGATGCTGAATCATCATTGGGTCTTTCATGGCTTCATTCCTTTTCATGAGTTCGATGATTCAAGTTTGCCCGGGCCATTGGCAAAGCGGGTAGTGCACGCGCTGAACTGCAACCGGTACAGTTTATGAACTGGAGGTGCGGACCTGGTGCCGATATCGTTTCGACAGAAGGAGGAGACCCAATGAAAGCCAAACCCTACGGTATCATCTGCCCGATCACGCATGCTTGCGAGGTGCTGGAACCACGATGGACCATACCGATCCTTTCGGAAATGTGGGGCGGTTCAACTCGTTTCAACGACATCAAGCGCGGCGTCGGAAATATCTCCCCTGCGCTTCTCACCAAGCGTTTGAAGGAACTTGAGGCCAATGGTCTGATCGAGCGCATCGAGGATCCAGCAACTGGTCAGGTAGACTATCTGCGCACACAACGCGCTATCGACCTGGAGCCCGCTTTGGATGCCCTCGCTAACTGGGCGCAATGCAACATCGAGGCCCGTCAGGCGCTGTCTGATTTGGACGTCTCGAACCTGATGTGGCATATGCGCAGCTATATCGATACGGCGCACCTGCCCCGACGCCAGATTGTTATTCAGTTCAGGTTCAGCGACCCCGGGCTCGACTACAACACCTATTGGGCGTTGTGCCGTCCGGGATCGCCCGTAGAAATCTGCTCGACGATCCCAGGCTTTGACGTTGATCTCTATATAGAGACGGACAAGGTTTCCCTGACTTCCATTATCCTCAGCCGTTCGACAATCGGACGCGAGCTCGACGCTGGGCGGTTGTTTCTGAGCGGGGACGCAGCTGTAGCCCGAACGATGGACCGATGGTTGCACCGCAGAACCAAGGAGGACGGGCTGGAAATTCGGCAATTGGACACGGCGGAAGCAACACAATAACCAGTAATTTCGATGTCATTAACATCAGCGCGAGTTCTGCTTGCCGTGTGCTCGTCTCATGACTGAGTGAATACCCAAACCGATATGTGCTTCTGCTTGAAACCGGCAGCAGCGATGAAGATCCATGCGTTTCAACTCCAGCCACCTTTGGGGCACTGCCGAAAATCGTATTGGATTGGCGTTACCCTACCGAGCCTAAAGAGCATCTTTCAAAGCGTCGCACAAATTCGCTTGTCCGCTAGAAATAAACAGCAGGACTGTCGCGTAATCGTGTCTGGCGCGTTTGCCAAAGTCGGACTGCTCGCGGTCTACGTTCCGCTATTCAATACCTGCCTTTTTGCAAAGACTCATATTGTTCGTCCGTCACAATCATCTTTTCAGAACTCAGCAACTGGCTTCACGCTTTCCTGACGCCCGACGAAGCCTTCTTCGGCACCAACAATGAAAAGACTGCCTGAGAAGCAAGGTGCACGATGGTCACGCACAAGGATGATTAATCGATTAATTAATCATTGACTCACCGTTTCGAAGGCTGCTTAATCGTTCAATCAACAGGGATCTGGCTTGGCAAAACTCAAAGATATCGCAAGCGAGCTGGGCGTTTCCACGGCAACCGTGTCAAACGCCATGACCGGCAAAGGGCGGGTGTCTTCCGAGTTGGTGACGCGCATTCGCTCGCGCGCCGAAGAGCTGGGCTACCGCCCAAGCAACGCCGCGCGCGCGCTCAAGACAGGGCAAACCGGAATTCTGGGCCTCGTGATGCCGGACCTGACGAACCCTCTTTTCCCGCGCATTGCCCAGACCCTATCCATCGCGGCCGACAAAAAAGGCATGGGTATCCTGATCGCGGATTCCCGCGGAAGCCCGGACGAGCAGAGCGAAGCACTTCGTCGTCTGCTCGAACGCGGGGTCGATGGTATGATCGTTGTGCCGCAAAAGGGCACGTCCCCAGACCAAATGCCGGTGCCCGTTGCCGTCATCAACACCGCAGCCGATCCATTGAATTCCGTGTCTGCCGACCATGCAAATGGTGGCGCATTGGTCGCGTCGCATATTCTCGAAATTGGACACCGGCATGTTGTCATCCTTGGCGGCGATCCTGTGTCCGAGGTTCAGCGCGACCGAGTGAAAGGCATGAGCGACGTGTTGCAAGATGCACTGGCTGGTGTGTTCTGGGGCGGCACGGGCATCGACGAAGCCGTTGCTTCCATCAAATCCGGTGTTACTGCGATCCTGACGACCTCAGACCTTATCGCACTGCACGTGCGAAGTGCCTTGATGCGTGCCGACAGGTCCGTGCCGGGAGACGTCAGCCTGACCGGGTTTGACGATATGTCCTTTGCCCCTGTGATGCATCCCGCTTTGACTACGGTTGCCCAGAACGTCGATGAAATCGCAGCGCGGGCGATTGACATCATCTCGGAAAAAATCCGGGGCAAAACCCATCCCCTCGAAGGCAAAACCGTTCCGATGCGGCTTGTCATTCGTCAATCAACCACCATCGCGAACCAATCCGCCAAAAGGAGACACTCCCTATGACCCGACGCCTTTCTCTGCTCGCCTTCGGAGCGGCGTTCGCCGCGACCAGTGCCGCGGCCCAAGATACGCTCACGATCTCGGTTTATTCCTTTGCTCAGGACGCTTACAAAGAAGCGCTTTACGACCCTTTTGAAGAGATCTGTGGCTGCGAGTTGGTCATTGAGACTGGCAACAGCGTCGAACGTATGGCCAAGATCGAAGCCAACGCCGCTGACCCGGTTATTGATATGGCGGTGATTTCGTCCCACGACGCGCTCAGCCTTGCGCAGAAGGGTTTACTGCAACCGCTCGATCCGTCAAAACTGTCGAGTTTTGACCGGCTGTATCCGGCCGCACAGGACCCGATCGGCGACAATATGGCGGTCGGCTATACCTTTTACGCAAGCTCTATCGTGTACCGCCAAGACCTTGTCGATATCGAAAGCTGGAGCGATCTTTTCAGCGACGAGTTGAAGGGCAATGTCGCTCTGCCGAACATCACTGGCACACAAGGACCGCTGACCCTCATGATGCTGGATAAGGCCGCCGGTGGCGATGCCAGCGACTTTTCCGAAACGATTTCTACCATTGGTGCCAACGCAGACGACATCGTGACCTTCTACTCCCGCTCGTCGGAACTGGCACAGCTTATGAATCAGGAAGAGGTGATCGCCGCCCCCGTCGGCCGCTTTGCATGGAGCCGCTTCAAGAGCTCGCCCCTGCCCTTCGCCTGGGCCGATCCTGCTGAAGGTCAGGCCGGTGGCATGAACGTTATGATCATGACCAAAGGCAACGGGAACGAAGACTTGGCCTACAAATTGATGGACTATTGGCTGTCGACCGAGGTCCAGACCCGCATCGCCGAAGCGTTGATTGACAGCCCGGCCAACATGGACGTGCAGGTCAGCGACGAGGTGGCAGAGAACCTGACCTATGGTGCGGAACTGATCAATTCGCTGAACATCCTTGATCCGGCGGCAATCATCGCCAACCGCGACGCTTGGGTTGAGCAGTGGAACAGCGAAGTCATCCGGTGACAAAGCGGGCGGCTTGACAGCCGCCCTTTCGCATCCTTCGGACAGGTTGATATGTTTTTGAACAAGACAGAGGGGCTCGCGCTTGCGCTCCCCGCGGCGCTCTTCACCTTTCTGGTGTTTCTGGCACCGGTCGGGGTCTTGCTG
The DNA here is from genome assembly GCA_964500115.1 of uncultured Rhodobacterales bacterium. GTDB lineage: Bacteria > Pseudomonadota > Alphaproteobacteria > Rhodobacterales > Rhodobacteraceae > Marivita. Next base: position 3,766 of record CAZCOX010000091.1, read on the forward strand.
TCGATTGCATTCCAAACCGAAACCGGAGCGTGGAGCATACAGGGCTATATCGATTTCTTTTCAAAGCCGCTCAACCAGACGGTTTTCTTCCGAACGCTAAAGCTTGGCATCCTGGTCGCGGGTACGGCGGCTGTGATCGGCTACGCAGCTGCCTTCTGCATCGTCAACCTGCCTGCATCTTCGCGCGGGCGAATATTCGGCCTGGTGGTGTTGCCTTTGATGATCTCGCCCGTGGCGCGGACCTATGCCTGGATTGTCATTCTAGGCCGCACCGGCATCGTCAACGACACACTAGTGGGCTTGGGGCTGACCGACACACCAGTGCGCATTCTCTTTACCGAAACTGCTGTCTTCATCGGCCTCCTGCAACTGTTCTTGCCACTCATGATCATCTCGCTGGTATCCGCCATGGAAAACATCCCGCGCGACGTAATCCCTGCAGCGCGCGTGCTGGGCGCAAGCTGGTTTCAGGTGTTCTTCCGCATCATACTGCCGCTGACGAAAGAGGGACTGGTGATCGGCGGCACGCTGGTCTTTACCGGCGCCCTGACAGCGTACATCACACCGGCGATCCTTGGTGGATCCAAAGTACTGATGCTTGAAACGCTGCTCTATCAGCAGGTGAACATCTCGAACGATTTCGTTTCGGCCAGCGTCATCGCGATGATCCTGATTGTCATGTCCTTTTCAGCAAACCTTGTGCTGAAACGCATCGCCACAGCGCGGAGGTAACACATGTCGCGGCTCGCCATCTGGACAATCCTCGGGATCACGCTCACCTTCCTGATCGGACCGTTCTTGATCGTCATACTCGCGGGCGCATCTGCGGGTGAGGCGCTGGCCTTCCCGCCGCAAGGACTGTCGCTCAAGTGGTATGCCAAGGTGTTTACCGTTGAAAGTTTCCGCGCCAGCTTCGCGTTGTCGATGTTCCTCGCGGTCTTCGGAACTTTAGCGGCTCTCCTCTTGGGAATACCGGCAGCCTATGCGCTCCACCGCTATGACCTTCCTGGGGCCGAGAGCATCCGCACTATCGTCGCGGCGCCCATCATTGTGCCCGGGATCATCGTGGGCCTCGCGCTGTTGCGCTACTTTGTCGTTCCGTTCGACATCACAATCATAATGGCGCTTTTTGTGACGCACACGGCGCTCGTCATGCCCTATGCGGTGCGCGTGGTCTCCTCCAGTTTGAACAACCTGCGCGCTGATATGGAAGAGGCCGCGGTCATACTTGGCTGTACACGCCTTCAGGCCTTCACCAAGGTGGTCCTACCCAACATACGTGGCGGCATCCTCGCCGCCTTCATCCTTGGGTTTGTCGCCAGTTTTAACGAGGTTCCCGCCTCTCTGTTCTTATCCGGCCCCGGGGTTCGAACGCTGCCCATCGACATGCTGTCCTATATGGAGATCACCTTCGATCCATCTGTCGCTGCCCTGTCAGCCCTTCTGGCCTTCATGTCCGTCGCAATCGTTTTCATTGCCGAACGGCTTTTGGGATTTTCTCGCTATGTCTGACGCATTTGTCTCACTCCAAGATGTAACGCTCTCCTACGGGCAAACCGTTGCCGTGCCCAATCTCAACCTCGACATCCGGCAAGGCGAACTGATTGCGCTGCTTGGTCCGTCAGGCTGTGGCAAGACCACCAGCATGCGGGCTATTGCCGGGCTTCTGGCGCCATCTAGCGGCCAGATCATCATAGACGGCGCCGATGTCACGCGGACGCCCGCCAACAAGCGGGGCATTGGACTTGTATTCCAGTCTTATGCGCTGTTCCCCCACCTTAGCGCTTTCGAAAATGTGGCGTTTGGTCTGCGCCTAAAACGCCTGTCGGAAACCGAGATCAGGGCCAAGACCGAAGCTGGCATGGCAACCGTTGGCCTTACGGGTTTTGAGACGCGCAAGCCCGGGGAAATGTCAGGCGGTCAGCAACAACGTCTGGCGCTGGCGCGATCTTTGGTGATGGAGCCAAAGGTACTACTGCTTGACGAGCCCCTGTCCAACCTCGACGCGCGTTTGCGCCTTGAGATGCGCAACGAGTTGCAGCGGGTGCAAAAGGACACCGGCATCACGATGGTCTTTGTCACCCATGACCAATCCGAAGCGCTGGCGCTGGCTGACCGCATCGTCTTGATGAAGGACGGCAAGGTGGAACAGCTTGGCACACCGGCCGAGCTTTACGCCGAACCTGCGACGGCATTTGCCGCTGACTTTATGGGGTTTGAGAACATCTTCCACACCGAAGGCGCTGCGCTTGTATCGGATCAGGGCCGCTTGACGCTGGACTTTGATGCGCTCTCGCCGCTCTTGGCGTGGCGTCCCAGCGGGGTGACGGTTGGCGGCGGTCGTCACACGGGCCGGGTGGTTGCCAGCAGCTTTGCAGGCGGGCACCGCGAATATGTGCTGGATAGCGATTTGGGCCAGGTCAAAGCCGAAGCGCCGATTGAAACGCCTGAGGTGCAGATTGGGGAAAGCGTTGCGTTCGACCTACCGCAATCCACCGCAAGACCGCTTGCGGCGTGACGGGCATCTGGGTCGATACCGATTTCGGGTTTGACGACCTGTGGGCGCTTTTGCTTCTGCGCCACTTCGGTTGCGCAGTGGCGGGGGTGTCATTGGTCGCCGGAAACGCACCGCTTGCACAAGTCGCCCGCAACGCGGTTGCGGCCAAAGAAGCCTATGGATTTGATTGGCCTCTTTGGCAGGGCGCGTCGCGCCCGTTGGTGCGTGCGCCCGAAACGGCGACTCGCATCCTCGGACCCATAGGGATGCGCAGCCGAGGCAAAGTCCTCGACGCAGCCGTCAGAGATCTGCCGCCTTCCGGCGCCGTGGATGCTCTGGCCAACTGGCTGCGCGCTAACCACGAAGAACCGCGCGAAATTCTCGCACTTGGCCCACTGACCAATATCGCCCATTGCCTGCAGGCCTTCCCCGACCTGGCAAATCGGATTGATCGGCTTGTCTGGATGGGCGGCAGTGCGGGGCCCGGTAACCATACCGCTTTGGCCGAGTTCAACGCGGTGGCTGATGCAGAAGCATTAGACGTTGTTCTTGCGTCGGACATCCCTTTAGACGTGGTCGACCTGACATTCTGTCGGACGGTTACATTTGGGCCGAATGACCTTCCAGATGCCGATCCGTTAACCCGAGACCTTTTAGGCGGATACCTCGACATCGCGCTTGAGCGAGGGCGACCAGAAATGGCCATCTATGATCCACTGGCCGCTTTGGCGATTGCGCGGCCGGAATGCATCGCGTTCGCGCCTTGCAAGATCACGGTTGAAACCGATGCCACCGAGGCTTACGGGGCAACCACTTTCATCGATAGACAGTCGCGCACAAGGCGATCCGTTGGCGCGACAGATCACTTGGCACGGCTATGCCTCGATGCCTTGGAAGGGGAGGTCGTCGATGGATTGTAACTTAAATGCGCCAGAGCTACGCGCACGCGCCGTAAAGGCTTCGCAGGGTCTGGCTCCATTCGACCTGTTGATCGCCAATGGTCATCTTCTCGATATGACAACTGGCGCAACACGCCGCGCCGATGTTGGGATTGTGGGAGGGCTTATCGCAAGCGTGCACCCGCCCGACCCGTCGCGCAGGTCACGCGAAATGTTGGATGCAGAAGGCTGCCACATCGCACCGGGCCTGATCGACACGCACATGCATGTCGAAAGCTCGATGGTCACACCGGCAGAATACGCAGCCGCCGTTGTCCCACGAGGGGTGACAACAGCGATTTGGGATCCACATGAATTTGCCAACGCGTGCGGCGTTGCGGGCGTCGA
>CAZCOX010000091.1:7648-8965 GCA_964500115.1 uncultured Rhodobacterales bacterium
GGTTACAGGGCTACGACTTGTCCGCTTATGTCGCGGCGGGGGTTGAGACGGACCACGAACTGACATCGGCTGCCGACCTGATGGCGCGGCTGGAAGCCGGTATGACCGTGGAACTGCGCGGATCACACGGGCACCTGCTGCCAGAGTTTGCTGACGCATTGCTAAAGATCGGTTTCCTTCCGCAAACTGTGACGCTGTGTACAGACGATGTTTTCCCCGACGAATTGCACGAACAAGGCGGACTGGATCATGTCGTGCGTTGCATGATCGACTGTGGCCTTCCGGTTGACTGGGCCTATCGTGCCGCAACGCTGAACGCTGCCAACCGGATTGGGCGCCCTGATCTTGGTCTTGTTGCGCCCGGCAAACGGGCCGACATCGTCATCCTCGATGACGTTGAGAACGTGGTAGCGAAAGCTGTGGTTGCAGATGGGGTCCCTGTTTCTCAAGGGAACCATCTCAGAACCGCTCCGAAGGCGAACGCTTCCGCAGCGGCTCTAGCGGAGTCCATGAAAGTAAACGAAATCAACGCCCAAGACTTTGAGGTCAAAGCGTCAGGGGAAACGGCGCGCATCGCCACGCTTTCCAAACCGCGCTTCCCCGAGTGGGGCGAACGTGTCGTTCCGGTCCGCGAAGGCGCGCTCGTACTGCCGGAAGATATGATCCGCATGGCAGTCATCAATCGATACGGACGTAACACGCCTCTGCGCGTTGCTTTTCTGGAGAACTGGGGCACCTGGCGCGGCGCATTCGCGACGACGGTCTCCCACGACAGCCACAACCTTACGGTGTTCGGACGCGATCCCGTCGACATGGCGATTGCAGCCAACGCAGTGCGCGCAGCCGGAGGTGGTCTCTGTGCCGTTTCGGGTCAAAAGATCGTCGCCCAGCTCGACCTTCCACTCGCCGGTCTCGTCAGCGAAGCGCCGCTTGAAAAAGTGGCGGGCGATTTTGCACGCATACGCAAAGCGATGGACGGAATCGTCGACTGGCACCCGCCCTACCTGGTCTTGAAGGCTTTGTTCGGCGCGTCGCTCGTCTGCAATGCTGGCCCACGGTTAAGCGATGTTGGCATTGTCGATGTCTTTGCGGGAAAGCTGCTGGACACACCGATTTTGTGATCGCAATGGCTCTGTAATGGAGCACACTATCCCACTTCCTGCGAGAGAGCGCGTCGCGTGACAATCCCGGGCATCACTTGCCCACTGGTCGTGATCCAACTCTTGGATGCGCGCGCGTGCCGTCCGAGAGTGCCACACACAAGATCAGCTCATCTGCGCGGGGGGCGTCGGCAATACTCAGCGTCATCGTATCTAT
>CAZCOX010000091.1:9065-11681 GCA_964500115.1 uncultured Rhodobacterales bacterium
AGATCAGCTCATCTGCGCGGGGGGCGTCGGCAATACTCAGCGTCATCGTATCTATAAAATCGAAAGACCATGGGTCGTCTTTGTGACCAAGCGGCAAATCAATCCGATCGCCCATGGCACCGACCTTGTGATTGGACGGCATTAGGGACTGCCCACCTCCGATCGCCGCACGCACCGGTGCTCCAAGCTTTGGGTGCAGGACGGCTGCACCGTGCTCCATCGCACCTGCAGACCCAACCAGAGCCGCCTTACCATAGCTCACAGCCGCGTGGGGCAGCATCGCAACCAGCTCCGCCATCACCTTTGGGCCGAGCTCAACGGCAATCTCAAAAAGGTCGGTTAGGTCGCCCTGATCTCGCCCCGCAAACGGATTGCGCACCACAGCCAGAGCGGCGACGCGCGTGATTGGCGCGCATGCACGACCCATCTCATCCGCCGAGAGAATTTCTTTGGTAAAAAGGGTCTTTCGTACAATCATGATGTTTGCTCGACGTTCCGCCGCGCTCGTGATCCGGCTTTGATGCGGGTGAATGTCAGCCCGAGGGGCACAACGCTGACAAATAGGGCCATGCCCAGAAGGATTGATCCGTTCGGTCGGCCTGTAGCGTCGAGGATTGCACCAGCAACAGGGGGCGTTGCCAACATGATCGCATAATAGATCGTGAAGAAAACGCCCATCCCGAAAGCGCGGGTCTCTGGCCGGAGCGCCAGCCCCGCAAGGGACATGATCACGCCAGCAGGCGCCATTCCCACCAAACCGAAAAGCAAACTCGCAGCTACACCGGCCTGCGGCAAGCTCAGCATCCAAAGTGCCAGCAGGGCCCCCGTCATGCAAACCACCAACACCAAATCGCGACGGCCAAATCGGTCGACGATCTGCCCACAAACTGCACCCGATGCGATCATCAACCAGCTACCAATACTGATGATCCCCGCCGCTGAAACGGCTGATGCACCGGCTGTTGCGAGCATTTTTGGCCCGAATGTCAGATAGATGACATAGGCGGCATTGAATACGCCCCAAGCCGCAGCCGCGCAAATCACAAGGCACCATTCCTCTTTGGTCAACTCCGCAGATGCGGCCTGTCCCGCTTTGCCTTTTGTCTCTGGTGCCCGATAGAAAGCAAAAACTGCAGCAGCCGCCACCAAGCAATAAACAGAGGCGACTTGGAAGGGCGCGCGCCAATCAAAGACTTGCGCCAGCCAAGCGTGCCCAACCTGCCCCATGGCAATCCCAAAAGGCCAAGACATCACAAGGATGCTCATCGCCGTGGCAATCTCGCGACCTTCGAACCAGTCGGCGACCATCTTGGTGAAATAGAGCGTTGTGAACAGGAAGCCCGCGCCAGCGATGATCCGACCCAACGCAACGCCACCACTGCCTACGGCCAACGATGACAAAAGTCCACCCACTGCAAGAGCGGCCAGTCCAAGCACCACCATCTCACGATCTGCTACCAGACGCCCCAGATAGCCGGCAGGCAGAGCCAAAACGAGGCCCGGCGCCATGAACAAGCCAATCAAGAGCCCAACGCCCGCATAGTCTAGACCGAACGCCACAACCAAGCCATCGCCGACTGAGGCCAGGGTTTGAAATTGAAACCCCAGCCCGATCCGGGCGAAGAACAACAGCGCGAGCATCCGCCAGCGCATTACGCCCAACCCAATCCGCGCAATGCTTGCACGTCATTCCAAACCTTCGTCATATGGACGATCTTGTCCGCTTCGAACCGCATGACGTAAGCGTAGTCAGACACCACCGCCTTGCCCGTTGGCCGCACCGGGCCGCCTTCGCCGGTTTGCGTGCCGTGAAACTGCGCCGTTGCAACTGCAGTTTGACGTTCCTCATCCCACGCGAAAGCGGTCAACACGTAGCGCCCATCCGGTACCGGCGTCAGAAGGCCCTGCATCCAATCGCAATAGGCAGATAGCGTCTTGGTTTCTGCAAAGGCATCCGCTTGGCAGGAAAACGTCGCATCGGCATCACACCAGGCCTTGCAGGCCTCCCAGCCTTTGCCTGTCTCACAAGCGTCAAAAAATGCTTGGGCGGTCTCAAAATGTGCCATGACGATCTCCTTTGGAAGTCTTCTGTTGTTCAGAGACTAACCAAGGGGCTGCGCGCGCCCTATCCGGCAGATGCAGTAAATTGCGAAACAGCGATGCAGTATTTGACTACTGCATTTGCAGGATTGTCGGGGTTTGTGCGTTTTGCTTAGCTCGGAGGTGGATAGGGAACGGACATAAACGTATGTTAGACAGCGACGAGCTTAGCCCCCGGGAAAACCAGATCGCCGAAAGCTATGCCGCGGGCTGTAGCTACCAAGAAATCGCGTCAGACCTGCATATCGCACCGTCAACGGTAAGGACGCACCTGGCCACGATCTATCGCAAGCTCGAAGTCTCATCCAAAGTCGAACTGGCCAGCCGATTGGGGGGCTCCGCTGCGCCACCCCGCACCGAGGTGGACCACGCCGCTATTATTTCCGAACTTGCGTTGAGCCTCGAAGAAGCGTTGAGCCGTGAAAAAGCGCTCACAGAGGTTTTGCGCATCATCAGCGCATCGCAGGGTGACCTGAATTTGGTGATGCCTGCGATCCTGCGCTACGCGTTAGAGCT
>CAZCOX010000092.1:0-3940 GCA_964500115.1 uncultured Rhodobacterales bacterium
ACTAGCACCTGAAGCTAGCGCGTCTACCAATTCCGCCACCTGGGCAGGTGTCGTGGAGTCGGCGTTTAATCCTGTCCTATAGGGCTGTCAACGGCGTTTTTTGGCGATTGAGACGGGCTTTGCGGCAATCCTGCATCTTGTTGTTGGTGAGCGGGACGGGTACTGGTTTCAGAGGTTCTGATCGGGAGCAAAACATGTCCAAACTCGTCACGATTTATGGCGGCTCGGGGTTTGTGGGGCGGTATATCGCCCGGCGTATGGCAAAAGCGGGTTGGCGCGTGCGGGTTGCCGTTCGGCGGCCGAATGAAGCGTTGTTTGTTAAACCATACGGCGTTGTCGGTCAGGTTGAGCCCGTACTTTGCAACATTCGAGATGATGCGAGCGTGCATGCCGCGATGCTTGGGGCCGACGCCGTTGTAAATTGCGTGGGCATTCTTGCGGAAAGTGGCAAAAACACCTTTGAAGCGGTTCAAGCCGAGGGCGCCGAACGTGTCGCGCGCCTGGCCGCGCAGGAGGGCATCGATACGCTCGTCCACATTTCGGCCATCGGCGCGTCGGAAGACAGCGAAAGCGAATATCAACGCGCAAAAGCGGACGGCGAAGCTGGCATTCTCGAACATATGCCTAACGCCGTGATCTTGCGACCGTCCATCGTGTTTGGGCCGGAAGATGAATTCTTTAACCGCTTTGCCAGCATGACACGACTTGGCCCGATTCTGCCTGTCGTGGGCGCCGAAACGAAGTTCCAGCCGGTTTATGTCGATGACGTGGCCAAGGCGGCCTGCATGGCAATTGAAGGTTCTGCCGAACCGGGGATCTACGAACTTGGCGGTCCTGACGTGAACAGCTTCCGCGAATTGATGACGCAAATGCTGTCGGTGATCCGTCGGCGTCGCCTCGTGCTGAATATCCCGTTTTTTGCGGCATCCATCATGGGTGGTTTCTTTGATCTTGTCCAGGCCATCAGCTTTGGATTGATCCCGAACAAAATGGTGACGAAAGATCAGGTTCTGAACCTCAAATCAGACAATGTGGTTTCCTCAGACGCGAAAACGTTTGAAGACCTTGGCATTACTCCCGTGTCACTGGAAGCTGTCTTGCCGGATTACCTTTGGCGGTTCCGCCCGTCTGGTCAGTATTCCGAAATCAAGGAAAGCGCCAAGAACCTGCAAGCCTAATGCAGGCGGCAGAGCGATTGCAGTGCGGATGCGTTTTTGCAGTGCGGTGGGGCTGAATGCGTTATCGCTGTTTGGGCCGATAGCCATGCCTGACACGTGCCGACATGCGGGCAGGATCTGCATGTCGTGACGAGATTGGCATAGTCTGCAGAGCTGATTCGTTGGCTTGCAACGGCCTCATACAGATTGACCCCCATAACGCGTGCGACGCTGCGGGTGAGCCAGAAATGCAGACTGATGTCACCCATGTCGTGCATTATGTGGCTGCCTGCTCGTCAGCCAGAAGCTTGAGTAATTTGGCGTTCAGGCAGTTTTCCGGCGGCTCTTCCGCTGCGACGTGATCAGGCTTGTCGAGCCAGCGTGTGCAGCCTTCGGTCCACCGACACCCCCGGCAGGTTTGAACCATATCGGCCCATGCGTTTTGATCCAGCTGTCCTGATCTGGATGCGTCGGCGGTATCCACGCCGCAGGTTTTAGCCATGCGCTGCACAAGCCAATAGTGCACGCCCGTGTCGCCAATGGGCCTCCATGGCACAATGTCTTTTGCCGGTGTCATCGCTTTTCCAGCCCGTCAAAAAACGCATCGTTACGGCAGTAATCCGGTAGCTTGGGCAGTGACGCGTTTTCGTCTTGCAGGCAGTGGCATGCGCCGGGTTGCGTGCAGCCAATGCACCGGTCGATTGCATGGTCGACCTCTTGATCTGTCACAGCGGCCCGCAGAACGAGCTCTTCTAGATCGACGCCCACGCGGTCGGCCATGCCATAGACCAGCTCGGTGTGCTCTGCGCGTTTGGATGTGTCCTGCATCAAGTTTCTCCACGTTGTCACAAGGTGGAGCTTAGGCAGGCGGTTCGGCACCAGCCTTGATACAGGTCAAAGTGCTAACTTAGAGATCAGCGGCTGTGCGACGCACAATCTCCATACGTGCGGCATTCGGGGGGTGCGTGCCAAGGAAACGATTGCCGGGGTCTGGGATTTTGTTGAAGAACTGGGCGCCGCGCACCGGGTTATACCCTGCGCGCGCAGTAATCACCGTGCCAAGGCGGTCTGCCTCGAGCTCGAAATCCTTGGAATAACTGCGTGCACCGAGCGTTGCTCCAATCTGTTCCGCCGATTGCACGGCGGCGGCATCCGCGCCGCCTAGTGCGGCGAGACCCGAGAGGATGACCGCACCAACCGCTGCGTTTTGCTGGGTACGGGCGAGGTGACCCAGAACATGGTGCGCGGCTTCGTGGCCCATGACAAAGGCCAGTTCGTCGGCATTGGAAACTGATGCGATCAGAGCGAGGTTAAAGGCAAGGATCGGGCGACCGCTGCGATCGACCGTTTGGAACGCGTTGGGTGGTTGGTTCGGACGATCATCAACCACGATTTGAAAGTCGCAATTTGCGCCGGGCGCGCGCCGACGACATTCGCTTTCTGCAACAGGTTCAACGGTTTGAACCACTGACACAAACTGGCGCGCTGCCGAACTGGCGCGCGTTTGCGCCTGTTGCTGTGTGATCTGCGTTGGCTGTGACTGGGTCTGTGGCGTTGTGGTTGTGGTTGTCGTGACGTCGCATGCCGCAAGGGCCGCAAAGCACAGGATCAAAAACACGCGCATGATACGTTCCCTCACAATCCGTCTCGCCTAGGAAATAAGCCGTTGTTGCACATCAATCCAGCCCGAGGGTTTCACCAATTCGCCAGAAATTGCCACTTTGCACTTGTCGTTGGGTGAAGATAGCTTGGCGATATGTTTAGCATTGAGCACGAATTCGACTCTACCGTTGTCACATTGGTCGACGAAGGTGATGCACCTTTGCAGGAAGACGTTGTCGTAAACGGCTTCGAAGAGTGCATTACCGTCGAACAATATGATCCGCGCACGGACCGGGTGCAAAAAGTGACGTTCTCGATGTCGCAGATGCGCGATCTCGCGGCGGCGCTTTCGTTGCCCGAAGGCGTCTACACCCGAAGCGAGGAAAAGGCGAAAAGCTGATCTCTTGCCGTGTCGGGTTGATTGTCGGGCGCTTACTCTCCAGTTAATGCCGAAACCGCCGATCACGCGAGGAGGTTGTGGTGCCTGAGAAAAACGAAGCTGTTCTGGAGTTTCTGCAAACGCGCAGGTCAAGGCCTGCCAAGATCTTGACGGCCCCCGCACCGGATCGTGCCGCGTTGATGCCCATGCTGAAAGCCGCAGCACGGACGCCTGACCACGGCAAGCTAGAGCCTTGGCGGTTCATTGTCCTTGAAGGCCAGGCTTTGTTGCGCCTTGGGGCAGCGGTTCAGGTGTTGGGAGAAGCCAAGGGTTTGCCGGCCGAAGACATCGCCAAGGCACGCGGTCAATTCGACAACAGCCCGCTTTGCGTTGCTGTGATCGAGGTGCAGAAACCGTCGGAAAAGATACCGAGCATTGAGCAGACCTATTCTGCTGGTGCGGTCTGTTTGACACTCTTGAATGCAGCACTTGCGTCTGGCTGGGGTGCCAATTGGCTCAGCGGTTGGGCGTCGCACGATGCAGGTTTTTGTCAAACGACACTTGGGCTTGAGGATGGTGAGCGCGTTGCGGGGTTCATTCATATCGGAACTGCGAACTCCGTGCCTCCTGACCGCCCGCGCCCTGATTTGGCTGCCATCACAAGCTGGGTTTCTGAATGATCTTTCGCAGTTTCTTTCTGACGCTCGGGCAGTTGGGCGATCCGCGGTTTCGCAGGGTCTTGCTTTTGGGGATTGGCCTCGGCTTCGCCTTGCTGGTCGGGTTTTTTGCGGCGCTCATGTGG
>CAZCOX010000092.1:4040-6575 GCA_964500115.1 uncultured Rhodobacterales bacterium
GACGCGTTTCGAGACACCGTCAATTTTCTGGGTGTGTTGATCGCAGCCAACATCTTTGCTCTGATCCTTTACGCGCTGTTCGTTCCGTTTGCGCTGTTCATCTTTTGGGGGCTGAACGGGTTCTTATTGGGGCGAGAGTATTTTACCCTTGCCGCAATGCGACGTGAGGGGCGTGAGGGCGCAAAACGGTTGCGTAAGAAGCATTTGGGCAAGATCTGGCTGGCAGGCATCTTGATGGCGATGCCGCTGTCACTCCCGTTGGTAAACCTTGTGATCCCAATCCTGGGGGCGGCAACCTTTACCCATCTGTACCATCAAGTGCAGGGGCGGGCCCCATCCGGTTGAACATGTCGATATCGCGGATTGTGATCCAGCCGGACAGGATAATGCCCGCGATGATGACCCAGAGAACACCGCTCACCCATGTGGTGATCCACGCCTTTTTCTTGAGGTTGTGAACCTCTGGCGATCCAGCATGCGTGCCGGGAACGATTTCGCCGACGTCGCCTTGCGTTTGCAGGCGGATCGGGATTGCGATGAGAAACACCATGAACCAGATCACGGCGTAAAGAACGAGCGCTGATGTTATCGACATTTGATGACCCTCCGACCCCGGATATGGGGCGCGATCAGACTTGTTCCAACTCTACGAGGCAACCGTTGAAGTCTTTCGGGTGCAGGAACAGCACCGGTTTGCCATGTGCGCCGATCTTTGGTGTGCCGTCCCCCAGAACGCGCGCACCGGTTTCCTTGAGGTGATCGCGGGCTGCGAGGATGTCATCGACCTCGTAGCAGACATGGTGAATACCGCCCGACGGGTTCTTTTCGAGAAAGCCATTGATTGGGCTGTCATCCCCCAAAGGGTAAAGAAGTTCGATCTTGGTGTTCGGCAATTCAATGAAAACAACGGTCACGCCATGATCGGGTTCGTCCTGCGGGTCACCGACCTTGGCCCCCAAAGCAGAGCGATATTGGTTCGAGGCCGCCTCCAGGTCAGGTACTGCGATTGCCACGTGATTCAGCCGTCCGATCATCGACACTCTCCATCTGATTTCGACGCGCTTATCCCCTTTGCCGAAAGGGCAGACAAGAGGGGTGCGTCATTAACGAACTGTTAGCCAAGGCTGCGCACAGTAAGGCGACTCATGGAGGGCAAAATGACGGACGAGACAGCACTGGACCACATTCACCGGCCGACCCATCAGCGGCCTTTGCTGGGCCTGACGATCCTTGCGGTTGAGGACAGTCTTTTCACCTGTGACGCATTGCGACTGATGTGTTTGCATAGCGGGGCACGTTTGCGCCGTGCGGACCGTCTGAAATCGGCTCGCCGTCATTTGCAGGTGTATCGACCGTCAGTCGTGATCGTGGATTTGGGTCTGCCTGACGGGAACGGAGTCGAATTGATTTCGGAATTGTCTGTCGCCATGCCTCGGGTTTCGGTTCTGTTGGGCACCAGCGGAGACAGCTTTGCGGAAGATGTGGCGCTTGCTGCTGGCGCGGATGGCTTTTTGTCCAAGCCGGTTGCCAATTTGGGCGTGTTTCAAAACACGATTCTGCAACACCTGCCGGAAGAGCGGCAACCACATGGGGCGCGTCTTGTTCCCGATGAGCCGATCCAACCCGACCCCATCGCATTTCGCGAAGATATGGCGCATGTGGCAGAGTTGCTTGACGGGCCGATCGATGACCGAACCGTCGATTACGTGGCGCTGTTCCTTCGGGGTGTTGCCCGGTCAGCGGATGACGACGCGCTGGAAAACGCAGCGTCCGAATTGGCCGATGCACGGGCGCAAGGATTGCCGCCGCGTGGATTGGTCACGCGGCTGGCTGGTTTGGTCGAAGCACGATTGCAGGACGCGGTTGCGATCTAGTCCTCTTCGGGGATCACGCGCAGGCGCAATTCCATGAGTTGATCGCTTGTTGGCTCGGACGGGGCATCCATCATCAGGTCTTCGGCGCGCTGGTTCATCGGGAACATGATGACCTCGCGGATGTTGGCTGTGTCCGCGAGCAGCATCACGATCCGGTCGATGCCCGCAGCGCACCCGCCATGAGGCGGCGCGCCAAAGCGGAACGCGTTAACCATGCCACCAAAACGCTTGCGCACTTCGTCTTCGCCATAGCCGGCCAGTTCGAATGCTTTGAACATGATCTCTGGCTGGTGGTTTCGGATCGCGCCCGACACCAGTTCGTAGCCGTTACACGCAAGGTCATACTGGTAGCCCAGCACATCAAGCGGATCGCCGTTCAACGCCTCCATTCCGCCTTGCGGCATGGAGAAGGGGTTGTGGCTGAAATCGATCTTGCCGCTTTCCTCGTCGGCTTCGTACATCGGGAAGTCCACGATCCAGGCAAAGGCGAAACGGTCTTTGTCGGTCAAGCCAAGTTCATCGCCGATGACAACGCGTGCTTTGCCCGCGACGGTTTCGAATGACGACGGTTTGCCGCCGAGGAAAAACGCCGCATCGCCCACGTCGAGGCCAAGCTGCTGGCGGATCGCCTCTGTGCGTTCGGGGCCGATGTTCTTGGCCA
>CAZCOX010000092.1:6675-11680 GCA_964500115.1 uncultured Rhodobacterales bacterium
CGGCTGCCGCCTGTAGGTGCGGGAATCGCGCGGATTTCTGTGCCGTCCTGTTCCAGCAGTTTGGCAAAGATTGCAAAGCCCGAACCACGGAAGTGATCGGATACCACCTGCATCTTGATCGGGTTGCGCAGGTCAGGCTTATCGGTGCCGTACCAAAGCGCGGCATCGCGATAAGAGATCTGTTCCCAGTCCTCTGGCGCATCTACTTTGCGGCCACCACCGAATTCTTCGAACACGCCAGCGATGACAGGTGCGACGGTATCAAAGACGTCTTGCTGGCTGACAAACGACATTTCCATGTCGAGCTGATAAAAATCGGTTGGCGAACGATCCGCGCGTGGGTCTTCATCGCGAAAACAGGGTGCGATCTGGAAATACTTGTCGAACCCCGACACCATGATCAGCTGTTTGAACTGCTGGGGTGCTTGTGGAAGTGCGTAGAATTTACCCGGGTGCAGGCGGCTTGGCACCAAGAAATCGCGCGCACCTTCGGGCGAAGACGCAGTGATGATCGGGGTCTGGAATTCGCGAAACTCTTTGTCCCACATGCGTTTGCGGATCGATGCAACAACATCCGAGCGCAGAGTCATGTTCTTTTGCATTGCCTCGCGGCGCAAGTCGAGGAAGCGATAACGCAGGCGTGTTTCCTCGGGGTATTCCTGATCGCCAAACACGATCAGCGGCAGTTCTTCTGCAGCACCCAGCACTTCCATGTCGCGAATGAAAACTTCGATTTCACCAGTGGACAGTTTAGGGTTGATCAGGCTCTCGTCGCGCGCTTTCACTTCGCCATCGATACGAATGCACCATTCGGATCGCACCTTTTCCACTTCGGCAAACACCGGGCTATCGGGGTCGCACAACACTTGCGTCATGCCGTAGTGATCGCGCAGATCGATAAACAGAACGCCACCGTGATCCCGGATGCGGTGCACCCAGCCCGAAAGACGAACAGTCTCTCCAACGTTTTGCGCGGTCAGTGCGGCGCAGGAATGGGTGCGGAATGCATGCATGTTGCGGGTCCTCAGCGGGCGAATTTTGGCCCGATACACCCTTTCGGTCTTGGGAAGTCAAGCCATGGGCCCGTGGACGCCAAAAAATAGCAAAAGCGCCGCTTGCATGCGCCCGCCCCATCCCTATAACGCAGCCAGTTTGCACGATGAGGACCGACCCATGCCAAAGCGCGATGATATTTCATCAATCATGATCATCGGGGCGGGTCCTATCGTTATCGGACAGGCCTGCGAATTTGACTATTCGGGTGCGCAGGCGTGCAAGGCGCTGCGGGAGGAAGGCTACCGGGTCATCCTCGTCAATTCGAACCCGGCGACGATCATGACAGACCCGGAACTGGCAGACGCAACTTATATCGAGCCGATCACGCCCGAGATTGTCGCCAAGATCATCGAAAAAGAGCGCCCGGACGCTTTGCTTCCTACGATGGGTGGCCAGACGGGATTGAACACGTCGCTCGCCTTGGAAGAGATGGGGGTGTTGGCAAAGTTTGGCGTCGAAATGATTGGCGCAAAACGCGACGCCATCGAGATGGCCGAAGACCGCAAACTATTCCGCGAGGCGATGGACCGGATCGGGCTGGAAAACCCCAAAGCAACGATTGTGACCGCACCGACCAAAGAAGACGGCTCGGCTGATCTGGACGCGGGCGTGGCAATGGCGCTGGAAGAACTGGAAGAGATCGGCTTGCCCGCCATCATCCGGCCCGCCTTTACCCTTGGCGGCACGGGCGGTGGTGTGGCCTATAATCGTGAAGACTATCTGCATTTCTGCCGCTCAGGCATGGACGCCTCTCCGGTTAACCAGATCCTGGTCGATGAAAGTTTGCTCGGCTGGAAAGAGTTCGAGATGGAGGTTGTGCGCGACAAGGCGGACAATGCGATCATCGTCTGCGCTATTGAAAACATCGATCCGATGGGCGTGCATACAGGCGATTCCATCACCGTTGCCCCGGCGCTGACGCTGACCGACAAGGAATACCAGATCATGCGCAACGGCTCGATCGCCGTTTTGCGTGAGATCGGCGTGGAAACTGGTGGGTCGAACGTCCAATGGGCGATCAACCCCGATGATGGCCGGATGGTCGTGATCGAGATGAACCCGCGCGTTAGCCGGTCGTCGGCCCTCGCGTCGAAAGCGACCGGTTTCCCGATTGCCAAGATCGCGGCAAAGCTGGCGGTTGGCTACACGCTCGACGAATTGGACAACGACATCACCAAGGTGACGCCCGCCTCATTCGAGCCATCCATCGATTACGTTGTCACAAAAATTCCGAAATTCGCATTCGAGAAATTTCCCGGGTCTGAACCTTACCTAACGACAGCCATGAAGTCTGTTGGGGAGGCGATGGCGATTGGCCGTACGATCCACGAATCTCTGCAAAAGGCTTTGGCCAGCATGGAATCGGGGCTAACTGGTTTTGATGAGATCGACATCGAAGGTGCCCCGGAAGAGTCGGCCATCATCAAGGCGATCAGCAAACAAACGCCTGATCGGTTGCGTACAATTGCCCAAGCCATGCGGCACGGATTAAGCGATGACGCCATTTTTGCGGTCACGAAATTCGATCCGTGGTTCCTTGCCCGTATTCGTGAAATTGTGGACGCCGAGGAAGTTTTGAAGTCTGAGGGCCTGCCAAAGACAGCCTCGGAATTGCGCGCGCTCAAGATGCTTGGCTTTACAGACGCCCGCTTGGCCAACCTGACAGGGCAATCCGAGGCAGACGTGCGCACCGCCCGCCGCGCGCAGGGAGTTGTTGCAAGCTTTAAACGTATCGACACGTGCGCCGCGGAGTTCGAAGCGCAGACGCCATACATGTATTCAACCTATGAAGCGCCGATGATGGGCGAGGTCGAGTGCGAAGCGCGACCATCCGACCGCAAGAAAGTTGTTATTCTGGGGGGCGGGCCGAACCGAATTGGGCAAGGGATTGAATTTGACTACTGCTGCTGTCACGCCTGTTTTGCGCTGACGGATGCGGGTTACGAGACCATTATGGTCAATTGTAACCCTGAAACGGTTTCGACGGACTATGACACATCTGACAGGTTGTACTTTGAACCGCTGACTCTTGAACACGTGTTGGAAATCCTGCGCGTGGAGCAGGACAACGGCACACTGCATGGCGTGATCGTGCAATTTGGTGGTCAGACGCCACTGAAGCTTGCCAACGCATTGGAAGCGGAAGGCATCCCGATTTTGGGCACAACCCCGGATGCCATCGATCTTGCGGAAGACCGTGAACGCTTTCAGGCATTGGTGAATGATTTGGGGCTGAAGCAACCCAAGAATGGGATCGCCCATTCGGACGCTGAAGCGATGTCGATTGCAGAAGATATCGGGTTTCCGCTGGTGATCCGCCCGTCTTACGTTCTTGGCGGGCGTGCAATGGAAATCGTTCGCGACCTTGCACAATTGGAGCGCTACATCAGCGAAGCCGTTGTTGTGTCGGGCGACAGCCCGGTCCTGCTTGACAGCTATTTGTCAGGTGCCACCGAGTTGGATGTCGACGCGATTTGCGATGGCGAAAAAGTACACGTCGCGGGCATCATGCAGCATATCGAAGAAGCTGGCGTTCATTCCGGTGATAGCGCGTGTTCTTTGCCACCGTTTTCTTTGGCAAAAGATGTTTTGGCTGAGATTGAAAAGCAGACAGTCGATCTCGCCCTTGCTCTTAATGTGAAAGGGCTGATGAACGTCCAATTCGCGATCAAGGAAGGCGATGTCTATTTGATCGAGGTAAACCCACGGGCCTCGAGAACTGTTCCTTTTGTTGCGAAAGCGACGGACTCAGCAATCGCGTCAATCGCGGCGCGCGTGATGGCTGGTGAGCCGTTGTCGAACTTTGCTGAACGCGATCCGTATCCGGCTGATGCGCACTATGACACGGTGTTGCCATTGGCTGATCCGATGACGCTGGCTGACCCAAATATGCCGTGGTTTAGCGTGAAAGAGGCGGTGCTACCTTTTGCGCGGTTCCCAGGCGTCGATACGATCCTGGGGCCGGAGATGCGGTCCACAGGGGAAGTGATGGGCTGGGATCGGAACTTTGCTCTGGCTTTCCTGAAAGCCCAGTTGGGTGCGGGTTCGCAATTGCCGTCCGAAGGCACAGTGTTCTTTTCGATCAAAGACAGCGACAAGACGGATCAGTTGGTTGAAACAGCAAAGCTGCTCGACTCGATGAACTTCAAGATCGTCGCAACATCTGGAACTGCGGCATTCCTGTCGGACCATGGAGTCGACTGTGTTGTTACAAAGAAAGTGTATGAGGGCCGTCCAAACATCGTTGATATGATGAAAGACGGTGAGATTTCACTGGTGATGAATACGACCGAAGGTGCCGCAGCAGTTGAGGATTCGCGCGAAATCAGAACGGTCGCGCTTTATGACAAAATCCCTTATTTCACGACGGCATCTGGCGCGCATGCCGCAGCTTTGGCGATTTCCGCGCAAGGCTCAGGGTCTTTGACGGTGAAAAGCCTTCAAGGTTGAGCGGCATGTCTCACGATTCCCGGAGTGAGACGACCGCGTCCGATGGAATTGACGTTCCGTCGGAAAGCAGCAGTAATATGCCGTCTGTCCCGCGCGTGATCTCGACAACATCCGAAGTGACCCGCGCGGCGTTTTGGATCACTTCGCCATCCTGCGCCGAACGCATTTCAGCCGTGTAGGTGCCGCTTGGTCCAACTGACCCGTCTGAATACAGCCCCGACCACGTAAAGGTTTCTTGGGTCGCATCGACCGTTTGCTCAAATACTACTCGACCGCCGGTGTCTGTAATTGCTAGAGTCGCTGTCCCGTCAGTTTGTGATTGGTCCAGCTTCACGGCAATTGGCGTCCCGGTGTAGGAAAATGCGCTGGAGTGTTCGACAGTCCGTCCAAGAAGATCAGCATAGTCGGCAACACCATTGGTATTCGTCGCACTCGCAAGCGCCTCTAGGAAGCCGTTGGTTTTTGTCTGCTGCTCGACCATTGAAAACTGAGCCAGCTG
>CAZCOX010000093.1:0-11496 GCA_964500115.1 uncultured Rhodobacterales bacterium
ATCGCCGAGAATATTCGACGCGGCGAAGCGGGTGAGCCGTTCTTGCACCTTGTGGACCGCAGCGCAGGCTACTAAGCCAGCCGCCAAAGGAGCCTGCCCATGATATTTGACCGTTCGGTAAAAATCGCCCCCTCCATCCTCGCCGCCGATTTCGCCAATTTCGGGGCCGAGATCGAAGCGGTCGAAGCACAGGGCGCTGACTGGATTCACGTCGATGTCATGGACGGGCATTTCGTACCCAACATCACCTTTGGCCCTGCCATGTGCGCGGCGATCCGTCCGCACATCAAAACGGTGATGGACGTGCATCTGATGATCGCGCCGGTGGACCCGTATATTCAGGCGTTCGCCGATGCGGGTGCCGATATCATCACCGCCCATGTCGAGGCGGGCCCGCACATCCACCGGACACTTCAGGCGATCCGCGCGACGGGTGCCAAAGCGGGTCTCGCGCTGAACCCCGGCACACCTGCCGAGGCGGCAGCGCCAGTTCTTGATCTCGTTGACCTGATCTGCGTGATGACGGTGAACCCGGGCTTTGGCGGGCAAAAGTTCATCCAATCCTGCGTGCAGAAAGTGACCGAACTGCGCGAGATGATCGGCGACCGCGAAGTGCATATCGAAATCGATGGCGGGGTTGATCCAAGCACCGCACCCTTGGTCCGCGCAGCGGGTGCGGACGTATTGGTCGCAGGCTCTGCCGCCTTCAAAGGCGGGTCCGTTTCGAACCCCGCGCCCTATGGCGAAAACATCAAGGCGATAAGGGCTGCTGCGGAGTAGCGCGCGGAATCAAGGCGAAGCCGCCGCGCGATCGTCTGCCCGTCCCGACGGGCTGGCGATTTGGACACGGGGGCGCACCCTTCAAACCAATTCCGGATTTGGCAGAGATAAAGCGCGCCGAACAAACGCAACATCACCACCCCACGGGCAGACAATCGCGCCTATGCGCTTACCTCAAACACGTTGATCCATTTGGCCACGATCGCCGGTTTCTCAACACCTTCGATCTCAACCGACACATCCCACGTCACGTCATAGCGCGACGGCTTTTCGACCACCTCTGCCACCGCAAACCGCCCGCGTATGCGCTGCCCGGCGCGCACTGGGCAGACAAACCGCAGTCTGTCGAACCCATAATTCAGACTTTGAACCAGCCCAGGCACCTCTGGCTGCACATCATACGACATCGCCGACAGCATCGACAGCGTAAGAAACCCATGCGCCATCGTCCCGCCATGCGGGGCCATTTGCGCGACGTCGAGATGGATGAATTGCCAATCCTCCGTCACATCGGCAAAGGCATTGATCCGCTCCTGCGTAATCTCATACCACCGCGACACGCTTGGTGGCATGTCGCGCAACGCGTCAGCGGACATCCGGCAACACGTAATCGGCAAACTGCTGGCGCAACGTCAGCTTTGACACCTTGCCCGTCGCGGTGAGCGGCAGCGCATCGACAAACACCACATCATCGGGCAACTGCCACTTGGCAAAATGCTCATTCATCAGGTTGTGAAACTCTGCCAATGTCGGCTCTTTGCCCTCTTTCGGGACAACCACCAGAACCGGGCGTTCGTCCCATTTCGGATGTGCAATTGCGATCACCGCGCAATTGGCCACGTCCGGATGCGCCATCGCAACGTTTTCCAGATCAATGGAGCTGATCCACTCCCCGCCCGATTTGATCAGGTCTTTAGAGCGGTCCTGAATCGACAGGAAACCATCGGGTGAAATGCTCGCCACATCGCCGGTCCCGAACCAGCCGTCCGCGTCGAGCGCGGCGTTGGTGGCCTCTTCATTGTCAAAGTAGCCAGACACCACGGCATTGCCGCGCACGTACAACTCTCCAACGGCTTCGCCGTCCTGAGGCAGCTCCGCTCCGTCTTCACCAACGATCTTTAGGTCAACGCCAAACATCCGCCGCCCTTGAAGCGACTTCTTGGCCATCCTCTCCTCGAACGGCGCATCCTGCATCCCGACGGGAAGCTGCGCATGAGTTCCAACCGGGCTCATTTCAGTCATGCCCCACGCATGGCAGACATCGACCCCGGCGTTTTCGAAATACTCGATCATACTTCGCGGTGCCGCTGACCCGCCAATGGCCACCTGATCAAGCTTGGACGGCGGCTTGCCACGAGCTTCGATCTCGGCGCGCAGGCCAAGCCAAACCGTCGGCACGCCCCAGCTTGCCGTAACGCCTTCGGTCTCCATCAGATTGTAGAGCGATGGCCCGTCCAATCCCGCGCCCGGCATGATCAATGAGGCACCGACGAGGGGCGCAGCATAAGCCAATCCCCAGGAATTGACGTGGAACATCGGCACAACCGGCAAAATCCGCGCGCCCTCATGCAAGGAACGCGGCACCGTCACGGCAACAAACAGTGCGTGTAGAACCGTGGAGCGGTGGGTAAAAAGCGCACCCTTCGGATTGCCCGTGGTGCCAGAGGTATAGCACATCCCCGCCGCTGTTTCCTCGGGCAGGTCAGGCCAGTCATAGCTCTGAGAATGCTCCGCCAGCAGGTCTTCGTAACACAACAAGTCAAGATCGCTCTCCGGCATGTGCGCCGCATCGGTCAGCACCACGATCTTGATCCCCGCAGGCAGGTGATCTTTGAGCGCCGCCAGGATCGGCACAAACGTCACATCCACAAACACCGCTTTGTCATCTGCGTGGTTGAGGATGTAGATCATCTGCTCTGCCGACAGGCGCGGGTTGATCGTGTGACACACCGCGCCAAACCCGGAGATCGCATAGTAAAGCTCGAAGTGCCGATATCCGTTCCAAGCCAGCGTCGCGACGCGATCCCCTTGTTCGATACCCAACGCGCCCAGCGCATGCGCCAGTTGGCAGGTCCGACCGTAGGTGTCGCGATAGCTCTGCCGGTGCACGTCTCCCTCCGTACGCACCGAAACAATCTCCTGCGCACCATGGATGTCCGCCGCAAATTTCAGGATCTCGATGATCGACAATGGCCGGTTCATCATCTGTCCAAGCATTGCAATTCCCCCCTTGCACTCCAGAATGCCGTTCCAGATACACTGGTCACCCGTCGCCACGCGCGCAACTAAAATCCTGACCCATGAGGTGGAAGCCATGCCCCAACAGATGAAACGCATCACCCTTGCCAGACGGCCAAAAGGGGCCCCGGTGCCAGAAGACTTTGTCTTTGTGACAGACGACATCCCCGCCCTGTCAGACGGCGATGTGTTGATCGAAGTCTCTCATCTCTCGCTCGACCCTTACATGCGCGGACGCATGGATGACGCGAAAAGCTATGCGCCTTCGGTCGATATCGGTGGTACAATGACAGGTCAGGGCGTCGGTCGAGTTTTAGAGAGCAAAGCGGACGGCATCGCCAGTGGCGACATCGTCACCGGCATGACCGGCTGGGCCGACCACGCCATTCTGCGGGGCGCTGAGCTGCGTAAACTTGACCCTTCACAACCACCCTCCACCGCTTTGGGCGTGCTCGGGATGCCGGGCCTGACAGGATGGGTCGGGCTGCACAAATTCGGCAAACCAAAGGCGGGCGAAACGCTGGTCGTGGGCGCGGCCACTGGCCCGGTCGGGTCCATGGTTGGACAATTGGCAAAAGCCTTGGGTTTGCGCACCATCGCCGTCGCGGGCGGGGCAGAGAAATGCAAACTTGCCACCGACATCTTCGGTTTTGACGTGGCGATTGATCACCGCGCGCACACTGACGCGCGATCATTGCGCGCGGCACTGGCAGACGCCGCGCCAGACGGTATCGATATCTATTGGGAAAACGTTGGCGGCAAAACGCTGGAGGCTGTTATGCCTCTCATGAACGTCCATGGCCGTATCCCGCTGTGCGGCATGGTCGCGTGGTATGGCGGGGCCAATATGGCCGACACCAATCAGCTTCCCGCGATGTGGCGCAGCATTCTTGTCAAACGCCTGCAGGTCTCAGGCTTCATCATCTTTGACCATTGGAACGAATATCCGAACTTCCTCGCCGACGTCGGGCCCAAGGTGGCCTCGGGTGACCTCGCCTATCTGGAGGACGTCGTAGAAGGGCTGCAAAACATGCCCGCTGCGTTCATCGCCATGCTTGAGGGCGGCAACACTGGAAAGCAGATCGTGAAGATCTAGAACTCCGGTTCCGCTTCTAAAGTCAAAGGCGCGGCAGGCGTGCTGCGCAAATCATCGATTTGCAAAGGCCCGGTTGGCTTTGACAGGCGGTTGCGAACCACCCAATGCAACCGCGTTGAGGCGCGCGTGATCGCCACATAGGCCAACCGCTTCCAAAGCGGTTGGCCCGCTTCAACCCGCCCCATGCGCGCCGCTGCGTAAAGGTCGGGCGCAAAGACCTGAACCTCATCCCATTGCGACCCTTGCGCTTTGTGGATTGTCACGGCCGCTCCATGCAAAAACGTGGCTCCCATGCGCGCGGCGTAAGGAATGAACGGTTCCTCCTCATCTGGTTTTTCGATCTTCACGATCGAAGCCGCAGAGACCTGCGGGTCTTCGGCCCCCATGACGTGCAACCGCGAAAACCCCGATTTGCGACCCGGCCCGAGGTAGATCACCTGCGCACCTTTGATCAGTCCCCGCGCTTCCAGGTCCAGCCGCTTTTTACGATGTTTCAATGGCAACTCGATCCCGTCACAAATCAGCGGCTCGCCTTCCAGCAACTCGGTGTCCGGCGCGCCATGAACACTGCGAAACGCATGGATCAACCGGATGCGCGTCGCGTTGCGCCAGACCAGCACCGGCGAGCGCGCCATCAGATCGACCTCAACCCGCTGCCCCCAGACAACCCGGTCGTCGCGGCGCGCGACGTCTTCGATCATGCTTTCGAAATCCTCGAACCCAAGCGCAGGATCGGCAAGCGCGTGCGCCAGATCGAGGATCGGATTGTCTGCATCCTGACGATGAACGCGATTGAGGTTCATCACCTGGCTGTCCGACAGCATATCGAACACCATCTTGCCAGACTGGTTGACCGGGGCCAGCTGCGCCGGATCACCGAACAACAAAAGGTTCGGGAAGATCTCACGCAAATCCTCCACCTGCCGTTCGTCCAGCATGGAGGCTTCATCGACAAACCCGATATCCAGCGGGTCTTCGCGCCGCTTCCACCCAGTGATGAAATCCGACCCCCGCAACCCGGCAGCAGCCAGTGCTGCGGGAATGGATTTATGCGACTCGTAAGAGAGTTTCGCGCGTGCCAGTGCCTCGTCTGTCAGGCCTTCAATCTCAGGCTGATCTCCGTGCCCCGTCAGCCATTCGGCAATTCGCTCGTATTCAGGATCGTAGACTGGGGTGTAGAGGATACGGTGGATGGTTGTTGCGGGCACACCCCGCATCCGCAAAACGCTCGCCGCTTTGTTGGTCGGCGCAAGGATCGCCAAGGTCCGCCGGTCTTTTCGGCGCCGGCCCTCATAATCGCCTGATACAACATCAACGCCCACGGTCTGCAACGCTTTAAACAGCTCCGCCAAAAGCAGCGTTTTGCCTGATCCGGCCTTGCCTGTGACAGCCATGATTTTGGTTTTGGTTTCTTTTGCGGGAAGAACCAGACCGTTGTCCAAATCGACCCCGGCGTCGCGCAGCATCTCCGCCACGCGGTCATGTGCTTCGGCTTGGTCTTCTGAAAAGGAAAGGGCGGGCACTGTCATGCGCGGACACTACGCGCCCACGCATCGCTGCACCAGTGTCAGGCAGCGTTTGCCGCGTCATCGATGCATGCAGCACCGCCGCCATGGAAAGAGGCTTCGAACCATGCGCGCGAGGCATCAAGCGGAACACCTGCAACGCGGGATACTTGTTTTTGCGCGGCTTCCGAAAACTCCCATAACCCGACGCTGATGGCTTGCCGACCTTCGCCGGTTGTCCCCAGAACTTCAGGAGCGGCCCCAATGCGGTTGTAAATGCGCACCATGCGGGAATCGAACACACCGATAAAGTGCTTCACACCAAAGCCTTGCATGATCTCGCCACCCGCCAGCATCAGCGCCGCAGCCGTACCCGGCTCAGTGCCTTGCGACAGGCAGAACCGCGTGCATTCCCAGATCAACGGGCTCTGAAACGTGACCCCGTCCGTTACATCAAGAAAATGCTCGTTGACCATCGTGCGGCCGGTGGTTGGCAAAAACCGCATGGACCCGCCATGTAAGCCATCGGCCTTTTCCCAGATGACATAAAGCGGGTTCAAATCATCATATGCGTCACGCTCCTGCCCATCGGCATTGACCGTCACATCCCAGCCAAGACGTGTTTTGAATTGTTCCGCACGATCTTCGAACATCGTGCGCGCGAGATGCGGAAATCGACCCAGTTGATCTGCGTACAAGTAACGAATCATCAGCACTTCCTCCGTTGTGAAGGACAGGCTGAGGATCAAACGTGAATTGTTTCTTTGCACACCGCGCTATGGGTGTTGCAACGCGCATCTTTTTGCCGTGCGGTGCGTCAATTGCGGGCGAAGCCCTTTCGAAAGGGCTTTAAAAACGCATCGCGTTTTCAAGGTCTTTGCAAAGACCTTGCCCGCCCCTTAAACAACGATCTGTCCGCGCGACATCGCGCGTGCGACAGCATGGGTGGTATTCAGCGCGCCCAATTTGAAGCGGGCGCTTTCAATATAAACCCGCAACGTATGTTCCGAGATCGACAGAGTATCCGCCACCTGCGCGCGACTGTATCCAACAGCGAGCAGGGTCATCGTCTCCACTTCCCTTGGCGACAGCGGCTGTGTGGGTTCCGGAGTCCGCCCCGGTTCCAGCTTAAGAGCAGTTTGGTTAAAATAATGCGCAAGCAAGATCAGGTCACGCCTATTGAGAAGCGTAAATCGCTCCCAATCTTCGTCATTGCAGGTTGTTGACACCGTAAAACAAGCGAATTGGCCGTTCGGGCCACGGATGGGGATGGAATAGCCCTGATTGCCAACCCCATGGTCGACAGCATCCTTTTGAAACGCACGGGCCGACTTGCTCGACCAATCCAACCGTTTCCAATCCACCGGGTGAAACCGCTGGTAGCAACCAAGGATAACCGGATCAATCCTCAGATATCCCTTTTCCAGGTACCGCACGACCCATTTCGGGTCATATGTCCCGCACCCGTATTGGGTGCCATTGCTGGACACCCAATGATACACCACGTGATCAATTCCGAAATGCTCACGCAGCCATTCCGTTATACCCTGTAACTCATCAAGACGATCCGCGCGTTCCAATTGCGCGATTACATCGTCCAAAAGAGGCACTTTCTCCAAAAATCCCACGGCTTGTCCCCTTGCCATGCGACACCAACTCTGCCCGCGCAAAAAGCTGGGTATCATCCAGCTTATTGGCCAACGCATCCATGTCGTTTGCAGCTGCAAACGTCTTGAGATCCGTCAGTACGTCGATGATCCAATCGTGTCTCAACAGCCTCACCTCCAGATAGTTAACAGAACGTTAACACAACTCTAGCATGTGTAAATAATATTGGACACTCCCTTATTGCCCCTCCCCAGAAATGGGGATGCCGCGCACGAAACGATGTTGATTTCAAAAGAACACTCCGACGAATCACAAAACCCGCGAACCGGTCTGGCCCGCGGGTCTTGTGCTACCATGAGGAAGTAAGCAGATCGTTACGAATTGGCCGCAAGCGCGTCCTCAAATGTGCGCAAACCAGTCTTCGGGGCTTGCACCAGAACCGCCATATTCCCTGGAAGGTGCTCATTCCGAAGCATTTTTGTGTGGGCCTGGGGAATCTCTGCCCAAGGGAACACTTCTGACATACACGGGTCCAACCGGCGCTCAACCATCAGCTGATTAGCCGACGCCGCCTGTTTGAGGTGCGCAAAGTGCGATCCCTGCAAGCGTTTCTGGTGCATCCACATGTACCGCACATCAAACGTGCAGTTGAAACCGGTGGTGCCCGCGCAGATGACAACCATGCCGCCCTTTTTGCAAACCAAGGTTGACACAGGGAAGGTCGCCTCGCCCGGGTGTTCGAACACCATATCGACGTTCACGCCCTTTCCGGTGATGTCCCAGATCGCCTTGCCGAATTTCCGCGCCTCGGCAAACCACTCCTTATACTCCGGCGTATTTACCGTCGGAAGCTGCCCCCAACAGTTGAAATCCTTGCGGTTAATCACGCCCTTCGCGCCTTGATCCAACACAAACTGGCGTTTGCTTTCGTCCGAAATCACGCCAATCGCATTGGCCCCTGCGGTATTCGCCAACTGGATCGCATAGGAGCCCAAACCACCCGAGGCGCCCCAGACGAGAACGTTCTGCCCCGGCTTGAGATCATGCGGCTCGTGCCCAAACAGCATCCGATAGGCGGTCGCCAAGGTCAGCGTGTAACAGGCGCTTTCTTCCCAAGTCAGATGCTTGGGGCGCGGCATCAGCTGCTGCGCTTGCACGCGTGTGAACTGCGAAAACGAGCCGTCATGCGTCTCATAGCCCCAAATCCGCTGAGACGGGCTGAACATCGGGTCGCCGCCGTTACAATGCTCATCATCGCCGTCGTCCTGGTTGCAGTGGATGACAACCTCATCGCCAACCTTCCAGCGCGTGACCTTCTCACCCACCTTCCAGACGATGCCTGACGCATCAGAACCGGCAATATGATAAGGCTGTTTGTGCCCGTCGAAAGGACTGATCGGCTGACCCAGCCCGGCCCAAACACCGTTGTAGTTCACGCCAGCCGCCATCACGAGCACCAGCACTTCGTGACTGTCGATCTCCCACGTATCTACAACCTCGACCTCGAAAGCCTGTTCCGGCTCACCGTGGCGTTCACGCCGGATCGCCCACGCGTACATCTTGGGCGGGACATACCCCAGAGGCGGCATCTCACCGATTTCATACAGGTCTTTCTCGGGCGCGTCATACGCTGCAATGCCGGTCTGCTGATCCAGAGCCATGGGAACCTCCTCTGAGCAAATCATAACTGTGCCGCAACGCAGAATCGCGGCGTGTGAGCCTGAAATATGCTGCGTTTTGAAATTATGCAACAAGATTTACGTTGATTTTGTAATTTTATGACCCAGCAGTCGCAGAACGTTCTTCGCAGCCGCAGAAAGTTTTACAACAAATGACTGATCGAATTGGCATAAAATCGGGCCAGGCCTTCCTTTTCGGGTTTGATATGTAGCGTTTCGCCTCGCTCTTCGACGATTCTCCGTTCCAGCAGAATGCGCAGACCATATTCCACCGCGTATTCCCGATTGTTGCGCGGAAGGTGCACCTGAGCCGTATCCAAACCTTTCAACGCATCGGCAAATCGATGCGCGAGGTCCGTCTTGGTCATAACCCCATGCCGCAAAAGCAGTGCGGAAACCAAAGGCACCGTCAAAACGGGCACGGCGCCCGAAATGCGTTGCATGACAAGCTCCGACAAAGCCTCGGGTCCACGGTGCCCGGCATCCACGCTGCTCAGCGCCAGCGGTTTGCCGAAACTCACGGCGGCATATCCAAAGCGATGGAACCGCCCGGTGACCCGCAGCCAGAGTTGTCGCAGAATAGCAATCATCACCACACTGATCCGCGCGCGAAACCGCCGATTGCCCGCCTCCTGCGCTTTCAGCAGAATTCGATCTTCGAGAACCCGATCGTAGTTCAGCGCAATCGGCACAAAGATCACATCGCGTTCACCCGCGGCCGCACCTTCCAATATATACTTCAACAGCCCCACCTTTGGCGCAGCCAGTTCACCCGTCAGGCTCAACCCGCCTTCCGGGAACACCGCCTGGGTGACACCAGCCTCCGTCGCCTGCTGAACATAGCGCGCAAGAACCTTGCGGTAGAGCTCGTCGCGGGACTTGCGTCTGATAAAATACGCCCCCATCGCCCTGATCAATCGCGACAGCGGCCAGACCTGCGCCCACTCACCAACAGCATATGACAGCGCGGATCGGTCGGCGGCCAGATGGGTCACCAACACGTAATCCATGTTCGACCGGTGGTTCATCACAAAGACAACCGTGGCTTCGGGGTCGACATCGGCCAGTCCATCATCCTGATGCACCATCCGCACGCGATAAAGCGACGTCGCCAAAAACCGCGCGGCCCGAATGGCAAACCCGAAATAGGCCCATGTCGAAAAAGACGGCACGATTTCGCGCGCATAACGCCGCGCTTGTTCCGCCGCCACGTCCTCGCGCACGCCTGTGTCCTTTGCGTGCTGAACAATGGCGCGCGTTACCTCGGGGTCGTAGACCAACCGCTGAATCATGTCTTGCCGCCGCAACAGCTTGAAAGGCTGGATGGGGCGTTCCAATCGTTTGTTCAGCCGCTTAACAGCACGCTCCATCCGGCGACGAAAGAACCAGCGCACGGACGGAAACAGAAAGTGCGACGCAAATGTCACCGCCGCGAAAAGCAGGATCAGCACAAAGGCCCAAATCGGAAGCGTCACGGTCGAGGTCATATGCGCAGTCTGAACACCTCAAGGATCGACGTAAACATGAGCCATCGGCGTAATCTAGCGAAAGCAACATGAATACCACGATCAACATCAGGTGCCTTCTGCCCTCAAACGACCGCTTCTGCTGGATTTGTCGGAATATCAAGAGCAATCGGATGATCCGAAACGGGTGCGCTTGCGACAGCAGGTCGGATTTTCCAACGCCAATACATTGAGATATGCTGTCCTGCAGCAAGACTAGCCACGCCGCAATGCAGCGAATTGACAGCGACACAATATTTCGCGTATCCAACGCTCAACGCAAGAAGATTACATCGCGAATCCCGATTTGACGGAGCCGACATGACAGACGCACAGACCCCAACCCGCGACCGCCCTTGGCTCATCCGTACCTACGCGGGCCACTCGACCGCAAAAGCATCCAACGCGCTCTATCGGTCCAACCTGGCCAAAGGTCAAACCGGTCTCTCCGTTGCATTCGACCTACCCACGCAAACCGGATATGACAGCGATCATGTGCTTGCGCGCGGCGAGGTTGGCAAAGTCGGCGTCCCGGTTTCGCATTTGGGCGACATGCGCACCCTGTTTGACCAAATCCCGCTCGAACAGATGAACACGTCGATGACAATCAACGCGACCGCCCCATGGCTCTTGTCGCTCTACATCGCCGTGGCCGAAGAACAGGGCGCGGATGTGTCGAAGTTGCAGGGCACCGTCCAGAACGATCTGATCAAGGAATATCTGTCGCGCGGCACGTATATCTGCCCGCCGAAACCGTCGCTCAAGATGATCGGGGACGTGGCCGAGTATTGCTACACAAACATCCCGAAATGGAACCCGATGAACGTGTGTTCCTACCACCTGCAAGAGGCAGGCGCGACGCCGGAACAGGAACTCTCCTTCGCTTTGGCAACGGCCATTGCCGTTCTCGACGAACTCAAACCCCGTGTCCCTGCCGAAGATTTCCCAGCCCTCTGCGGCCGTATCAGCTTCTTCGTGAACGCAGGCATCCGGTTCGTCACCGAGATGAGCAAAACGCGGGCCTTCGTCGATCTGTGGGAAGAACTCCGCGCGCAGCGCTACGGCGCCGAAAACCACAAATTACG